>CAYUWQ010000076.1:0-8250 GCA_964448455.1 uncultured Eubacteriales bacterium | reverse complement strand
CTGCAGAGTGCCGATAAATGGAAAGAAAACGAAGCCCGCTGGTTTTAAAAACAATTAAATAAACGAGCGGAGCAGGTCTTGAGACTTGCTCCGCTCGGAATTTTAATATCCCGTTTCTACATATTCGAAACCTTTAACACCTTGTTTTTTTCAAGCACCATGCCCAGCGGCAGACCCAAGCCATAACACACAACCAATTCACCCAGCGCTACCCAGCCGGCAGTGATTAAAAAGCCGGTAAAGCTTGCTATGCTGTCCGGTATTAGAAAAGTGATTTCCGCGCCGACAATCAGGGCGTTGAACAGCACGGGCGCCAGCGGCGCCAGCCAGGGAATATTTTTAAAACGGACACCGCGCAGCATCCGGGTTGCCACTGCCGCGATGGCGGTGGCCAGCGTACCGCAGACAATATCAACAATCCCGTACGGACTCCCGAGGTTGCCGATAAAACACCCGACAATCAGGCCGGGAACGGCAGCCGGGGTCAGAATCGGCAGAATGGTCAGCGCTTCCGAAATCCGGAATTGAACAAACCCGTAAGCAAGCCCCCAGACAGCCGAAAAATATGTCAGCCCCGCATAAAGCGCGGCAATCAGCGCGCCGGTCACAAGGTATATGGTTCGGTTGTTCTTCATGTTGCTGCCTCCTTCCGGCAAACCTCAGCGGGACGGGCGGATTATTAAATCAAAGGTATTCGCATAGCGCGGCCAGCCGCTCGGCAACGACATCCGCACGAATGCCGGAATTTTCGTATTCCCGCATTGTTGTAACACCTGTTAATACAAGAGCAGAGGGAATACCGTGGTTGGCGCCGATGGCGATATCCGTAGCCAGCCGGTCGCCGACAAAAGCGATTTCTTCTCTGGTGCACCCCAGCAAACGGGTGATATAATCCACCGTCGCTGTCATCGGTTTACCCATAACAACAGGCCGCCTGCCGGTAGAGGCCGCGAAGAGTTCAATCATCGAGCCCGTGTCCGGCATATAACCTTCCGCCGTAGGGCAGTTTAAATCCGGATGGGTAGCAATGTATACCGCGCCTTTGTCTAAAAATTTTACGGCATCCCACATTTTTTGGTAGGTAATGGCGGTATCAAAACCCAGCACAACCAAGTCAGGGTTTTCTTGAACAAGCGGGATCCCCGCCGTTATAAAATCCGCTTCCAGAAGCGTGTTGCCCAGCAGAAAGACTTTTTTCCCCGGATATGTTCTTTTGATGTAATCAATGGTCACATGTGAAGAGATGACAATTTTATCCGGGTCGACGGGGAACCCCATTTTCGCAAGCTTGTTGACACAGACCCCGACATTATTGGAAGAGTTGTTTGTAAAAAAAAGAAAGTCGCGCCCGGTTTGCCTGAGTTTTTCAATAAATTCCGGCGAGCCTTCAATCAAGCGGCTGTCCAAGTAGAAGGTGCCGTCCATATCAATGATGAAATATTTTGTTTTTGAGAACACGGTGCTGTCCGGCATATTTTTATCCCCTTTCGCGCAACGCAGATTTTAACATATTGCCGCCGCAATAACAAGCGGAAAACGATGAAAATTGCTTTTTCTGCCGGCCGCGGTACCGGGAAAAAATCAATGGTAGGGGGTTCACCCGTGTTGCCGGAAAGTGACCATTAGTCACAAAAAGTTGACTGGATAGGAATAAATGGTATAGTATACTAATATGGAACCTTTTTCTATTCACAAGGAGGGGGTTGAAATGATTCATCAGACATTAAAAATGATGCGCTTAAATAACCGGCTGACACAGCAGCAGGTTGCCAAATTGCTGAACATCGACCGTTCCACCTATACTTATTACGAGACCGGTAAAATCAAGCCTGATGTCGATACCCTCATTAAACTGTGCTGTATTTTCAATGTGTCGCTGGAAATGCTGACAAAGGACACGGCCGATAACCGCGAAGCGGTCAGGGAATCGGTGGAAGAATACCTGCACAACGGCGAAAATTCGCAGACCTTCACAAGCCTCAACCGTCAGGAGCAGCGTGCGATTCTCCTTTTCCGGTTGTGCAGGAATAAGGACGAAGCGATAGAAACCCTGAAGGAAATGGCGTTGAATCCGGATGACCGGCACGCCCGTAAGGACACACCCGGCAAAAAAGAGCAGGAAAAACCGCAACGGTAACCTTGGCTGATTGCATTTCATTCACCCGGCGCCAAAAACCAAGAGGTTTGGCAACGGGTGTTTTTTTGTAAAAAAAAGCGCGAAAACTCTACTTGTTGTGGTATTGGTGTTGACAAGGTCTATATCTTGTGATACAATGAGGTTGTGAAAATGCAAGTCGGCATATTATCTTGTTAAGTCCCATTATTGGGACGCAACAGCTCAAATTTATCGAACATTTGTATTGACAAACCCGAAAAGGATGCTATAATAGTGATTGCAAGAACAAATGTTCAGGTTATTTTGAGGAGGAATTATTACGATGACAGCCATATTTACCGTTAAAACAACCATCGAACTCATCGCGATTTTACTGATCATCTGGGGTTTTCTCCATGAGGACAAATTTATCGCGTTTGAAGACAAGCTCTTTCGCGCGATTGGCATCAACATCCGCAACCGCCGCCGCCGCAAAGCCGCGGAAAAAAGGCGCAGGCTCCGTTTACAAGAGCAGCGGATGAACCCCCGCCCGCTTTGCGCGCAGCCTTCACCGCCGGTGCTTGCACCGGTTCAGTCACCTGTGCGTTCTTCCGGTTACTGGGTTGCGTAAACCATCAAATAACAACGGGCGCGGTGATAAACCGCGCCCGTTGCTTTTTGCTCTTTTGCCGTCCGGCTATACTAATCTCCATTTAAAAGATAGACAAGTCTATCTTTTAATCCGCTGTCCAAAGACAGCGGGGGCAGCATTTGCTGCCGGAAATACCGTTCAATGCTATCTGTCTGCGGCTTCAGCCGCAACGGCAAGCTTTGCTTGCCGATTAAAATTGCGTCTACAATTTTAATGCAGAATAGTATTATTTGCCCGTCCAACTGTCAATGATACTTTTCTTTTCATTCCAAAGCATTTGCGATAAATCGACATAGTAGTTGTGCGGGTTTTCGAACCGCAGCACTTCTTCCCACAGTGTGTCGACCTGCTGCGCGCAGTAGGTTTTAATATCGGCGAGCGGCGGGCGTTCATAAACGCATTTTCCGTTTTCAAAAATCTTCTTCAGCAGCGGTCGGGCGACAAAATGTTCGACCGTTTTGCGTTTCCAGGTATAATCGGGGTCGAACAGCTCATAGGGCTCATGTTCGTCGATTTCCTCATCGGCAAGGGTTATCAGGTCCGCGATTGCCTTGCCCGACTCCCTGTCAAACAAACGCCAGACTTTTTTAAAGCACGGGGTCGTAATTTTTGTCACATTTTCGCTGAGCTTTATTTTCGGTTCAATTGAGCCGCCGCGTTCGATGGCGCAGAGTTTGTACACACCGCCGAAAACAGGGGAGGAAGCGGAGGTGATGAGTCTTTCGCCCACAACAAAGGTATCCACCTTGGCGCCCTGGCTGATCATGTCGCGGATGATGTATTCGTCAAGCGAGTTGGATGCGACAATTCCGCAGTCCGGAAAACCGGCTTCGTCCAGGAGTTTGCGCACTTTACGGGAAAGGTACGCGATGTCTCCGCTGTCAATACGCACGGATTTCGGGCGGAAACCTTTCGGGACAACTTCTTTGTCGAATGCCGCAATTGCGTTGGGCAGCCCCGATTTGAGCGTGTTGTAAGTGTCCACCAGCAGCGAACAGTTGTCGGGGTATTCACGCGCGAAAGCGCGGAAAGCGTCCAGTTCGCTGTCAAACATCTGCACCCAGCTGTGCGTCATTGTGCCGGCAGCAGGCACGCCCAGCGCGGTTTCCGCGAGCGTGCAGGATGTCGCGGCGCACCCGCCGATATAAGCGGCCCTTGCCCCATAAAGGGCGGCGTCCGCGCCGTGCGCGCGCCGGGCACCAAACTCAAACACGCTGCGCCCCTGCGCGGCTCTCGCAATCCGGTTCGCTTTTGTCGCAATGAGCGTTTGATGGTTGATGCACTGGAGCAGCATCGTTTCGATGAACTGCGCTTGTATCACGGGACCCCGTACGGTGACAATCGGCTCACCGGGGAAAATCGGCGTGCCTTCCGGCACAGCCCAAATGTCGCAGGCAAAATCGAAACCGGCAAGGTAAAATAAAAAATCCTCATTGCACCCTTTGCTCCGCAAGAACTCGATATCCCGCGCGGAAAAGCGCAGGTTTTCCAGGTAATCAATAAACTGTTCGACACCCGCCATTACCGCGAATCCGCCGGAATCGGGCGTGCTGCGGAAAAACATGTCAAAATAAGCAACCGTATCCTTGCAGCCGCTTGCATAGTAACCGTTCGCCATGGCAAACTCATAAAAATCGACAAGCATGGTCAGGTTCCTTGTGTGATAATCTCCGGTTTTCATTCGAACACCTCTTTATTGCAGACTGATTGAATCGCCGCGGACATAACCGGCACCAAACAGGCGGCTTTTTCAGATATGATTATATCACAGTTTCCGCCGAATAAACACTGTCTTTTGCCGGCCGGGTTATTGTGCCGTGTTGAAAGTAAATTATACTTTTTGTATCAAATATCGAACATGAAAAAGACACTAAAAGCAGAATTCACAAAAAATAAATTGCAGTTCAACTGCCGATTCACAATCTTTCACCGGAAAAATGACGGTTTGTTAACAGAAAGTTCATCACTGAATGAAGTCTGAATAGGGCTTACAATAGCGAAAAAAATGAAAAATAAATAAAATTATGTGAAAAATAACATATAATATGTGCAAAACAAACAATCAATCCATGAAAGAGGAAAAATAACCTATCACTTATGTGATAAATGTTCACCCCGTCAATTTATTTTTAGAATAATGCTTGACTGTATGTTCCGATAGTGATATAATGTAGTCAATCACACAGGACAAAACATTGTACTTTGTGATTGGCGGGGTAAAATAAATATACAATATGTAAAATTCACCCGCTTATAGTTCAACGCTGGGGACAGCGAAAAACAACAAAGCAAAATAAATGAAGGAGGTAAGATGATGAGAATCAGAAAACAAGCTCTCGGCGACCGCAACATCGTTGGCGCCAAAATCGAACAACAGCGCAAATCCATCAACATGAAACAAAAGGATCTCCTCACACAGCTTCAAATCAAGGGTATTGACCTGAATGCTTCGGGTCTCTCCAAACTTGAAGGTCAGCTGCGTTATGTTACAGACTTCGAGCTCAAGGCTCTCTCGGAGGTCCTTGGTGTAACGGTTAACAACCTGCTCGGCATCAACTGATTCGTTGCGAAAAAACACACCGGAGGAGGCGGACTTTTGTCCGCCTCCGTCTTTTTTTTGTTAAACGGTTGAAAGATAGAACAATTCGCTGTAAACTATTGCCATTGGCAACAGGTTCAGTTTAACAGGAAATGAGGAACAATATCTATGGCAGTATTCAGACCTTTTCGGGGCGTGCGCCCGGTGCCGGAACATGCCGCCGATGTGGCGGCATTGCCCTATGATGTCATGAACAGCGAGGAAGCCCGCGCGATGGCCGCCGGCAAGCCTTATTCATTTTTACATGTGGACAAGGCGGAAATTGACTTGCCGCCGGGCACCGGACTCTATACCCGGGAAGTTTACCTGAAAGCGAAAAGCAACCTGGAAAAACTCATTCAAGACGGTATATGCGTGCAGGACACACAGCCGCGCATTTACATATACCGCCAGATTATGAACGGCCGCAGCCAAACGGGGCTGGTCGGCTGCGCGGGGGCGGACGATTACCTCAACAACAGGATAAAGAAACACGAATTAACCCGCGCGGACAAGGAAGCGGACAGAACAAACCATGTCGACACCCTGGACGCGAACACGGGACCGATTTTTTTAATTTACAGGGAAAACCGGACACTTGCGGCCTTGATTGAAGCATATAAAACCGGCAACAAGCCTGTCTATGATTTTGTGACGGGGGACGGCATCGCGAACACGGTCTGGGTGATTGACGACGAGGCGCTGACCGCAAGGATTACGGCGGAATTCGAGCAGACCGAATACCTGTACATTGCCGACGGTCACCACCGCGCGGCTTCGGCCGTGAGCGTAGCCAAAAAGCGCAGGGCTGCGAATCCGGGTTATACCGGGGAGGAGGAATTTAACTTTTTCCTCGCCGTGGCATTCCCGCAGAACGAACTGGAAATTATGGACTACAACCGGCTGATTAAAGATTTAAACGGGCTGGATTTTAATGCCTTTGCCGACAAAGTCAAAGAAAAATTTGACATGGAAGACACCGGCGCCGCGGCGCCGTATAAACCGGTTCAAAAGCACACCTTTGGCATGTATTATGGCGGCAAGTGGTACAAATTAACGGCGAAAACCGGAACTTATAACGATACGGACCCTGTCGGCAGGCTCGATGTGTCGATTTTGCAGGATAATTTGATCGCCCCGGTCCTCGGTATCGATGACCCGCGCACGGACAAACGCATTGACTTTGTCGGCGGTATCCGCGGGCTCGGGGAACTTGAACGCAGGGCGGGGGAGGACATGGTACTCGCGTTTTCCATGTGCCCGACCACGATTGACGAGCTCATGGCGATTGCCGACGCGGACAAGATTATGCCGCCCAAGTCCACCTGGTTTGAGCCAAAACTGCTCAGCGGTCTGTTTATCCACCGCCTCGCGTAAGCCGGCGGAAATGCTTTGCCAACGAACAACCTGTCATAGCCGGTCTGGCATTCGCGTCAGGCCGGCATTTTTAATGCTTTGCTTGACTTGAACGGCAGCGGTGATGTATTATATTAAATAATCTTAAATTATAGGCGGTGAAGAAATGTCCAATTACATTTCTCCAATCTCAAATGAAACCATCAAGCTCCTCCGCGCGGAACTGGAAAAGGAACATAAAATCAACCCGGATGATTTTGACCGTTTTGGTGTAAAACGGGGGCTGCGCAATCCGGACGGTACGGGCGTGATGGCGGGGCTGACTAAAATATGCAGTGTCGAGGGTTATTACATCAGCGACGGCGAGCGTGTGCCCAAAGAGGGCAGGCTGATCTACCGCGGCATCGATATGACGGAGATTATCAACGGCTGCCTGGCGGAAAACCGTTTCGGGTTTGAAGAGGTGTCCTGGCTGCTGCTGTTCGGCTGTCTGCCGACCAAAGAACAACTCGGTTCTTTTAATACCATACTGACCGAATGCCGGGAATTGCCGGAGGATTTCATTGAAGATATGATCATGAAAGCGCCTTCGCCCGACATTATGAACAAACTTGCGCGCTCGGTGATGGCGCTGTATTCGTATGATGAAAATCCCGATGATACTTCGATAGAAAATGTGCTGCGGCAGTCCATTCAGATCCTTGCGCAGCTGCCGACGATTATGAGTTACGCCTACCAGGTCAAAAGGCGGCATTACTACCACAAGAGCATGTACATTCATCCGCTGAAACCGCAATACTGCACGGCCGAAACGGTGATGAACTCTATCCGTTCCGACCGCAAGTTCACCGCCGAGGAAGCCCGCCTGCTGGACCTTTGCCTGATTTTACACGCGGAACACGGCGGCGGCAACAACTCCACTTTTGCCACACGCGTGCTGACTTCCAGCGGGACGGACACCTATTCCGCCATTGCCGCGGGCATCGGCTCGCTCAAAGGCCCCAAACACGGCGGCGCGAACATAAAAGTTGCCCAGATGATCAAACTCATGCAGGAAGAGATTGCCAACCCGCTTGATGAAGGCCAGGTGGCCGATTATCTGGTTAAACTGATCAACCGGCAAGCCGGCGACCGCTCCGGCCTTGTTTACGGCATGGGTCACGCGGTGTACACCCTCAGCGACCCGCGGGCGGTCATCTTAAAACAAAACGCGGCGAATTTCGCGCAGGAGCAGGGCTTCGGCGATGAGTTCCGGCTCATTGAGATGGTTGAAAGGCTCGCGCCCGAAATCTTCTATAAAGCCAAGGGTGACAAAAAGAAAATCTGCGCCAATGTCGACCTCTACTCCGGCCTGGTGTATAAAATGCTGAAAATCCCGGAGGATTTATACACGCCCTTGTTTACCATCGCGCGTGTTTCCGGCTGGGCGGCGCACAGGATGGAAGAACTGCTGACCGGCGGGCGGATTATGCGCCCCGCGTACAAGAGCGTTTCGCTCCCGCGCAGTTATGTTCCGCTGTCCGACAGGAATGAGGAATGTTTGAATCAAACCGGCGATTATGTGCCCAG
>CAYUWQ010000075.1:0-8283 GCA_964448455.1 uncultured Eubacteriales bacterium | reverse complement strand
TTGCCAAAATAGCCGAAGATGATGACCGACGCAAAAAACGCAAGCGCCGTCATGCTCAATACAAAAAATTCCATGCGAACACCTCTTTTACAAAGCCCGAATATCAGTATTTAATATTGACAATCTTTTTAATTATCATGAACCCGGTGAGTTCCATAAGCACCGCGACACCTATCATAACCCGGCCGAGGGGGTCGGTAAAAAGCACGGTCATATAATCGGGGTTCATCAACGCAAGCAGAGCGCCGAGTCCCACAGGCAGAGCGCCGATGACCAGGCCGGATATTCTGCCCTGCGCCGTCATCGTGCGGATATCCCCTTTTATTTTCATGCGCTCTTTGATGGTTTCCGAAATAATCTCAAGTATTTCGGAAAGGTTACCGCCCGTTTGCCGCTGAATATTGACTGCGGAAACCGTCAGCATTAAATCCGGACTTTTTATGCGGCCTGCCATGTTGTTGAGCGCGTCTTCGAGGGGAACGCCGTACTGCATCTCCTGCAAAGTGCGGCCGAACTCTATACTGATCGGCGGCGGCATTTCTTTGACAATCGCTTCCATCGCCTGTTGAAACGAAAGGCCGGAACGAAGGCAGTTGCAGATAATAATAAGGGAATCGGCAAGCTGAATTTCGAAAGCGAGCGTCCTTTTCTTTTTACGGTGGCCGATAACAAAAAGCGGGAGCCAGGCGCCGATTATTGCCAGGGTTGCCGAGGAGAGCAGCTTGCCGCCAAAAAGACCCATTAATCCGGAAGGCACAAATGCGAGCACCAGCCACAGAACGCCGAATTCTTCAGGTTTCATCTTAATGTCGGCTAAAATCAGCTCGTTATATACCACATCCAAAAACTTTTTGTTGGTAATAATGGACTTCCGCTTCCCGCCTCTGCGTTTTTCGGGGTCGCTGTCCCTCATTTCCGCCAGGACCGATTTTGGTTTGGGGACGATTTTGCCAACGCGCTGTGATATTTGCCGTTTTTTAGCGGTCACCTGAGCTACAAATATATAAGTAATAACAAAGGAAAAAGCAGACAGAGCGACGGCGAATATAATAGCGCTAATTTGAGAACCAGTCATTATTAATCGGCACTCCGTTCTGTTTGATTTTTTCGGTACAGTAAGGGCGTACACCGGTCGCGCGGAACTGGCCTTTGAACTTGCCGCCGCTGTCCATCTTGCCCTCGGTTTCGTAAACGAACAATTCCTGCATACTCACGACATCGCCTTCCATACCGACGATTTCGGATACGCTCGTAATTTTTCTGGTGCCGTCGCGCAGACGGCTTTGCTGGATAATCAAGTCAATAGCGGACGCCACCTGGTCGCGAATCGCTTTGAGCGGCAATTCCATACCGGACATCATCACCATAGTCTCAATACGCGCGAGGGTGTCGCGCGGGGAGTTCGCGTGTGTTGTGGTTAGTGAACCGTCATGGCCTGTGTTCATAGCTTGGAGCATGTCCAGCGTTTCCTCCGAACGGACCTCGCCGACAATAATGCGGTCAGGCCGCATACGCAGAGCGTTTTTGACAAGTGAGCGGATAGTAATGGCGCCTTTGCCTTCGAGGTTGGACGGGCGGCTTTCAAGGGTAACCAGGTGTTCCTGCTTAAGCTGGAGCTCCGCGGCGTCTTCAATAGTTACAATTCTTTCGTTTTCCGGTATGAAGGAGGACAGCACATTGAGCAGCGTCGTTTTACCGCTGCCGGTACCGCCGGAGACAATGATGTTGAGTTTGCCCTTCACGCATGCTTCCAGAAAAGCCAGCATTTTGGGTGAAATAGAACCGAATTCAATAAGCTTTTTGGCTGTTATCGGTTTTTTACCGAACTTACGGATGGTCAGCACCGGGCCGACAAGCGAAATTGGCGGAATCACGGCATTCACACGCGAACCGTCCGGCAAACGGGCGTCCACCATGGGGCTTGACTCATCAATGTGGCGGCCGATTTGCGAAACGATGCGGTCGATTACATTGATGACATGCGCGTCATCACGGAAAGTGATGCCCGTGAGTTCCAGCTTGCCGGCGCTTTCCACATAGACATGGTTTGGGCCGTTGACCATGATTTCGGAATAATCCGGGTTGTCCAGCAACTCTTCCAAGGGACCGTAACCCATAATATCATTAAAAATTTCAACCGCTATCCGGATGCGGTCAACACGGGGGATATTGTTTTCGTCACTGTTGACGGCGTCATTGATGAACTGCCGCATCATTTCGCGGTCGACATTGGCCTTGCCCTTTTTGTTGACGCTGTCAATGATATCGCTGTGAATTTTGCGTTTTATTAACAGATAGGGGTCCAACAATTTCTCGTCAGATTCGCCGGGATTGCCCGGTTTGGTGTTTGATTTTTGGTTTTCCATTCTGTCAAGCAGGCTCATAGCAACGCTCCAATATTTGATGAATTTATGCTTTGATGATCAGCTTTTGCGCGATGGCGGTCATTTCTTTCGCAATCGGTGTTTTGGGCATGGCTATCACAATCGGCTGCCCTTTGTTCAGGCAGATGTTCGCGGTTTTGATGTCATTGCTGACTACGCCGAAAACGGGCGATTCAAACATATTTTCAAAGTCCTTAACTTTAATCAGGCTGCTGATATTCTTGTTGATAACGAGGCGCGCTTTATCCCGTTGCTGCAGCTGCTCCAAAATCTGCAGGCAAACTTTCGCGTTTTTGAGCGAAAGAATCTCCAGGTTGTAAATGAGCATCAATTCGTCGCAGTTTTCAATCGCCGCAATTGTCACATCGGAAAAAGCCGGGGCCATATCGATGACAATATAGTCATAGTAGGGGCGCAGAACATCAATAATCGTTTCGATATGCCGCGCGGTGACAAGCTCCGCGAACTCGGCGCTTTTGGGCGCGCAAAGCACGCTCAAACCGGAACTGTGAATCATCGAAAAAGTCCGGATATTGTCAATCATAATGCCGCCGCGTTCCTGCACGAGTTCGACAATTGTATCCTTTGGCTCCAAATCCAGCAGCAGGTTCACATCGCCGAACTGCAGGTCGCAGTCAATGAGCATGACACGCTTGCCTTTTTTTGCAAGCGCAGCCGCTGTATTGACTGCCATGGTGGTTTTGCCGGTGCCGCCTTTGCCGCAGAAAAACCCGATAACACGCGAGCGGGTGCGGGACCCCATTTTTAAATCCGACGAACGCTGGCGTTCCAAGGATGCTGCCAGAATGATGCTTTCCGCGAGTTCATGCGGTTCAATATCCATTTCTACCACCTGGCGTATGCCGGCTTTGGCGGCTGAATTAACCAGGTCAACACTCATGGAGTCGGTCATTAAAATAATCACACAACCGACTACCGTGCAATAGATGTTTTGGATGAAGGACAGCTTTGTGTTGTCCACATCGCCTTTGACGGCGCACAGGATAACATCCGGAAACATACTTTCGATTTTAAGCACAGCGGCGCTGCTGAAATCCGAATAACCGGATATAACAAAAGCATCGCCCGGCAGACGGTTTTTTACATGGATTCTCAAATCCATGTCCTCTGTTAACACTACAACATTAAGTTTTTCCAAAACAAGTACCCCGATCTATAAATAATCTGTATCATTAATTTGCTTGGCTTGTTGTTTCAGCCGGCTGTGCTGCGGTTGTTTCCGCCTGAACCACAGGCGGAGCGGAAGTGATCGGTTTTAGCGCAAGGCGTAAACTGCCGCTGTCAGCCAGTTTTGATGACAGCTGAAGAATTTGGTCTTTTGTTAAACTGACAACCACTTCGGAATAGGCTGTTATCGGCGCGGCTTTCGGGGCTTCGGACGCGTAGTTGGTCGCAAAGTTGGAAATGCGAAGCACTTTGACATCCGCCATGATTAATTCCGTCACAAACTCCGTTGCGCCGTTTGGCAGCTTTGTGAAAAAGATATCGACATAGTCGCCTTTGCTGATAAAGCCCGAAACGCCCTGTACCGAATCGACCGCGATTGTATAGGCATACTCACCTTCCTTCAACTGGTAAGAAAGCGCTGTGTTTTTAGCATCCACACCCACAGCATTGAGCTTTTCGGTGATGAGCTGCTCACCTTTGACAATCGGATAACGGCTGATTTTGCCAACGACATCTTCCGATTTGGTCGCTGCAAGCGGAACCACCGATGAAGTTATATACTGCTGGAGGGAGATCATCTCCGCTGTGATAACTGTATTTGCAGGAATCGCGTCAACAGCGACCACCACAGTGCTCATCGGCTGGTCCTTGATTGTCTGTTTTTTTTCAATCTGCGTGGCAAAAAAGTAAGTCGCTATGCCGGCGATTATCGCCACAAATGTGGCAATCAAATATACCTTTTTCATCCGTACAACTGCCTTTCGTGTTTTACATAATTTAATTAATTACAATATATATCAATTTTTGTTTTTTGTCAATTATATTGCTAAGACTCCACTTTCATAATTACCTTCGCGGTGAGCGGAACAATCTGATTATCATAAAATACGCCGAGTACCGGCGTTAAGATCTGCAGATTTGAACTCAGCTTCACTTCAACATCGCCCAATATCCTGGTCGTCGTATTGGACCAGGTTACCGAAACGACCAAACCGTTTTTGGCGGATGCCGGTAAAACGCTGTTGACTTTTGTTGTTATCATATCTTCGGAATTTTGATGGCTTGCGTTTACAACAGCATAGCGGGCTCCTTCGCGCGCGCCGTTGTTGAGCGCGTATTGATTATAGAACAACCAGCCAAAATCAATAATACCGCCGATAATGATCAGCAATATCGGCAGGATTAACGCGAATTCCAGCACGGACTGCCCTGTTTCACGCCTAAACTTTTTCATTAAAATACCACCCCCGGGAACATTATAGCATAAAAGAGCAGGTTTTCGTCCCTGCTCTTAAAAATTCCGATTCGAGAGAACGAATTCTCCGCTGACTGCCATGATGAATTAAGTTGGGGAGCAATGCCTGCCGGCATCATTAGCAAGCCTTGCTCCCGTGTCCTTAATTAAGCGTTTTATTTTGCCGCATCATACGGCGCTTTGAGCTTAAAAATTTTTCGTTTAAAATCAGGTGCCTGCTGCTGCTGCTGTGGTGAGTTTATCGCCAGCGTCATTGAACATATTGGCGATTCTGGGACCTAAGATAAGAAGAGCGGCAACGACGACGAGCGCGATGAGAGCGACGAGCAGACCATATTCTACCATACCTTGGCCTTCTTCATCCTTGAACCATGCGATAAGATTTTTCATTGAAATTTTCCTCCTCATTTTTTAGTTTGTTTGATGCCTGTTTTGTAAAACCTATTATTAAGATGCTTTAACTACCTTGCCAGTGTATTTGTCAGCGGAAAAAGCATCGTTAATACGGAACCGAATGCGAGGTAGGGACCCATGGATGTAAGCGTTTTGATACTGCCCTTTTTGGTAATCAACAGGAATGCTAAGTATGCAAGCAGCATCACCGACATAAGCGCCATGGACTGAAAATACAGGGAATAACCAAGACAAAAACCGATTGCCGCTGAAAGTTTGACATCACCCGCGCCGATTGGAATTTTGATAAGCGAAGGAATGCTGAAAAGAACCAGACCGGCTGCCAAACCGATTGCCGGGGTTGCCAAGGATTGATACAACTGCACTTTATTGAACAATTCAATCGCGATAAATATTGATTTTGCAAGCAACAGCAACAGGAGCAGCTCGTTGGGTACTTTGCGGATTAAAAAATCAACAGCCGAAATATTCAAGAGAATCGAAACATAAATCAGGTATTCAACTGTTTTTGCCTGTATCTGACCATCTTGCCTGGCTATAACCGCTGCGAACAACAGCGCGGAGACGAACATCCATCCTATGACAACTATCGGCTTTTTTAACGCGTCTTGTTTTTGCTTGTCCGTGGTGCGTTTGGCGATTTGCATCACCGCAAACCGGTTAAATATAAAACCCGCCAAAAGACCCAAAGCCGCACCGGCCAAATAATCAAACAGCAATTCATAACCTCCGGATGTGTAAGGGTGTCATACTTGCAGCAAGTAAAAGGATTGATTTGTTCTGCGAAATCTGCTCTTGTTCAATACATGAGCCACTATTATGTATTGTGTAACAGACAAAATAATTCAAAAACAATTTGTAAAGTATTTGTACTTTGCAGCAATAATATCATAGAGTCCCATGAATGTCAACAGTTTTTCAATAAAACTTTCTAATTTTATATACAAATGGTATTATTGAGAAAAGCAAAAATAAAAAACAGACAACCGAATCCTCTTCAGCTGCCTGTTAAAATACAAACAAAAGTTTGCAAACTTTAACGGAGTTACCCGGCAGCTGGCTGCCATAGATTTTTCAATCTTTAGGCCCTATAGTTTTGCGCCCTTGCCTTTAGACAAGTTTGCCGATACAAGAAATATTCGATTTACAATGAGAATATACCACATATATTGACACCTGTCAACACTTTTTTTGTAAAAAACTTACAATTTAAAAAGTTTTTTAGTGTCTGCACAATTCTTACGAAATTAATCAGCGGTTGCGTACTCATAGTTTTGGCCGACAAAACTGTTAACGAGGTAACGCGACATATTCAGCGGTGTTTCCAAAGCAAACCGCTCGCTGCCGTTTTTGAATTTTTCCGGCACGCGTATCGCGCTGAACACATTGTTCCAAATATCCAGTGCCGCATCCGGGTCGCCGCCGAAAGCCTTCGCTATACTCTGTTGGGTTTGACCATGAAGCCCATGATCTGCCTGCAATACGATGACCGCGTCCGGGTCAGCCGATAAAATCAAATCAATCATTATCATCAGATTTTTTACAGCAAATTTATGATGCCCGGGGTACGCGTTAATGCTGTTAATATTTTTAACGAAAGCACCGTTTTCATCAAAGCAAAGCGGATAATGCGCCATAAACGCATGAAGCAAAGTGAACTTCGGTTGTCTGATTTCTTCCGAATACAGCGAATCGTAAATGCTGCTGATAAGGACTTCGTATTTTTGCGCATTGACATCAGGGGGCAACAGATCTTTCATAGCATTCATATCGGCAGTCAGTTGATGCCGCGCAACATTATTTTTATTCAAAAAATCGTACACGATATCCGGAATACCGCCGAGCAACACATCCCCCAAATGCATCGCGAAGAATCTTGATTCCAAATAGGAACTGTCTCCCGTTGTCGACTTTACATAATACGGCAAATCAGCATATTCCTTATCGGGTGTATAATGCGCGGCAACATAATAAAAATAGTCCGTCGTCGGAAAAAACACATCTTCATCCAACGACATTGAAACCGTTGCATATCCCCTTGCACGGAACGCATTGATTGTTTCATTATAATAACGGGCATGGAACATTTCGGAATCCGATGAATAGTTCAGTTCCATCGCTTTTTGGTGATCCGTAATAATACCGCTAAGATATTTATCCGTATACGCCGGGCACATCAGCGCGGGAATAGCAATTCTTGTTGAGTGGCCGGATTCCAGCATAGCGCCGGAGTTTATTGCGAATCCCCGCTCATGCAGATATTCTTTCACTTCGTCCTGCGGTTCATTAAAATACTTTTTCATGGCATCAAAGCCGAGCATGCCATCGCATAAAATCCAGTAAACATTCGATGCAGGCAATGTGTCGTCCGTCATAAAATCCAGCTTATATTGGTGCGCAGCCTTTATATTGTTTGAATCAAAAACATTTGCTGCAGTATTAAAAATGTTAATGACCAGCATAATCGAAACGATAACCGCTATGATTTTCGGCAAATGCTCCGCGCGCTTTCCCTTTGTCAGCTTATTATAAAAATACGCCATGATAAATGGTATAAGCGGAATCAATAGGAGCCCTGCGTGCGCATATTTGCTTGTATAAAAATAGTTATAGTACAAGCTGTTGTATGAAAATAGCACAATGTTCATCACCAGGCAGGCAAAAAAGGCTGTCAAATCCGAGTGAAATACAGCCTTGAACGCCGCGAATGCTGCCGATGATAAAGCGGCAAGCACCAAAATTGCAATGAACACCTGGGCAAAAGACAAATACTTGGCATTTTGATTGAACAGATAAAGCATCGGAACAACCGGCAACACCGCCGCGCTGAAGAAAAGTATCCGGTTTTTCAGTTTAGCCATGCGTATCTTCCTTTTTTTTGTACAAATATATGGTTCTTTCGCTTTCCGGCACTTGTTCGGTTTTAACCAAATCAAAATATATAGTAAAGACTTTTTCAAAATCCGACTGTGTATAGTTGTTGAAGATATCATCCCGCGTGGCAAGCAGCACGCGCACCTGTGAATCCTGTTCGGGTACAAA
>CAYUWQ010000074.1:0-8499 GCA_964448455.1 uncultured Eubacteriales bacterium | reverse complement strand
AGGTTTGTTTCCACCAGGGAGTTGACCACGGTTGTCATGAGTTTGTCCGACATGGAGGCAAACCCCGCACTGCGGATTCCGCCGATTAGCAAGCCCGCTTCCCAGCCGAACTGGACCAATATACCGATTGCTAACAGCCATGGGATATTGATGCGGCATTTTTTATCCTTTTGTGTTAAATTCCAAATAATTAAACCGAGGTATCCGGCAAACATAATCAGAGCCATATAACCGTGGTAACTGCCTGTGGTTCGCTGAATGATGACCGGGTCAGCATAACCGCCAAAGGTGTTGGCAATCATCGGATTGCAAACCCACCAGGCTAAAATCAGCAGCGTCCACTCGAAAAGCCGTTTGTCTTTGGAAATCCAAAGCCAAATCCAAACAAAATTGGTAAACCCGTAGCTCATAGACATCCATAAAAGCACCCAAAACAGACTGTACCCGTTAAAAATCTCCCTGGATTGAAAAACCAAATGGAACAAGCCGAAATCGACAACCATATAGAGAATGCCGCTGAGTACGCCGATAATGAGTGTCATGTACTTTTTCTTAAAAATAAGAAGCGCCGCAAAAACAAGTAGAAACGCAATGTCCAGCCAAATGAAGAGCGGGTCAAACTGCCTCCTCGCGATGATTTCTGCCACAATAAATCCCCCTGACTTTTTTATCATATGGATATGTTAACACGAAAACGACTGTTGTCAAGGTTACTGCCAGACCGATTTGATGATTTCTTCAACGCCGGAGCCGCCCGGATAATCCGCCGGCATAAACGGGAAGAAGGTTATCTGCGGTATTGTACCGCCGGATTTAATCGCCGCGGTGCGTGTGCCGGGCATGGCAATATGCCCTTTGCCCCCATCGACGGAGGTAATCCAATTGTAAGCGTAATCAAGGAACTCGGTTTGATAGCTTGTCGGTTGATTGGCAAACCAGCTGATTTCATCAAAACCCCAAGTCCAAATGGAAGCGCGGTCGGGAATGTCCAGCAAATCGGGGTTGTAACCGGCCCAGTTATCCAACTCAACCAGATACGGCAGCATATCCGTGAACCAGCCGGCGTGTGTCTTGCCGCCCCTGCTTTTGCCGTAAATCGAATCCAACTCACCAATACCATACATGACACGCTGCGGATTGTCTGCGGTTGCCGCATGCGCAACCGAGCCTTTCGGCTCGTTGATTCTGGAAGGGTAGCTGTGAAAATCGAACAGCAGCAGCCCGTCGGAACCGACATCCCCGAAAGTGTGCGCATTAAGAAGAACCCAGCCGCGGCGGGCGTTATCGGCAGCATAAGCGTGTATCATGTTATGCAAATTTGTCGTAATTTTATAGTTTTTGTCCGCCGAGGCATACAGATGAATCTGCCCCATATGCAGCCCTTCAAAGCCCGCGTCAATAAACAGCGTTGCCCGGTAATAGAAAAACATCTGCGTGTCAATCCTCGTGATATCCGGCACGCTGCCGCCGGCGCCCCATTGGTCAACGTACTTCCCGTCTGCAAAAATCATTGATTCATAATCGAAGTTCCGGTTTTCCGGCTCAAGCCCGAACGCTTCAAACACGAAGGCGGGTATCGGAATTTGCTCGACGGAAGTAAACACCGTTTCAAAAATGCAGGCCTCAAAAATGATTTCCGGGTCGGACGCGTGGACATCCGCGATGGCTGCCGCCTGGCGGGCTATCAAATCGGCGTCGGAACTGTACATCCCCCACATAGTGCTCGCGCGGGCAATATACTTCGCGCCGGTATTCAACACAAACTGCTTGCTCGCGGTAATATAGCCGGCATCCATACTATAAAAAAAGAAGTGGCTGACAGCGCGGTCCAGATAATAATTCAGCTCCGTTTCACTCAAAGAATCGAAGTACTGCTTTGGAGTGCCGAAGCCGAACACCCCGCCTAAAACAGAGACGGCAAATAACACCGCGGCAGTGATGACAGACCAAAATCTGACGAATAAATACCGCATAAGCAATACTCCCCTTTTTTAAAATATTTTCAAAATGGATAATACCGATTAAGCAAAGTAAGCTTGAATAAAACCTTACTGAAACATAGTATCAAGTTTGCATCTCTTTTTCAATGAAAAACAGCCGAAATAAGGAGATTAATTCTCATTCCGGCTGCTTGCAAAACATCATTCCGCAAGGTATTCCTTGCTCGCTGAGTTACCCTTAGCAGTTTGGGCGTTTTGTTATTTGAGGGTTTGCAGCTTCCCCGCTTTTATTCCGGCAGTTACCGGCGCGACCGATACAAAAGCATCTGGGACAAAAACACCGGAGGATAGAACGGCAAAAGTGTAGTATTCATTTGCATCACCATCGGTCAGCATTTTTATTTGCGCGCCATCAAAGTCATAGGAATCAAGCGCGTCAATGCCGTCAACCGTAAAGGTGATTCCGAAACCGGCTTTAACCGCGGGTTCAGCCGCCGCCGAGTCGTTATAACACACGTCGAAAGAACCGGTGAAATCCTCAAACAGCAGTGAGCCGCCGATGAAGATGACCGGAGCGGCGCTGTCAATCGACACAAAGTCGACCGCGCTGTTCCCGCGCACGGTCATATTGCCGCCGACATACAAGCCCTTTGACTCCACCGTCAGCGCCGCATTGTTGAGGATGAAGAAATCATCAGCACCGCCCAGCAAGCCCGCACAGGTGGCATTAAACACGGTGTCAATCATTTCGACCGAGCCGAACGCGACCGCGAAGACATCCCCGCCCGCGGTGATATCGACCAAGGCGTTATTGAAAGAGCAAACGCACGCGCTCCCGCCGTCGCCCATAAAGGCGGCCGCCCAGGCCTCGCTGTCAACAAGCGCCGAGTCGACATTCATCTGCAGGTTGTTGACCGCGATGCCTTTTTCACAATAGATGGTCACCGCATCCGTGCTCGATACCGTCAGCGTTGCCAACGCGTCCGCGCCTTCGAATACCACTTCTCTGTCGCAGCGTATGGCTGTTTGGCCGGTCTGGGTATTGGCAAAGGCACAACTGCCCCAGATGGTGACGGTTGTTTCAACACCGCCCGAATCGGAAGGGAACACCAGCGGCGCGTCGCTGAATGTAAACGCGCCGGAAAGTGAGAGGCTATTAAACGTAACATCGAATACACCATCTTCTACAACGATATAAACCTTATCGCTGGTGCCGCTGAACGTCAGGCCGTCGCCCGTTACGGTGAGCAGCGGATAGGTATTCAGGCCATCATACGTCAGAACCATGTCGTAGGTGTAGCCGGGAATACTGCCCGTGCAGATGTCTTCGGTGATGACACCGTTGGTGACAGTGATGCCCGCCGTCGGCAGGGTGCCGCCCTTCCTTTCGGCCAGATAGGTCGCGGTATAGGTTCTGTCGAAGGTAACCGGAATAAAGGAATAATTCCAGCCGTTGAAGGTGTAGGTGAAAAACTCGTCCTCTGCTTTGACGGGGATTTCGTTCATCACAACGGCGTCTTCGTAATGATAGGTTTGCGTCAATAGATTTGTTCCCGTCGAGGCGAAGATTCCGGTGCCGGCGTCAAAGGTGATGGTGAACTCGTAATAAACCGTGTTGTACTGCGCGGTAATGGTAACATTTTGCGTGAACACCGCGGGGATGGTCTGCGACCAGCCCGAGAAAACATAGTAGAGGTTGGCATAGTTGGTGTCCCAAACCGGGTCATCGACAACGATGTTCGTGTTCTCGCCGTAAGCGCCGCTGAACGTCTTGATAGATGTTGCGTCCGGGAATTCGCCCGCACCGGCGTTGAGTGTGACGGTGTAAAGAACCTGCTCATCAACCTCGTACACGGCGGTAAAGGTAATGTCTTTTGTAATGGTTAGGGTGTCTGCCGTGGTATAGAATATTCCGTCCTGGTCCTCCCAGCCGGAGAGTTTGAAGGTGGTGTAAACATCGGCCGGTTTGGCTGCTTTGTTGATGGCTTCCCCTGTGAAATCGAGCAAGGCGCCGTACGCCATCGGCGGATAGGTAATCTGCGTCGTACCGCCGGCAAAAGCGCCTTCGCCGGCGTTGAATACGACGGAGTAATATCGGGTCGACTCAGTCCAACGGGCTTCATAGCGCACGCCATGTGTTTCATAATATCCATCCCAGGCGGCAAAGGTATAGACTTTGTCCGCGGTATATACCGCGGCAATCGCGGCGTTTTCGGCGAGGAAAGCAGAAATATATGCCTGCCAGGCGTCATAGCCGCCGGTGAAAATATCATACGACCCGCCGCCGGCAAACGATCCCCGTTCGGTGGTGAATTCGGCGGTGTATTCGATCGGCACCGGGGTGTATTGCGCGGTGACGGTCATGTTCCCGGTAACGGTGAAGGTCGCGCCGCAGTCCCAGCCGGCGAAGATGTAATCATCGTAAAGCGTGCTCGCTTTTTTAGGGCTCTGGGTAATGATATTGCCGGTGTTGTAAGTACCCTCCTTAAGCTGCACCGTGCGTTGCGTTTCGCCGCCGAGTGTGCCGCCGTTGTAGTCAAAGGTCACCGTAAAGAGTTTGTCGAAATACGGCATGACCGACCAGTTTTCATATACGCCGGGATCCTTATAGTTGTACCAGCGGGTAAACGCGCCGCCGGATTTAGAAATCAACCAGTATTTGAAGTTATAGACCGCCCCGCTGGAGTCGCTGTAAACAGGGGTTGTGCTCAGGATATCCGGCCGGTTGCCGGTGTTCACCGTCAATGTTTCAGCAGTATTCCCGTTGAGGTCAAGCATGGTGACGGTATAGGTGCGAAGCCGCAAGACGGCGGTGAAGGTCATCCCCGCCGCCGCGGCGGGCAGGCCGGCATAGGTGTAATCCGGGACTGCGTCGCCGTTGATATCCCAGCCGAGCATATCGCAGCCGGGATAGCCGGTATAAGAAGGTGGGCTGACGGACTCGCCAAGCGTCACCTGGGCGGTTTTGGTCGTGCCGGCATTGACGATGTTTTGACCGAATGCGTTGTAGGACATCGCCGGGAAAACGAAGGTCACTTCGACCGGCTGGTTGTCATAGAGCGCTGTGTAGAGATACATACCGCATTCGGCATAGGTTGCGTTGGCTGGGTTATATCTGCCGGTCCAGTATTGATTGAGGCATTGCTCGTATGTGCCGGCCGAAGTATGGAGGGGCGCGGCGGTATCCAGCCCCGTGTAGATAAAGTTCCACCCTCTTTGGGCGATGCTGTAGTCCGCCGCCGCAACTTCATAGACATCCGGCAGTCTGGCGTTCAGGCCGCTGACACCCCGCCAGCCCGTGAAGGTTTTTAATGGTTGGGAGGAATTGTATCCGGCGGGAATGACAGGTATCCCGCCAAGGTCGACCGCATAGACATCCAGGTGCCATGCGCCGCTGTAGTAAGTGATAAATGAAACCAGTTTCTGATACGGCAGCATGTGCACCGTATAGACGATATCCGCCGTGATTGGCGCGTTGAAATCGTTGGTATATCCGGTGATTTTATAATCGTAGTAATACTCGTACAAATCCATCGAACCCGGGATTTCCCCGTAGAGAACCGTCTTTTGCGCGACGGTCGTCTGGGTTCCGTCGATGTCGAAAACATAGGTTGCTTTGTACGCATTGAGCGCCGCGGCAGGGTCGAGGCTCGCGTCGAGCCAGATCATCGGCACGGTCTTCACCGCGTAACCGCCGTCCACCCTGGAAAAGGCCAGATTGCTGCCCATGTAGTAAATGGTGACGGTCGCATCGAGCCGTTTTGTGCCGGCGGCAATACGGGGCGAATAACTATAAGAGCCGAAACGATCCTTGAGCACCGATATTTTTTGTGTGCCCAGCCTGTCGTAACTCAGGTAAGGTGAAGAGAATAGAATCATGAATTTGCTTGCGCTCGAATAGTTGCCGGTGACCTCCTCGCCCGTGGTCATGTCAAGGTACACGGCGTCCAGAAGCCCGGCGCCGGTGGACACGGTATAAGTATCGGCGTTCATGATAAAGGTGCTCGATGTATCTTTAAACCTCAGCATCACATAGCGGTCGCCGAGGGTGAACAGCGGCCACTTATGCTCATACGCGGTGTATTCCGCCTTGACCTTGAAGGCGTCCGACCGCGCGAACAAGTTGATTTCGATATAAATGCCCACCTCCATATATAACCCGCCCTGGAGGCTGGTTTGGGAGGCGCCGTATTGGTTGAATTTTCCGATGTTTAGGTGAAGAAAACCGTACAGGTCGATATACGCACCGACCTCGCCGCTAATACCGACCTCGCCGAGATCCTTCAAGCCGTAGAAAGAGAGGCTGATGCTCATCTTGAGCCCCGCTTTGAAGCCGAGGTATCCGGCGGCGTAAAGGTCAAAACTGTAGCGGTTGTTGCCGGGCAGTTCATAGTTGTAACTGCTGACCCCGCCGCTCATACTGCCGCAAAAGCCGACCTGCCGGGCGGACATCACCGTAATACCCGCGGAGATACCGACAGCGAAGTTGACTTTGACAACAAAATTCACATCGAAGTTGACCTGAAAAATCGGAATCGAAGGGATGATGGCCAGCGTATAGTTGAAAAGGTTTTCGTCCAGAAGGTCGATATCGTCCCCTTTGCCGCCGAGCACCGCGCGAAGAATCCCCGCCGGGTCGCCGTCGTCGCCCTCATCATCATTGAGCAGGGACTCGATTTCGGCGGTGATATCGATGAAATCGTCGTCACTGCTGTCATAGGAGCGAATCAGCACGGCGAGGGTAAGCTGCGTCTGGGAATAGGTGTTGAGCGCGTAATCGAAATGTAGGTCAGTGCCTTTCCATTCCTTATAGCCCTGCATGGTCGATTTGACATATTCCTTGATGGTGAAGGAAGCGCTGATTTGCACCTTGCCCTGGATGACCGCGGAATAGGTGAAAACCAGTGTGAAAACCGCCCAGTCATCCGGCCCCGCGTTATAAAAGTTCGGATTGACCGCCGAACCGATGGATGCCGAAATCGTGAGCCCGGGCAACAGGTCGCTGATGGAAACCGACACTTTATCATTGAGTTCCTGCACAGGCTCAAAACCCGTCGCGTTAGGCGCGGCGCCCAGTGCCTTTTGCACGGAAGGGCTTAAACTCAGCGCCATGGCAAGGATTTCCGTCATCTGGCGGGTTCCCTCGCTGTTTTTGACCTGCTGCGCAATCTTTGCGGTGTCCATATCGCCGATGTATTCCGACGCGGGAACATTCTGTTTGAAATACACATTGACCTGTTGGAGAATATCCGACAAAGAACTTTCTTCCGTATAGAGGACCGTCACCTCTTCGCCGGGATTTTCGCCGGGCACCTGCGTGGCAAGCAGGACATTACAGTATTTTGTCAGGTCGTTGACCGCACCGTCCCACAAGCAGATCTTGTCCCCCGTGGCGATGGTGTAGAGCGCGGACGGCACCGAATAGGCGCCTTCGCCGAGTATGGTGACATCCTGCCACAGCACACAGATAATTCCGTCTTGCAGTTCGACAATACGAACCTCGTCCTTGTGAATGCGGATGACGAGGGCGCGGATGCCGGCATCCTCCCCGTCAAAGCACAAGGCGCTGTCAAGGAGTGTGAAGCGGTAGTGCCCGCCCGCCGGGTAGGGCGACACGGGTGAGACGGTATAAACCCCGCCGGCTGCTGTGACCTCGAACGCCGGCAATTCGCCGCTGAAGGCTTCTATCTCAACATAATCGGAAAGGTTGGCGGCGGTGAGCGCAAAAGGCGAAACGATGGCGAAGGTGAAACCCGGTTCGCAATCCTCCAGGTATTTGGTGCGGTCGCCGAACTCTTCTAAATCGGGGTCCCTTTCGGTATAAGACGCATAAAGTGTGATGCTCTTTTGGATGGGCGCGTCGCTGTAAAAGGGCTCGGTCAGCGCCTCATCAAGATACCAGCCGGTGAAGGCAAAGCCCTGCCTGACGGGCGTCGGCACCTCGGCGAGCGTACCGCCCTTGGGGACTTTGACCGGACTGATTTCACTGCCGCCCTGCGTTTCAAAGGATACGGTAAGCCGATTGTCCAGGCCTATCAATTGCCGGAGCAAGTTGACAATTAATTTGATGTAGTAAATCAGCTTTTCCAATAAAATTTTAAAGACTGTGAAAACCGTCTTGACCGGGTCAGAATTCGTACCGGCTGCTTGTGCTGCGGAAACATTATTATCCGTTTGAATTGCGTTGAATGCCCCTGCGGGAATGACCGAAATCAGCATAATGGTGCAAAGCAAAATACACAGCGCTTTTTTCAACATATTCATTGATTTCATCTTCCTTTCACTATTCGAACAACAATACTCAACAATATATATAATTACTGTAATTTTTAACCAAATTCATTGTATTACTGTGCCGCAAATATGTCAAGAGTTAATTGTTAATTCGGAAGTTATCTCAGGCCGGTCCCTGTAAAAGGCACAGCCGCAAACAAGAATGCTTGCGGCTGTGACCGTTCATTAATTTTTTACTGTTTTGTCAGAGGGTTATATTGATGCACCCCGACATAGTCAACCTCAAAATCGGCAGACCGGTTTTTCACCGGTGTTTTTGCGACAA
>CAYUWQ010000073.1:0-8546 GCA_964448455.1 uncultured Eubacteriales bacterium | reverse complement strand
CCTTCGCCGGTTTGAAAGATGCCGCAAACGCGCACATTTCGGTCAGCTTGGGTTCACATGGCAGATTAAGCGCTTCGCCGGACCCAAACCACACATGCTGGAAGAGGATATCGATTTGACAAAAGCGCGGCAAAAGGTCCGGGTCATACACCCTGACATCAACGGGAAAGAGTATGTTTTTATCCGGTGTTTCAAAAAAGTAACCATACTCGTTTGTCACGGTATTTCGCTGCGGGTCGGAATGCGGCGAGTCGAAGGGGGTTATTTTGATGTCCTTAACTAAAAAGCTGACACCGGCTTCAACAAATTCGATTTTTTCCGCCGGGAGCAAGGTGCTTGCCAGCCGTTCCCGACCGAAAAAACGGGGGATATACCATTTAAGCGGCAGATCGCGCAGGATGGTCATCAGCGCCCGGTCATAATGGTCCCGGTGCTCGTGTGTGAGCAAAACACCGTCCAGGCGCGCGAAGGAGCTGACTACGGTGTCAAGTGATAAACCGGGGAGCAGCTCCAGTTTGATATAAGGGTCTACCGCTATTTTCGCGCTGCCGAGGCGCAGCACATAAAAGGATGCGCCGAGCATCCCGGCGGTGTCGCCCGCGTCGCCGGAAAAATCGAAAACGTTCGCCATATATCCGGGGAAGTTGAGTTTGTAATCCTCAATGGCCGCGGTTCTTTCAGCCTCACTCATGCGTGGCAGCCTCCTAATATAATATATCTTCTTCCCGCATAGGTTAAAACAAGTATATCGTACGGATGTTACCGGTGTCAAACCGTGCCGGAGATAAATTCCTAAATTCCGGAAAGGCCTATTGACAATTTGCTAAAAAGTCAATATTATACTTGTGAATCAAAATTCATAATCAGGGAGTAAAATATGGAAATTGTTTTGCGCGTCCTAAAAAGCCTGATGAAAAACCCGTGGAATCTGCTCAAACTGCCCCTTACGGTTCTGCTTGCCTTTTCTACCCTCATCACGTCAACGCTCAACTCAAAGCCCCCGGCGATGAATGTTTCGCACAGCGGAGGCGTGCAGTCGGATTATTTCGATGTGGGCTTCGGCAAGTGCGAAATTATGCCGGACTCACTCACGGATGAAAACGGCAACTACCTCTATCACCTTGCCGGGTTTGATAATGTTACCCTGGCGACGGAAATTGCCGACCCGCTGTATGCCCGCAGTGTCTGGGTGGACGACAAATCCGGCGCCGGCGGTATCGCGCTGGTTTCCGTCGATTGCATCGGCCTTGTTTATGCGGATACGACCGAAGTGAAGAACAGGCTGGCGGACTGGAATGCCCAAACGGGATGCCGCGGGATTGAAATTATGGCGACCCACGCCCATGAGGCAATTGACACGCTGGGTTACTGGGGCGACCTCTATTCGCTGTCTTCCGGGCGCGATAAAGATTATATGGAAATTGTATTCAACGGCATCATCAACGCGGTGAAGGCATCTTATGCGGATCGACGCGAAGGCACGCTTTCACTGGGGAGTGTGCGTGCAAACGGCGGACTGATACAGATGGATGACGGGGCTTATTTCGGGCTATATACATCGGATTCCCGCGCCCCTTCTTTCTACAATGCCGACTTGACAAGAATTCGTTTTATCCCGAAGGACATGAATTCCCCCGAGATCCATATTTTTAACTATGCCGCGCATCCGGAGGTGTTCCGGCTCAACTACCGGGCAACGGAAGGCGCGGGGCTGCTGACGGCGGATTATGTCGCTTATTTGTGCGCGCGCGACAAGGAACTGACGGGTGCGGACAGTATCGTGTTTGTCGGTGCAATCGGCGGCCTTATTGCTTTGCGTGGTTATGAGTGCGACGCGAACGGAAACGACACATGGTTTGACAAGCGGTATGCGCAGTTTGTGCAGAAGCTGTTCGATGACGGGATAACGGACATGGCCGGGCTGCTGGAAAATGCCCGTAAGGTGTATATGGAGCACGCAACCGAAGAGGATTGGAACGCTTTGGCAGACGGGGAAAAAGAGCAGTTTGCTTACTATGTATCCGGCAGAATCGCACCGGAGAGGTGGAACGAATGGAACACTGCATTCCTTCAACGGCAGGACGGTTACGCGCGGGAGTTAATGGTAAAAACCGGTTATTGGCTTGCAGAGCAGTCCCTGCTGATTACAAACGAGGTGCCGCTTGTCGTTTCTCTTGATGTTGTGACGGTGCAAACGGATATACCGGTGGACAACACGGTGTTCAAGCTGGCCTCCTTCGGCGGCATTATGGCGGGCAAAGGACACTTGGGCTTTTTGGACGGCAAGCTGCGGCTGATGAACCGTACGGAAGTATCCTGCCTCAAACTCGGCGGGATAATAATTGCTTTGGTGCCGGGGGAAATATTCCCGGAGCTCGCTTATAACGGCGGTTATTATCCGCCGGTTAATCCGGACAAACCAAACCCGGAAACACTTTACAACATAGCAGGGGACCAAAACTTGCTGGTATTCGGCTTGGCGAATGATGAAATCGGTTATATTGTCACGCCGGAAACCTTTTTCCTGAATGAGAAGCTGCCGTATATCGGGATAGGGGTGGATGCCGGCCGGTCGGGGCATTATGAGGAAACGATGTCCATGGGGCCGGAAACGGCATATTACATTGCAGATGCGTTTGAAAAAGCGGTTGATGCGCTGAATGCAGCCCAATAGATGGGAGTGCCTTGCTGTTTATATGAACCGGTTTGTCAAACAGCCATTGGCAAATATTACCACATGGGATGACAATTCAGACGATCGGCGAAAAAGCCGCATATGGAAAAAGCGCAAGAGATTTGAAGTGGGTGTGCCGTTAGGGTACAGATAAGCAAGATTTTAAGTCGAGGAAATTTAAACACTTATTATAATTGAGGAATTACCGGATCAACGCAGCAATGCCTTTGTCCGGTTGCTTTTTAAATCAATTGATAAACAAAATACGGCATGATACAATATCGCTGATAAAGAAAGAGGGTATTCATCGTATCCCAAGACCCCATTGTTGAATAAATCATACCGCTCATGTTATCATATAGCCTGCAAAGTCACGGGAGAGAATCGCTATGTTTTGGAAATTGGTTGTTTATCTGAAGTCCCTCATTCGCTCCTTTACCGGCATGCGGCTGCTAAGCCTTGCGCTGTCGCTGCTGTTGGCTTCCGGTTTTGAGTTCTATTCCCTGTTTGACGATACATGCAAAATGCGGCATACCTACCAATACAGTAACGAATGGAGCGATTGTATGAACAGCATGGCAACCGACTGGTTACACGATTCCAAATACGGTATATTCGTACACTACCTATATGCAACGCAAGCGGATTTTGCAAGTTTTGACGCGCAGGCTTTTGCCGCGGCAGTCAACGAAACAGGCGCGAAATACGCGGTGATTACACTAGGGCAGAACTCCGGCTATTTCTGTTCGCCCAACGCAACATTTGAAAACTATGTCGGCGTTCCACAGGGCACCTACTGCTCAACAAGGGATATCCCGATGGAAGCCGCTGACGCGCTTGCGCAGTACGATATCAAGCTGATGCTTTACCTGCCGAGCCAAGGCCCGAGCGCCGCCGGCGACAGCATACCGCTGGCGTTGGGCGCCACCGAGCGGCATGACGAAACAAACTGGTTTATTAACGAAACCTATGCCGAACGGTGGTCGCAGGTTATCCGGGAATGGGCGGTGCGTTACGGCGATAAAGTTGCCGGCTGGTGGTTCGACGGGTTTTATGAGGGCACCGGTTATTCCGGCGCCATGGCGGACTATGTCAGCAAACTGTATAAAGAAGCCTGCCGCGCAGGCAATGAAAACAGCCTTGTAGCCTTCAATCAAGGCGTTATGAACGGGTCCATCAAGCCGGCAACCGCCGTATGCGATTACACCGCCGGGGAAGAGAACAGCTTTGAGTTTTACCCGTCCGCGCGGTTTTATGCCGGCGCGCAGTGGCAAATTCTTTCTTATTTGGGCAGTTGGTGGGGCGCGCCCGACCTGAAGTACGACAGCGGATATCTGGCGCAGTATGCGCTCAAAGTGCTGGAAGCAGGCGGTGTCATCACCTTTGAAATCCATATTAATGCTGACGGTTCCTTTTCAAAAGCGCAGACAGATGAACTGCTGCTGGTTAAACAAGCAGTCTATCCCTGAAATATGCGTCAATAAAAACGCCGCCGGGAACCCGATTCCTCCGCGGCGTTTTTGTTTACCGAAATTAAACAGCTATATATTGTAAGTTCTCAGTGTTTCGCCAAAAGCCTGAGCGCTTCCTCTCTTTCAATTTTCCCGCTGTTGGCATCCGCCATAATCTGCACCTCTTTATCCCGCAGGCGGTAGAAGCACCAGATGATGAAAGCGATCACCATGCCGATCACGGGTATCATATTATAGATGAACCACAAGCCGGACATAGCCGTGCCGCTTTGCTGTATGGCGAGTTTCTGCAAATCCTGAAAACTTTCTGCCCGGACCGCGGTCCAGTCAAAAAATTTGAGCAAAAATAAACCAAGCGAGCCGGAAATGGCGCCCGTCAGTTTAGCCATAAAAGTTTGCAGGGCAAAGGTGATGCCTTTGGCTTCGATGCCGGACCTGAACTTGCCGTACTCGGCGCAGTCCGGCGTAAACATGAACATGGTGACACCCGCAAAAGCAGCGGGGATGGAGCGCAGCACCGACAAAACGGAAAACACTACAATGCTGTCATACCCGGCGACCCATGTGGCAATGCTGAAAATGATGTTCAGCAGACAGCAGAGAAGGTATAACTTCATTTTGTCAAAACGCGCGATGAGTTTGGGCACCAATAACGCGCAAATGAGCATCGGCAAAACGGACAGCGCAAGGATAAAAAGGCTGAACTGCGAGTTGTGGAACATATAGTAGGAGACAAGCAGCATCAGCGACCCGCTGACGCCGAACCCCGCGTGGAAGAGGTAGCCGACATAGTAAATCAACAGGTATTTGTTTTGAAACAGGTACCGGAACATCCGCCTGAGCGTGAACTTTTCATCCTCAACTGCCTGGATACGCTCCTTCACATTGTAGCTTACTGGCATCATAACGGCAAACGAAAACACAGCAATGATGAGGGCGCCCAGACCAAAAGAAAGACCGACATTTTCGCCCACAAGAACCGTTGCGATAATTGTCGCAATACCCGCGCCGAGGCCGGACCAAATGCTTTTATATGACAGAAGGCTCGTTCTTTCATCAATCCGCTCGGTCATAACGGTCACGATGCCAAAAATCGGTACATCGCACAGTGTATATGCGGTATCCCACAGAATGTAAGCGACGGCAAACCAAACGAGTTTGTAAGTTTCGCTCAAACTGCCCGGAATTACATAGATCAATACCGTCGTCACGGGGATGCAGTAGGTGGATATTTTAAGCCACGGTAAAAACTTCTTGTTGCTTTTAAAGCGGACGCTGTCAAAAAGCACACCGAAGATTGTGTCGTTGACGGCATCCCATATTTTCACAGCCAGCATGACAACCGCGGACTTTGCGGGGTTGATGCCTTGAAAGAGCAGATAGGTTGTCAAGAAGGTTGTAACAATCGCGTAGATCGCGTCCTGACCCATGAAGAAGCTGTAATAGCTCATTCTTTCCCTTGAATTGGTCATCCATTCGGGGTTTTTTGTTTTCATAATATGGCGCACTCCCAACAGCGTATTAAAGATATTTTGGTAATTTCCCGCATCATTTTATCAAAATAGCTGTAACAATGCAAATATTCTCTTTAAAGAGAATGGAATGATTTTTTCTTGATTTTTATTTAACTTTAAGTTATTGTTATTACAAAATCAGCATTACAATGAAGCCGGCAGCAAAGCATCAAAAACAGGAACGGAGGCCGATATTATGCCCGAACAAATCCGCTGGACAGAACAACCTGACCTTGCCAAACCGGACCTCGGTATGCAACGATTAACAAATCAAGCGGTTACGGAGTTGTATACGGGCGAGCCGCTGCCGGGAAAAGGCGCGTTTTCACTGCATCCGCATATCACTTTTTATAAGGGCGTACTGTTCGCGCATTGGAGCGTTCATCTGGCGGATGAGGATTCGCCGGGGCAGTATGTGCGCTACGCGTTTTCGACAGATCTTGGGGAAACGTGGTCTCCGTCACAGCCGCTTTTCCCGCCCATGGAAACGCCGCTTCGCAACCCGGACATCAAGGATGGAGACGGTAATCCCTGCCGCGGGCATAGACCGCATGACAGATGCGGCAGCGGACTGCAGAGCAGTACGGAATCCTGGAAAAATGACCTTTGCGGGCACTGCCACCTGATGCTTTGCTCGAACGGTTTTGCTATAGCGGACGGCAGGCTTTGGGCAATGGCGGACGCCGCGAAGGGCGTCAATTGGCCGGGTATTGGCAGACTAGCCCGCGAGCTGAAAGCAGACGGCACGCCGGGGATTACGATGTGGCTCAATCAGCCGCACGAGCAGCTTGTGGATATATTTTCCGTCGCGCAGAACAGAGAATTCTACTCGGACTGTGATTATGACCCGGTCATCGCGGCGGAAATCATAGAATATCAGAAAAATCCGCAACACATGACACAATGGGATATGCTCCCCGCCGGATGGCCTCAATGGGACGGTAAAACATCGCTGGACTGGTGGAAGGAATACGCTGCCTGCCACAACGGCAACGGCTGCGGAGAACCGAGCCGTGCCTATATCGCCAAGGACGGGACATGGGTAAGGTTATGGCGCAGCAACATAGGGGTGCAAAACGCCCACTTCAGCCTTGATCAGGGCAGAACCTGGTCTGTAATTGAGCCGACTGAATTCCCGGATACAAGCGCGCGCACGAGTGCGGGCAATCTGCCGGACGGCAGAGTTTACATTGTCGGGAACCCGGGTTATAAACGGTTTCAGCTTTGCCTTTCCGTGTCCGATGACGGGTATCTGTTTGACCGGAATTTCGTCATCGCCTGCGAGCCGGAAGTGATGAAACACCAAGGCAGGGCGAAGGGGCGCGGCTTCCATTACCCGGACACCTGCATCGCCGGGGAATACCTCTTTGTGATTTATTCCCGCAACAAAGAGGACATCCTGGTTGCGAAGATTCCGCTGAGCGAACTGCATGCTTAACCAACAGCCGCAAAGCATCAATCAAGGGTTTAGGCGTATACCAATTTAATATTCAGAGGAGAAAAAGATGACTGATTTCAAATCAAGCAGCGTTATTCATAAACTGGACAAACCGGTTTTAACCAGAGCGGATGTGCCGTACAACGCGGCGCTGATATTTAACGCAGGTGTTGCGAAGATTAATGGGCAGTATGTGATGGCTTTCAGAAACGACTACGGGGATTTTGAGAAGCATACATTGGCCGGCACTAATATCGGTTTGGCAACAAGCGGTGACGGTATCAACTGGACGGTTCGGGAAAACCCCTGCCTTGCCATGGCTACTGATGAGATTGAACGGGCGTACGACCCGCGGCTGACGGTAATTGACGGCCAATGCTATATGTGTTTTGCGATTGATACCGTGCACGGTATCCACGGCGGTATCGCGAAAACAGATGACTTTACTCATTTTGACATTCTCACCGTAACGGTGCCGGACAACCGCAACATGGTGCTGTTTCCGGAGAAAATCAACGGCAATTATGTTCGGCTTGAAAGGCCGATGCCGGTCTATTCGCGCGGCGGAAAAGATACGTTTGATGTCTGGCTGTCCGAATCGCCGGATATGGTTTACTGGGGCAAGTCCCGCCTTGTGATTGGGGTTGAAGATGTTGCGTTTGCCAACGATAAAATCGGTCCCGGCGCGCCGCCCGTTAAAACGGAAAAAGGCTGGCTGACCACCTTCCACGGTGTCGATATCGACAAAACGCGCGGTAAGAACGGCTGGGAAGATAAGTGGCAAAAAGTATACTGCGCCGGTATCGCGCTACTTGACCTTGAAGATCCGTCAAAGGTGCTTGGTATCTATGACAAACCCCTGATCGCGTCCGACCGCGATTTTGAAGAAGAAGACGGTTACCGGAAGGATGTCATCTTCCCGGGCGGTATGATTTTGGAAGACAACGGCGAAGTGAAGATTTATTACGGCGCCTCCGATACGGTTGAATGCATGGCAACGGCGGATGTCAACGACCTTATCGATATATGCCTCAACAAATAACTATGGAAAATGAGCTGAAACTGTACGAATTAGTATCATCAAGGGGGCCGTTCCATTGAAATTCAAAAAATCCGCCTGCATCGAATGCCTGTATACAGAACTGCCGTTTCTTGACCGGTTCAAAGCCGCCGGGGAGGACGGGTTTGAGTTTGTCGAGTTTTGGAGCTGGACAGACAAGGATTTGACAGCCGTTAAAAACGCCGCTCAACGCGCAGGCGTCGGCATCGGCGGCTTTAACGGCGATGCCGATTTTTCGCTGATTGACCCGGCGCAAAAAACACAGTATCTTGACTTTTTGCGGCAATCGGTCGCCGCGGCCAAACAAATCGGCGCGCTGAGTGTTACCATCCATTCCAACGCGCTCGGGGACAAGGGGATTGTTGTCAATCACTATGCCGAGTTGTCC
>CAYUWQ010000072.1:2876-8677 GCA_964448455.1 uncultured Eubacteriales bacterium | reverse complement strand
ACCAGGTCCATATTTAAGCTGCCGACAACGGTAATCTTGTGCAAAATACAGTCTTCTTTCATTCCTTCATTAATAAATCAGGAATCACTTGTAGTCTTCGGGTTTGCTTTTAATCGATCACTTTAACAGAGATAATCACCGGCTGATTTTCTTTCTTCACAGTACCGTTTTGGTCAACCACCGGCGTATCTTCACAGATCTTGTCCACGATGTCCATACCGCTTGTGACATAGCCGAACACGGCGTAATCGCCGTCTAAATGCGGGCTGTCCTGATGAACGATAAAGAACTGCGAGGTAGCGCTGTCGTTTTTGCCGGGCTGGCGCGCCATGGCAATCGCGCCGCGGGTGTTTTTAAGCGGGTTGTCCACACCGTTGTTTTTAAACTCGCCTTTGATGCTTTTACCCGAGCCTCCGCCGCCGGTGCCTGTCGGGTCCCCGCCCTGAATCATAAAGTCTTTGATGATCCGGTGGAAAGTCAAACTGTCGTAATAGCCGCTCCCGGCTAAATCCAAAAAGTTGGCAACGGTAATCGGCGCGTTATCTCCGTCCAACTCAACAGCAATCGTGCCGTAGTCTTTGATGTTGATTTCAACATGGTGTTTGCCGGCGGAACCGGCTTTGGTCGTGGTGGCCTCTTCGGCGGGTTCCTTGCCGCAGGCGGAAAGGGTTGCGAGCGCGAACAATGTGACGAACAGGATGCAGATGATTTTTTTCATGACGGTCTCCTTCAATATGTTTTTTTATGTACCCTTGCGTAGGATGCTAATACTAAACACTCATAAAAATCTAACTAAAAAATCTGCACGAAACCGCATATATCAAAACTTTTGCTTGATTTTTTAGAGGTTTTTTAGTCGCGAATCAGTATCAGATACTCCTCATAAGCAAAAGTGCGGCTTCTTTTCGCTGTGCCGACCTGCTTGATGATGCCTAATGATATTATTTTTATACAGTTATTTCAAAAAATCAAGCTTTTTTGAAATAAGAAACGAAATTAGGTTCGTTATTTCAAATAATTCGGTTTTTTTGAAATAAATCGATGAATATTCCGTTGTTATTAATTGCTACTCCGTTGACAATAAAAATCTACAATCGCATTTTTCCTATTCAAAATAGCAATCATCTTCCCATTTCAGCGGATTGGTGTCGATATACTCCCATATTTTCCTGTATTCCTCTTCATTGCGTATAATGTGGTCGTGAAATAATTTCTGCCACAGAGAGAACCCGATTTGTTTTGTGACATACCCTTTCATCTGGTTGATTACGGTTGATATTGTAGGGGCGCGCATTGCGCGTCTGTCTTTAACGCACATCGTAATGAAATATGCACCATTTTGGCTGTAGTCATATCCTTTTAGCCTATTTGGCTTTCGTTTGAGTAGTTCCATAACCCCCACCGAATATATGATTTGGTTTACCACGACCCCCCGCCGCCGCCGCCGGACCCCCCGCCCGAAGACCCGCCGCCCGAACCCCCGCTGCTTGACGGGCTCGAAGACATGGCTGTTTGGGCGGATGTCATGGTTGAATTCATAAACGAGCCGAAGGCAGCCATATTAAAAGCCGTGCTGCCGGCATACCAGTCCGGCGGCTGCAAGGCGATCACTTCAAATTTTTTGATCCATTTGTCTGAAACGCCCAAAACATAAGTATAGGGCAGAATGTTGTAAAAATAGGCGGGGTCCTGCATAACGAGTTCTTCCAACTTCGGTTTTTCGGCAAGTTCCAAAAAGTTTTTAAAGCCTTTTATTTTGCCCAGCAGTTCATTGCCGTAGGCAGACCTTTTCGGCATGAGTTTGAACATAATCACCATCACAAGAACGCAGACTAACCCCAGCCCGTAAGCCGCCAAATACAAGGGATCTACCAACAAGGCCGGTAATACCATTGAGGCCCACGGTGCTCCGCCAAAGCCCAGACCCCAGACAAGGCCGAAGATTTTCATTTGCATTTTTGTCTTGCCGAAAACCATCGCGAACAAAATCGTAAACCCGATACCGGGGAATAGCAGGGCAATGAGCAGCGAAGAAGTTCCTGCGTATTCAATTACAGGCTTCACGCTGATCAGCACATATACAATGGCAATTAAAACACCAATAAAGAATCCCTTGCCAAGCGAACTCTTTTCAAATATGCCCAGCTTGTTTTCTTTTCTGTTCAAATTTTTTACGATCGCGTTGAGCGTTACATAGAAATTGTTTTTTAAATCCAGGGAGGTAACTTCTTCAATTCCTTCATTATTATCCGGAGGCTGAACAGTATAACTCTGACTTAACAGCCCCTTTAGGTCGTTAAAACTCGGCTTCTTCGGCAGGTTGAACAGCCCGGATAAAAATAGCCTCTCGTTCTCGTTGTTGCCGTCATAGTCCTTCAGTTTGGTCAGCTTAAAGGCTTTTGTTTTAATAAACAGGGATTGCTGTTCAAACTCCGTAATCTTTATATAGCCCTTGTTTGCCAGGTAAATCATTAAAGAAACAACATCGGTTGCGTCCGCCTTGCCCTTATACAAAAATCCGACTTCCGCGCTGTTAAAACCTTTTGGCGGATAGAACTCGACCGTTTCAACGGCCATCTCGTCCTTGCCATATTTTTTCCACATATATATAGTGAGCAGCATCAGCAGAATCGGCACTAAGAAGGATAAAATCATCATAAAATCCAAATTGTAGGCGGCATTTACAAAATACCCCTCCGGCAATTCCAGCCTGACTGTCAGCGCTTCCCCCGCATATATGATGCCATCATAGCTGCCCGTAATCACATTGCCGTTCACTTGCCAGGTGATGCCTGTGCTGTCCGTTGACCCTGACAACCCTTTTGAAAAACCGAGCTTGCCCGCATCAAACTCCTTCGGCATGGTAATGGTAAAGGTGACATTGCCGATAGCTGTTTTTTCCCACTCCGGACCGATGATGTTGAAATATAACTCATCATAATCCTTGCCTGTGTCTTTACCGATGTCGTAGGTGTAACGGATTAGATAATTCTTGGCGCCGGTTAATGTGAGGTCTTCATCGCCGATTTTCAATATTCTGTTTCCATCAGAAACGGATGAGGTAAAGGGGGCATCCACGCTGATACCTGTGATTTTAGCACGGTTTACCGATGTTGTCCCGTCCAGTCTCTCCACCTTGTTTTTTAATGGAATACTCCGGAAAATACCGTGCCTGGACACATTAAAATAAGCGCCGATGTTCTCCGTAATAATGAATGTATTGTTTTCGTTGACTATAATATTGATATCATAACTGTCCAGTAAATATTCATAGCTTTTGTAGCTGCTGTTTGCGCTTAATTTGCTCTGCTTTGCCGGGGTCTGGCTGTTCACTGCCGCTAAAACCGACAGGGAAGTAAAACTAAGCAGCACTAAAAGAATTGCGAAAGATTTAACAGCCTTTTTCACGGTTATACCCCCAACATCTCAATAAAATCTTGTCAGCTTTTCATTTACGGTTATTTCAACAAATCCCGCACATACCGGCTGTTTTCTTCTATTTGATCCTTATCCCGCTGAAACACCCCGACAATCACACAGTCATTTTCTTTAATATTATCAAACGCTTCTTTGAAACTGTGCTTGACCGCGTCTTGCGTACCGCATCTGCGCGTCGCGCCGAGAATCTTGAACGCCAGCACAGGTTTTTTCACCCGGCGTATTGTCCGGTACATCACAGGGATGTCTTCTTCAAAAAACGGTTCTTCCTCATTGGCAAAACCTGTAAGCACACTGCTTACTCTGTCCGCGCGGCTCAAGTTGTATACACACGCCATGTAGAAATCAACATCCCATGCCTCGTCTTCGCATCTTTCAATCACTTCGGGGATATGTGTGCCCAAGCCCACCGGCAAGCCGGTGTTCCGCATAATTTTGAAACGGTCTTTGAGCTCATCCAGGCGGCCGGTTTTATAAAGTTCATCGGTTACGGTGCCGTGATGATAAATCGCAACAGCTTCCTGCATCTTCATGATTCTGTTGATGTTGCCGCTGAAGGACGCCACTTCGCTGGCAGTTTGAGCAATCCAGTTTATTTTGCCGCCTTCATTGCGAAACTCGCGCAGAATGCGCATGATATGCTCGTCCGCCCTGAGCTGCACCGTGTTAATCCCGCATTCGACGCAGCGCCGCAGCGCGTTCTTGATGTTCTGCGTTGTATAATAATCACGCATTTCTTCGTCAAGCCGGCTGCTCACATGGCTGTTGCCGCTGAAAGGATTCCCGCCGATAATCAGCTTTGTTGTTTCAATTCCGCAAAAGTTTGATGTGGGTAATAAATTACTCAATTTTCTGCTGTCCCCTTTGATTCATAGTTTTGTTATCGCCGCCGGTTGCATCGTGAATCCTTATTTCTTGTTTTTTACTTTGTTCCCGCCGAATTTGTATGCAAAGGCCTCAATAATCATCCCGTACACAATACCCGCCGCAAAACTTACAACATCGCCAAATCCGTCGGCACTGTAGAATGCGAACGACACCGCCAAGCCGAGAATCGCGCCCCGGAGAATTGATTTTGGCAAACTAAGCTTGCTCCACGGTAAACCGATCAGCAGCCCCATCAACAGCCGGTTGTACCATAAGGAAAAAAGAAAAGAGACCTCGCTTTGAAAACCTGAGCGCGCCGAAGCGCCGATGATGCAGAATATACCCAGAATAACGCCTGTGACGATGGAGACTTTCAATCTTTTCGTGATCATTTTTTAACCTCCCATTCTGCAGTTTTCCTTCTAATAATATTAGATAACCGGCACATATAGCCCTTGCTTAACCGGCGATTGCTTTGATGTCTTTTATTACCTGTTTAAAAGCGGTCGGAACAGAATACCGTTTGCTTATTTCCTCTTTTGTCGCCCAAACAAAGTCCGCCGAAACCCGAAGCGCCGAGACATGGACAAAATATTCAATCATGTGCCACTCCAGATGGGTAAAGATGTGTTTGGATGGCGGCAATCCGGTTATTTCGCAATCTGTTATCCCCAAAGCGTTAAGTGTTTGCCTGCATTCCTCCGGGGTCAGATGCCCTTCAGCATTCGGGAACTCCCATAGATTCGGCAGCAAGCCGTTTTCATCCCTTTTTCGCAGCGCAAACTTGTTTTGATAGGCGATAAGGAAAACGGTTTTCTTTTCGATTCTGCGCGCTTTCTTGACCTGCATCTCCGGTATTTCGGATGTCAAGCTTTGGCGGTACGCTTCACAACACTCGGCTACCGGGCATTCGGCACACTTCGGTTCACCGTTGGGCAAACAGATGGTTGCCCCCAAATCCATCAGCGCTTGGTTAAAATCCCCCGGAGCTTCCGCCGGAATCATTGCGGTCACAACCGGTTCAAATGTTTTTTTAGTTTTCGGGTCACCGATGTCTGCTCTGCTTGCGGTAATTCTGGCAACAATGCGCAGCACATTGCCGTCTATTGCCGGCACCTCTTTACCGAACGCGATGGAGGCAATAGCGCCGGCTGTATATACACCGATACCGGATAGGTTAACCAAGTCCTTCATGTCGGATGGAATTTCACCGTCGAAGTTTTCTACTATCATCTGCGCCGCTTTTTTTAAGTTCAGCGCCCGGTTGTAGTAGCCGAGCCCCTGCCAAAGCTTGAGCAGTTTTTCTTCTTCAATCATCGCGAGTTCACGCACAGACGGAACCTCCGCAAGGAACCTTAAAAAGTATGGAATAACGGTGTCCACACGGGTTTGCTGCAGCATGATTTCCGAAATCCAAACCTTATACGGCGTCGGGTCGCTGCGCCAGGGCAATACCCTGGCTTCTTTTTTATACCACTGCATCAGCAGGCTTTGGA
>CAYUWQ010000072.1:0-2776 GCA_964448455.1 uncultured Eubacteriales bacterium | reverse complement strand
GTTATCTGTAATACAATCCGGCCAGCTTCATTTGTTTGGTGAAACTGATGGTGAAGGTGAAAGTCTTAATCTCGTATTTCGCCTTTACCACTGCCACAGCAAATTCCTCATCGCTCGCTTTGTCTGTTTGACCGCCGATACTCACCGCTTCAATGCTTTTGAACTGCCCGCCCTCGCTGATTGCCTCATATATTTTATCCAGCACATCGTCCGTCAGCGCGTCCTCCATTCTAACCGTACATAAGGCTAACAGGGCATCTGAATCCTTGTTGTTGATGAGGGAGATAACATTTTCAGCAGCGGTTTTGACATCCGCTTCCACAAAATCCGCCGACAATTTTTGACCGGTACACCCTGCCAATAAAACCATGCATAGTACACTTGACAGCACCAAAGCGCCGGCTTTTTTAAACATTGATTTTTTCATTTCCGTTTCCCCTTTTAATATAGTACTTTCTTGAATGAACCGCGTAAATAACCATCAGCACATCGACCGCAGCCAGCGCCGACCCAATGAGTAAAATCGAATTTGACAACGGCGATAAAATGGGGATCAGCGTATCAACAAACCCATGAATTGCCACAGCTGCCAGCAAATAGTAAATACGCCGATTTTTTTGAAAGCCGTTCCACACGACAACAGTCAGGGTAACATGCAGGGTGATTGCCAGCGCTCTTTCCAAAAAAGCCAAACCAAGCTGCGAGAGCGGTACCGCAATCAGTGCCGGCACCAGAATAATTGCAGCTTCGGCTATCCCATGCCCCAAACCGAAAAGAATCGGCTGCATGAATACGCATTTATCCGGTTTTAGTAAAAATTGTTTGAATAGAAAACGGGCGCCTTCCTCAAAAACACCTGCGGATAGCGCGATTACTATGCCGATGATTAAGGGGTTTAGGGTATATGCCAAAGTAAAATCCGTTGACTGCTGCAACTGTGCCAAAATCGGCAGCCGTGTCAGCGGCTGAGACAGGATAAAGCAGGCCGCCCCAAGCAAAAACCAAATAACAACTTTTATCTTCAATCGACCGCCGCCTTTCCCTTTACGCAGATCAGTCAACCACCATTCAACTGTTCCTTTACAAAATATACTTTCAAAGCCTTATAGTTCCTGCCGCCCTCAAATAAATCGTTGTTCTGATCCGTCAGCCAAGTGCAATATTCCGCAATCTCTTCTGCCGGTTTCAGCTCGTCAAACAAAACAAACTCATTCACATTGCTTCTGTAATCCCTCAGGATAATGCCGTCCGTATTGGTAAAAAAGTCCGCAAATGTTTCCCTTTTGTTTTTATTGACATCCTCATCAAACAAACCCCGTTCAAGCGGCGAATCGTCCAGCATCTCGCTCACAACATCAAAGCCCGCGAATTCGGCGCAGAGCATCCTGATATCCGTCTGCGTGTCGCAATACAGCAGCACTTCGCTGCCGCAGCCGATGGATGTCAACAAGTCCGCAACGGTCAAGGCTCTTGCTATATTGTTCAGGCGATAGATGATTTCCTGCGTTTCGGGGTCCACACACTCCTCAACGAATTCCTGCAATTCCGGTCCAATTTCTGCGTTCTCATAGTAATCGGGAATGCTGCTGAACCGCGCGATCCCGCGGTATTCGCCTTCCATGTTGCAGATGAGTATGCCGGTCACTAAGCCACATCTCCCTTTTAGATACTCTTCGTTTGGAGTTCCGGATGCGTTTCACTTCTGCGCGTACTTTTCAATCAGCGCATAGGCCATTAAATCACTGATACCGTATTCTCTGCTTGCATTCAACAACTTTACAGCCAGGGCTTTCACCGGTAAACCGGGATTATCTTTGACCATTCTTGCAAGACTACCATCATCGGATAAATAGTCAAAATACAAAGCAAATGCGCGGCACATGACGGAATCCCCGCACGGCGGCTGAACTTTTTGCAGAATGGTAGAATCATACAGCTTACGGTATTCGCCAAGCGTCACCTGCGACTTTTCGCGAAGAACCTCGAAACTCTCATCATCAATCGTAACTGTGAATATGCGGCCTGCGTAATTAATTTGCTCGAGATAAGTGAGAACGGTCAGCAGATTCAGTTGGCAGAAAGTATCCGCCCCGAACCACAGAACGACTTCTTCGACCTCATTGAGGTTCTTCATCAGTTGCAGAAATCCACTCATGTTCCGGTTGTACTCTTCTATGGGTGTATGAAGCTCGCCCGCGCGTTTCAAGCAAAACTCTTCGGAAAAAAGTTTGGAAGAGGAATTGCCGACCATCATCGCTTCATTAAACGGGATCCCAGGTTCGAAAAAGGTATCTTCGAAATACCGGTTGAAATTCGCTCCGTTTGTAATATTGGCTCTTTTCATAAAATCAATCTATTCTCCTGTTAGTTATAAACCTCATTCACCATGCTGCGCATTTCCTCCTGTATCTGCTTATTAAACGGCATGTATAAATTGTTCTCATATTCACAGAGAAAAATGCCGTCAAATCCCGCGTCATGCAGCGTTTCGATAACCCATTTCATCGGGATATTACCCCACAGCGGCGGCAAATGAATATCCCCCCCGCCGAATGCGGTGCGCATACCCATCGGCAGCGTTTTATACAGTGCAAAGTTTTGCAGCCGCATTTTTTCAAACCGCCCGGTATTGTCGTTCATATGCACATGTTTGACATACGGCGCGCATTCCCGCACAGCGTCGTTAAAATCACCGCCGAAGTAGTTGACGGACAAATAAAGATGCCCGACATCCAAAGTCATCTTGAAGTTTTCATGGTTGATGCTGCGGACCATG
>CAYUWQ010000071.1:5800-8851 GCA_964448455.1 uncultured Eubacteriales bacterium | reverse complement strand
CTCCGACACATTTGGTCCCCGTTCGCCGTCGCGCACGGTGAGTTTGAGCCGCAGGTTGCCGTTTTGATAAGCGGCTTTCGGCAGAGTGTTTTCCGCCTTGACGAAGGGTTCGTTGACGAAAACTTCATCATGAATAAGAACATCACCGTCTTCGCCCGCGCGCAGCGTGATGTGTACCGGGTGGTATTTGCCGTAGACGGTGCGGATGATATAATCGGCGCTGGGGTCCAGCCCGTCATAATTGATGAATAGCGGCGTTTGGTACAGCGTATATACATTGCGCCGCCAGGCGAGGGGCACATTGAGGTTGTCGTCTTTGTCATGAGGCGGCGGCATCAGAAATGACAGCAGCGGGGTTTTGAAGAAGCCGGGGTCGTTCTTGTAATTGTCATGGTTTTCAAGTCTGTTCCAACTCGCTTTTGAACCGAAGTCGTCGTAAAACCCGCCGGGTCCGGGGTCTGTGCGGCAGACAATGCTTTTAATCGCGGCAAGCCTTTCGGCGTTTGGGCGTTTTTCCGCTTCATTGAGTTTTGCCAAGATATACCGCCGGTCGTTGAGCGGGATATCGAGGCATTCCACAAACGCGCCCCTGTCCCAGGCGGAGGCATGGTGGCGGGTGACGGTGAGCTGTGCGCCGATGTGCTCAAACAACAGGTCGGCAAGTGTGTTGATTTTTGCGGCAAGCTCCGGCAGAATTTTCTCTGTTTTGGCTTTATTTAATATCTGCCGGGCTTTTTGAATACATTCGCCGGCATCGGCTTCTCCGCACGCGGTCAAGATTGCCATCGCTTCCTGTTCGAGCGAATGCTCAAACAGATAACGCTGCTGCTGATAATAATCAAAACACGCGCGCAGCAAATGCAGCTCAAAGCGGTAGTTGTCTTTGGCAAAAGCGGTCAGCCTTTCTTCCATGCCGGTCCAAAGGCCGTACGCCTTTTTAACTGCGGGGTTGACCGCGAATTCACCGCGCAGGTTGTCTTCCAAAAGGAGCATCCCTTCGGCGATCTCCTCTTCCAATTCACAGGCGATAAAAAGCCGGCCGTAATCCTTGAGCGTTTGTGTGACCGGCGTTTTGGGATTCCACTCCTGGTCGAGCCAGACGAATTTGTTCAAATCGTCGTTGATGCCCTCCGAATAGCAGACGGAGCCGGCCATATGCTTGCGGTAAAGGTTGTGGATGTGTTTTTCATCATACGGGCGGGGATTGACAAATTCGCGCCCGAGGGTCAAGGCAAGGGCTATATCCCACTTGGGTACGGGGTACTGGCAGCGCAGGGTGTGGCAAATGTCTGCGTAGTTGCGGATGGGGTAGCGCTTGGGGGTGCGTTTGCGCAGGGTATCGATATTATCGCGCTCCCACGGCGCAAAGGTGACGCCGTACAGCCAACCGGGTTCTTTGTTCAGCTCGGCGTAAAATTCCTCCGCCCATGCCTCGCTCGGGCAAAAGGTTTGGGGCGAAATCCAAAGCTTGGCATCCGGATGATACTTTTTCGCGATGGCAAAAAAGCGCTCCGACACCGCAAACAGCATTTCGGGGAACAGTTTGCCGGGATCGCCGCCGGGGACAAAAATATGGTCGATGAAGGGCACACGGGCAAAAACCTTGTCCCGCTGCGCGTCTTCTTTTGCCAAGCCCTTCTCATCAATATCCTCCCCGAACATGTTCGGGTACCATACGCCGCATTCCAGTCCGTAGGAATGGATGGTTTCGGAAAGGGTTGCCATCATTTCCAGCGCGTCATATTTCATGAGAATGTTCTTGTCATCGTCATCCGTGCCGGGGGGCAGAATGTCAATGGTGTTCGCGCCGAACAGGGCGAGTTCCCGGATATACTGCTCGAATATGGCCGGTGTCCAGGCGTCATAGGCGTTGGTTTTCGGGCGGTAGGCCAGCTGGTGGCCGCGTATGGAGAATTTCGGCGCGTCGGAAATCGCCGTGCCGAGGGGGAGTATCAGTTTGCCATCGCCCCACTCCATGAGCCGCAGGAGTTTGCCCACACCGTACAGCACGCCGCGGCCGTCCGCGCCGATAACGGCGCAAAGGGGTTTACCGGTGTTTTTAATCACCAGGCGGAAGCCTTCCCTGCCGGGCATCGGCAAGCCGGCGGCCAGCGCGATTGCTGGCGGGAAAGGCAGCCGGTTGTCTCCCACGGCGATCACAGCCCCGGCGTTGTTTGGGAATTTATAGACTGTTTTGAGAGAGATGCCGGTTCGTTTGAAGATTTCTTCCACAAGCACCAAAACGGCCTTTTGCTCAACGGCGGATGCGTTTTTGTCGGCAAAGATGACGGCGGTTGAAAAGTCGGCATAGGATGTTTTCATGACGTTCATTCCTTTGGTTTTTTTGAGAAGCAGTAGAGAAGCGCGGCTGCGCCGCGGGAAGCAGTCGAGAAGAAGTTGGGGAACGAATTTCTATGTACATCTTATTCCTTTTATTTGCAGATTTCAACATTCATTTATTGCCTCGGTTTTTTGCGTATCTGACCACTTACCACTAACGGACCATTGACTTTTATTGGTATAAAATATATATTCTATGTGACAGATTTGGCTCGGAAATCGTACGGGAAACAGGGCTTTCGGGGAGAAAGTTGCAAAATGGTTGCCAAACTCGTGGGTAAAAGTTGCAAAATGGTTGCCAAACTCGTGGGTAAAAATTGCAAAATGATGGTCAAACTCGTGGTAAAAAGTTGCAATTTGATAAAAAATGTGATATCGTAGAGTGGAAAATGACGATTGTGAGGTCTTGAAAATGCTGCGAAGAAAGATCACAAGCCAACTGCTTGACTGGAAAAACGATGCCGAAAAAACCTGTCTGCTGGTTAAAGGCGCGAGGCAGGTCGGCAAAACTTTTATTATTGATGATTTTGCAAGGAAACACTATAAAAACTATATCTATATCAATTTTGAGTTAACGCCGGAAAAAAAGAGCATTTTTGAAGGTGACCTTGATGTGGATTCCATTCTCAGAAGGCTGAGCGTCTATTTTACGGATGTTAACATAGAACCGTATCAGACCGTCATTTTCCTTGATGAAATCCAAAGCTGCCC
>CAYUWQ010000071.1:3811-5700 GCA_964448455.1 uncultured Eubacteriales bacterium | reverse complement strand
ATGCCGAAAGCGGTTACAACCTTTGTGGCGACAAACAATTTCAGCAAGGTGTTGGGTCTTCAGCGGGATATCGTCAGCAGCTACCTGGACGACATAACAAAATACGCGCCGAATACGGAAAAAGCAAGGGCGAGGAAGTGCTTTGCGAGCATCCCGAATCAGCTGGCGAAGAAAAACAAAAAGTTTAAATACGCTGAGATTGAAAAGGATGAAACAATGCCAAAAACCGCCGGCGCACGGCAGTATGAGGGGAGCCTGACCTGGCTTTACGATGCGGGGATTGTGAACTATTGTTACAATCTGTCCGAACCGGCGCTGCCGCTCATGGCGAATATAAAGCTGGACAGCTTCAAGCTGTATGTCAGGGATACGGGACTGCTGATTTCCATGATGGAAGACGGAACGCAGGCCGCGATACTCAATGATAACCTTTATATCAATGAGGGCAGTATTGTTGAAAATATATGCGCGGATATTTTTGCCAAGAGCGGAAAAAAGCTGACCTATTTTGAACGAAAGAGCAAACTCGAGATTGATTTTGTTTTTAATTTGGACGGGCAATCAACCGCCGTTGAAATTAAGTCCGGCAGCAGTCTGCTGTCAAAATCTCTTGATTCAATCATTGAAAACTATAAGTGCGTGAGCAGGTATATCAAGTTCGAGAGCGACTGCAATATTTATATGGATGATAAGGGAATAGAACATTATCCGTTGTTTATAGCCATGTTTATTTGAAACTGCGTGGCATAGAACATTGCTTAATCAAGGGGGATGAATATGAACCAACATGAGCTCAAAAAAGCTTTTATCGAAAACCGGCGGGTCTACGGTACGCTGATTGCTTCGCCGTCGTCCAAATGGGCGGCGCAGATGCATAAAACCGGGGTGGATTTTGTTTTTATCGATTCCGAACATATGCCGCTTGACCGCTCGACGCGCGGGTGGATGTGCCAGTGCTATAAAGCCATGAATATCGCGCCGGTTGTGCGTATTCCGTTTTGCAGCGCGTATGAAGCCTTCGCCGCGATGGAAGACGGCGCGGTTGGTATTATCTCGCCATATATCGAAACGGTACAGGAGATTGATATTTTAATCGGCGCGGTAAAATACCGTCCGCTCAAAGGCGAGCGTCTGCGGCAGGTGCTGGCGGGAGAAGTTGAACTCAGTCAAAAGGAGAAGGACTACCTGGCAAAATACAACGACGGCTGTCTGCTTATTTTGAATATCGAAAGCGGCTTTGCGGTTGACCACCTTGACGAGTTGCTCTCAAAACCCGAAGTGGACGCCGTTTTTATCGGCCCGCATGATTTATCGATTAGTATGGGTATCCCGGAGGAATATGACAACCCCGAATTCGAGGCAGCTGTCGAAAAAATCATCGCCGCCTGTAACGAGCGGAATATCGGTGTGGGCAACCACTTTTCGGGCAATATCGACAAACAGATTCAGTGGGCAAAAAAGGGCATGGGGATTGTTGTGTGGCATTCTGACCTTGGGCGTTTTGTTCAGGGGATCGGGAGCGATTTTATTTATGTTAAAGAGGCGCTGGGGGAGGACAACGAAGGCGCGGCGGTGGATGTGACGATTTAGTTTGGAACCGAATCCCCCTCCGGCTAAAGCCGGTTTCCCCCTTTAACAAAGGGGACCAGTAGGTAAAGGCAATTCCCCTCCCTTGGAGGGGTGGCTGAAAGCCGGGGTGGTTGGTTTTTGTGGTGACGACCACCCTGCCCTGCGGGCACCCCTCCGAAGGAGGGGAATTACACCCCATTTGTACCAGATTTCATCTATGCGTTTATACATTTGTCTAATATCTAAAATCTGAAAGGATTAAATTTATGTCCACATTCGAAATCAAAACCGACTCCTTTTACCTCGACGGCAAACCCCTG
>CAYUWQ010000071.1:0-3711 GCA_964448455.1 uncultured Eubacteriales bacterium | reverse complement strand
TATGTCCACATTCGAAATCAAAACCGACTCCTTTTACCTCGACGGCAAACCCCTGCGCATCCTCTCCGGCGCAATGCACTATTTCCGTATCCTGCCGGTCTACTGGGAGGACAGGCTCATAAAACTCAAAGCCGCGGGGCTAAACACGGTGGAAACCTATGTGCCGTGGAACTTCCACGAAACGCGGGAGGGCGAATTCAACTTTACCGGTACGCACGATGTGGAGCGTTACATCGAGCTTGCGGGCAAACTGGGGCTCCATGTGATTGTCCGCCCGTCGCCGTATATCTGCGCGGAGTGGGAATTCGGCGGGCTGCCCGCGTGGCTGCTTAAAAACCGGGACATCGAATTGCGGTGCGCCGACGCATATTACATGGAAAAAATCAAAGCCTATTATAAAGTGCTCCTCCCGCGCCTGGTCAGGCACCAGTGCACCCAAGGCGGACCGGTGTTGATGATGCAGATTGAAAACGAGTACGGCAGCTACGGCAACGATTCGGATTATCTGCGTTTTTTAGAGCAGCAGATGTGCGAAAACGGCATCGATGTGCCTCTCTTCACTTCGGACGGCGAGCAGATGTTTCATCTCACCGGCGGCACGCTGCCGGATGTGTTCAAGGTCATCAATTTTTCCACCAGTGACCCGTCGGAGACCTTTAACAACTTGAAGTCATTTCAGCCGGACAGGCCGATTATGTGCGGGGAGTTTTGGATGGGTTGGTTTGACCACTGGGGAGAAAACCATCATGCCGGCGGGGATGCCTTGGAAAAGTTCAAAAGCGGGGCGGAAGGCCTGCTGAAGATGGGCGCGCATTTCAACCTGTATATGTTCCACGGCGGCACCACCTTCGGCTACATGAACGGCGCGAACACCGCGGGTACCTTCTATCAGCCGGATATCTCCAGCTATGATTATGACTGCGGGCTTGACGAGCAGGGCAACCCGACGGAGAAGTATTTCGCTCTCCGGCAACTCATTGAGCAATACATCGGTCCGCTGCCGCCGCTCGAGCTGCCTGAACCGCCGAAAGCAAAGGCGTTCGGCACAGTCGCGCTGACGGAATACGCGGATTTGTTTTCACAGCTCGAAAACCTGTCAGGCGGCGCGAAAAAGACTGCCGCGGTGAAACCAATGGAATACTTCGGGCAGAATTACGGCTTCATTCTGTATCGCACACGGGTTAGACCCGTCGGACAGGCAACAATCAAGATTTGCGACATCCATGACCGGGCGCATGTGTTTTTGGACGGCAAGCGCGAAGGTATTATTTATCGCAATGACGAGGACGAGGATGTCAATTTCAATTTTGAAAAGGATGAAACAACACTGGAGATATTTGTCGAAAACATGGGCAGGGTCAACTTCGGCCCGCTGCTCAAAGATTTTAAAGGCATTACAGAGTATGTCGCCGTCGGCGGGCAAAAGCAGTTCGGGTGGGAGACGTATAATATTGAGTTGGACGACATCGGCAAGGTTCAATTTTCTGCCTGTGGAAAAGAGAAAATAGACGGGCCTGTGTTCCTGCGGGGCAGGTTCAATGTTGAGGAGCCGGCCGACACCTTTTTACGCTGCGATTCTCTGGCAAAAGGGCAGGCGTGGGTGAACGGCTTTAACCTCGGCCGGTACTGGACTTCCGCCGGTCCGCAAAAAACACTTTATATTCCCGCCGCGCTGTTAAAACAGGGCGAAAATGAACTGGTGATTTTTGAAACAGGCAGCGCCGCGGGCATGCGGGTTGAACTGACGGATAAAAGCGATTTGGGTTAATCACACGGTAATATTGAACAGGGGGACTGAAAGTGGATATTATTTTTACAGACAAAGCCTGCCCGCCCAAAGGGCATTACCATCAGGCGGTGCGGCATAACGGGATCCTCTACCTCTCCGGCATACTGGGCATCACCCCGGCGGGCGACCCGGTCAGCGGCGGCATGGTTGAGGAGGCAAAGCAGATTTTTGAGAACCTGAGCGAGATATTGAAAGCAGGCAACAGCGGTATTAGTAAACTGCTTCGGGTAACCATTTATGTGCACGACATGGCAAGCTGGGGCGAAGTGAATAAGATGTATGCCGCGCTGCTGGGCGAACACAAATGCGCGCGCAGCATCGTGCCGGTTAATCAACTGCCGTTCGGGCTGAATATGGAGCTGGAAGCGACGGCTGTCAGCGAACAGGAGAAATGATGATGAAGCCTCTGTCAAACAGACCCCTGCCGACACAAGCGCAGCAGGAGTGGGCGGACATGGAACTGGGCGTGCTCATTCACTACGATATCCCGGTGTTTAGTCCCGATTTTGATTTCCGCAAGAGGTGGGGTGACCCGCTGGATGTTTCAATCTTTAACCCGACGATGCTGGACACCGACCAGTGGCTGAGCACCGCTGCCGCTGCGGGCGCGAAATACGCCGTGCTGGTGGCAAAGCATTGTTCCGGATTTTCCCTCTGGCCGACCGAAGCCCACGATTACAGCGTGAAAAGCGCGCCTTGGCGGGACGGAAAAGGCGACATCGTCGGCGACTTTATCAAGTCCTGCAAAAAGTTCGGTATCAAGCCCGGGCTGTATTACAGCGTGGCGTGCAACGGTTATTTTTGCGTGGACAACCCCGGCACGGTGCTCTCCGGCAACGAAGATGAGCAAAAAGCGTACAATGAAATGGTTATTAAGCAGGTGACCGAACTGTGGACCAAATACGGCGAGCTGTTTGAAATCTGGTTTGACGGCGGTGCCTTGCCGCCGGAAAAAGGCGGCCCTGATGTGCTGTCCTTATTGCTGAAATATCAGCCGAACGCCGTGTGTTTCCAGGGACCGGAACAGTTCCCGTCCATATTACGATGGGTGGGCAATGAGTCGGGCTTGGCGCCGAATCCCTGCTGGAGCACCACCAATGCGGCGGACGGCGATTTTATAGGGACGGAGCAAATGCCCGAAATCGGCGTCGGAGACCCGGATGGTAGGGTGTGGGCACCGGCGGAAACGGATATGCCCAACCGCTATCTGCTTTCCAACGGCGGCGGCTGGTTCTGGCGCGCGGGGGAGGATGACCTGCTGTTTGAACCGGAAGAACTGCTGGAGCGGTACTATACCTCTGTGGGCAGCAACTCCAACCTGCTCATTGGTATGGTCATTGACGACCGGGGTCTGGTGCCGGATGCCGATGTGGAGCAATTTGCCGCATTCGGCCAACTGATAAAAGACCGCTTTGGCAAGCCGATTGCAAAAGCGGGCGGCGAGGGCACTGAAATTGCTTTCTATTTTGCGCGGCCGTCCGTTATCAACCATGTTGTTATCATGGAAAACATCGCCCGGGGTGAGCGGATAAGAGCCTATACCGTGGAAGCCGAGGTGAACGGTGTGTTTCAGCCGGTCTGCTCGGGGTTTTCCGTCGGTCATAAAAGAATCGAGCGGTTTGATGATGTTGAAGTGACCGGTGTCAAGCTCAAAATAACGGACAGCACGGATGTGCCGGACATCAGGCAGTTTGCAGTTTATAAAATATGAACAGGTACCAGGCAAGCCAAGTAAACGCACCTATAAACCGTGTAAAGCGGTTATGCTTTACATATGACGGGAATTGGCGTGCGCCAAGGCTGCACGGAATATTGACATAAACGATTTTCATTGATAAGATATATGTAAGGAAGGGGGATTTTATTTATGCCGATTGATTTTTGGAAAGGGACGGGCGGCGTGCCGGGCGATTTTTCTTACG
>CAYUWQ010000070.1:7378-8928 GCA_964448455.1 uncultured Eubacteriales bacterium | reverse complement strand
GGTACCCTTTACTTATCTTGCTGCAATCAGTTCGTTGTCTGCGCTTCCACAAGCCTCGTCCCGCAGTAAATCTCCCGCAGCTTCGGTTTTTCGATTTTGCCGGTCGGATTGCGCGGCACATCCGCAAAGATGATTTTGCGCGGCCGCTTGTACCGCGGCAAATCGACGCAGAATTCATTGATATCCGCTTCCGTACAGTCCGCGCCGGGTTTGAGCTGAATAATCGCGGCCGCCATCTCGCCAAGGCGTTCGTCCGGCAAACCGATAACCGCCACATCGCAGACAGCCGGGTGCGCGCGCAAAAAGTCTTCGATTTGTACGGGATATAAATTTTCTCCGCCGGATATAATCACATCCTTTTTGCGGTCAACCAAATAGATAAAGCCGTCTTCATCCTCCCGCGCGACATCGCCGGTATACAGCCAGCCATCCTTGAGCAGCTCGGCCGTTGCCTTGGCGTTGTTGAAATAGCACTTCATCACGCCGGGGCCTTTTACCGTAAGCTCACCGACTTCGCCCTGCGCGACCTGTTTGCCGTTTTCGTCCACAATGGCGGTTTCCCACAGATAACCGGCTTTGCCGATAGCGCCGACCTTGTGAAGATTTTCCACCCCGAGGTGTACACAACCCGGCCCGCTCGATTCGCTAAGACCGTAGTTTGTGTCGTAATCATGGTTCGGGAATATCTGCTTCCAGCGGCGGATAAGGCTCGGCGGCACCGGCTGAGCGCCGATGTGCATAAGGCGCCACTGGCTCAAGCGGTAATCTTCCAGCTGCAAGTCCCCGCGCTCGATGGCGTCCAGAATGTCCTGCGCCCACGGCACCAGCAGCCAGACAATGGTCGCTTTTTCCTCGGATACGGCGCGCAGCACCCACTCCGGTTTGACCCCGCGCAAGATAACCGCTCTGCCGCCCACGAGCAAGCTGCCGAACCAGTGCATTTTAGCCCCTGTATGGTACAGCGGCGGGATGCAGAGGAAAACATCGTCGTGCGTTTGCGAATGATGGTTTTGCTCGGTGAGGCAGGACGCCACCAGGGAGCTGTGGGTGTGCAGGATGGCCTTGGGTTTGCCCGTTGTGCCGGATGAAAAGTAAATCGCCGCGTCATCGTCTTCTGCCAGCGCGACTGCCGGCGCGATGGACGAGCAATAATGCACCATCTTGTTGTAACTGTCGGCAAAAGTGGGTTTGTTGTCGCCCACAAAGAAAAAGGTCTTCACTCCGTGGAGGTGGTCAAATATCTGCTCCACACGCCCGATGAACTCCGGCCCGAATACCAAAGCGTCCGCTTCGGCGAGTTCCAGGCAATATTTGATTTCATCCCCGGTATAGCGGAAGTTCAGCGGCACGGCGAGCGCACCGGTCTTGAGCACACCGAAGTAAATCGGCAGCCACTCCAGGCAGTTCATGAGCAGGATAGCCACCTTATCGCCCTTTTGGATGCCGCGTGTCAGCAGCAGGTTGGCAAAGCGGTTGGCTTTAATGTCAAATTCCTTCCAAGTCATTTCCCGGCGGTATTTTTCCGTGGAGCCGGATTCGATTAAATTGTA
>CAYUWQ010000070.1:1250-7278 GCA_964448455.1 uncultured Eubacteriales bacterium | reverse complement strand
TAGATGAGCGACTGGCCGAAGCCGATGATGAACGCTTCCAGCAAAATCATCGCAAGCTGAACGCCCGCGGGCGCGCCGATGGCCGGCAGCAGTGTACCGAACACAAAAAACATCAAATAACCGACAGCGGTGGTCACCATGGCGAGGGTGGACATCTTTTTGCGCGACATTTTCGCCGCGAGGCGCGGATACAGGATGTTGATGGCAACGGACGCGAGCGCATACAGCGCTACGAACATGGTGACATAGGTACCGTTGTAACCGAAGGAGAGATACATATAATTGACGCCGAACGCCGTCAGCAGCGCGCTGCCGACATTGTACAGCAGCATCACGAGCGCGACCCAAAGCAGCTGGTCGTTCTTGAATATTACGCTGACCATTTTTTTCAGCCCGATGTGCTCATCTTTTTCAAGATGCGCGGTTTTGTTTTCTTTCACAAAAAAGTAGACGACGATTTGGCTAACAGATAATGCGACCGCAATAAATACGGCAACCGCTTTAAAGCCGCTGATGGAACTGCCGCCGATAGCGCCGGCGCCGTTGGTCAGCATCGGGATCAGCCCCATGGCAAGTATAGCGCCGATCATCGCGAAAAGGTTCGCGTAGGAGGTCAGTTTGTCGCGCTTTTTCGGGTCGCTGGTCAAGGACGGCAGCATGGACCAATAGCCGATGTCGTTCATCGTCCAGGTGATGTCCCAAAACAGGTAGAGCACCGCGAAAAGAATGACAAAGTTCCAGCCGTCCACACGGTTGCTGAACATGATGACCAGCACAACGGCGTTGAGCAATGCCCCGATGATAATCCACGGCTTAAACTTGCCGACTTTGGTGCGCGTATTTTCAATGATGCCGCCCATAACAGGGTCATTCACCGCGTCCCAAATACGGGCAAGGACTAAAATCGTTCCGATTGCGCCAAACTGTTCCGGCGACAAACTGCGGGTGAAAAGCACATAGGTCAACAGGAAGTTCGCGAAAAGGGTATAAGCCATGTCCCGGCCGATACCGGGCACCGTGTATGTCCATTTGTTGCGGTTAAACCGTTTTTCTTCGGTCAGTTGAGTCACGAAAACACCCTCCTTCTAAAATCTGTATGAAACGGTTTAATTATACCATATACAGGTGAATATACAACATCATAATTTTGTCTGTTAAATTAAAACTCGTTGCATCGGCATTTGACACCGCAACGCGGCGTGTGGTAAAATATCGCTGTTGTCGGTTGAATATTTTTATGAAGCGAGAGGTTTTTTATGAAAAAGATTTGGAAAAAATTGCTTGTTATATTGATGGTTGCGCTTTTCGCGCTCACGCCGGTTTCGCTCGCCGCCGAACCCCAAACGCCGGCGGAAGCGGCGCGCCTGAGTTTCGGCGCCGACAAAAAGTTTACCGTCATGCAGGTAACCGATGTGCAGGACGGACCTGGGCTCGTACTGCCGACGGCAAGATTTCTGCAAAAAGCACTGGCAGAATTGAAACCGGACCTGGTTGTGCTCACGGGGGACAATATCTCCGGCGCGAAATCTCCGACGGATGCGTTAACCGCGGGAGCAATCGACAAATTCATGCGCATTTTCGAAAAGGCGGGTGTGCCCGTTGCGATGGTTTTCGGCAACCATGATGATGAGGGCAAAACCTCCAAAGAAGCGCAGATGGCTATGTATATGAAATACAGCTGCTTCATCGGCTTTGATGAGGGTGCGGCGCTGTCCGGCGTCGGCACTTACAATGTCCCAATTTATTCGAGCATAGACCCGCAAAAGGTCGCCTACAACATCTGGATGGTTGACTCCGGCACTTATGACACCGTAAACGGCGGCTACGCGCATGTGCAGCAGGACCAAATTGACTGGTATGTCCAAAAAAGCAACGCGCTCAAAGCGGCAAACGGCGGGGTGCCGGTGCCGTCACTGATGTTCCAGCATATCGTTGTACCGGAAGTGTATGAGGCGTTTAACGAAGTGTCGTTCGGCACCCCGGGCGCCGTCGCGAAATACGGCAAGTATTTTGTGTTGAACCCGGCCATGACCCGCGCGGGCGTGTTGGGCGAAGGCGCCTGCCCGCCGGATGTAAACGGCGGCCAGTTTGACGCGGTCAGGGCACAGGGCGATGTGAAGGCCATGTTCTTCGGGCACGACCACGCCAACACATATGAAGTGCGGGTGCGGGGTGTTGACCTGGTCTGCTCGCCGACTTCCGGCATGGCTTCCTACGGCGACGAACTCCGCGGCGTACGGGTTATCACCGTGGACGAAAACGACACATCATCCTATACCACTTCTTTGGTAAAATATACGGATTATTTTGACGCCGGCTCTCCACTGAACTTCGGTTATAATGTACTGCTTAAGTTCTGGGGAATCGCTTTCCCTGTGATGAAGTTCTTTTATCTTGTGACAAACTTTTTCCCCGGCCTGTAAATGGCTGAAAACACCAAAGCATTCCCCGGGGCGGCTGCAAGCCGCCCTGTTTTTTATACAGAATTTTCTGTTGTAAACCGCGCGCTTTCGTTGTACAATTCCATTTAGAACAGTTGGGCAACCCTAAAAGCTAAATGAGGCAGGGGGAATCAGCTTGAGTAAAAAAGAGGATGTCGTCGAAGAAAAGGAGTTCACCGAAGAAGACGCGCTCAAATATGTCCACCAGAACCGCCGGTATGTGGGCACCAAGGAAACCGTTGCCTATGTTTTAAACGACTTTTCCAACAGTTTTAATATCGGCAAATACGGCAACCGTTTTATTTGGGATGTCGTTAAAATTGATTTTAAGATTGCCGCGTATGTCAACATTTTTACCGGCCTTTGGGATACCATCAACGATATTTTCATCGGGACGATCGTGGACAAAACCCGCACGCGCTGGGGCAAGTTCAGGCCTTATCTGCTGTTTTTAAAGATTCCGCTGACCCTCGCCGGATCGTTGTATTGGCTGCTGCCGTTTATCTTTCCGGACACGCCGGGCGACTATATGCCCAAGCTCATCTACAACTTCACCCTCGGCGTGGTGATGGAAACAGCCGGTACCTTTGCCGCTATCGCCGGCGGCGGGTTGATGTCCACCATCACCCCCCATCCGGTGGACCGCGTGCGGCTCATCACCATGGCGAACTTCTGGTCCGGCTGGTTCGGTGAAAAACTGCCGGAGCTGATTATGGGTGTTTTTATTGACCTGATCAACAACAAAATTCTCAAATGGAAGCTGCGGGACCTTTTTGTCGGCATGGGTTTCTTCACCAGCCTCATCGCTTGCGCCGCGTCCTTCTACTTCTTTTTTGTTACGAGGGAGCGGGTGCAGCAGACCATCGAAAAGCCGAGCATCAAACAGGGCTTCAAAGCGATATTTACCAATGTACCCATTCTGCTTATCACCTTGTCGGACTTTTTAAGCGGTTTCGGCGTCGGGACCGGGCGCTCCAATTATTACATTGATGTGCTGGGCATGGCCTCTCTTGAAACGATCGTAGGTATCCCCGCGGGTCCCGTTTCCAATATCAGTTACGCCTTAATCGGGCCTATCAGAAAACGCTTTTCGACCAAAGCCATCTGGATCGGAGAGGACATGTACACCGACATGTGCTGGATGGGTGTGTTCGCGGTCGGCTCCATCAACAAGAATTTCATGAAGCGCAAGGTGATGATACCCACCTTTATGATTGAGGAGTTTATTGAAATGTGGGTGTACGGCCTGCGGCATGTGATCGGTCCGGAACTGCACAACGAAGCGATGGACTACTGCGAGTGGAAAAACGGTTACCGCATGGAAGCCATGACCGGCGTTGCCAGGGGACTGGTCAGAAAACTGCAGGGCATTTTTATGAGTACGATTACCAACTTGATCATGGCGAAAATCGGCTATATTCAAGGCAAAACCATCGGCACCCAGGCGGTTTCCACGAAATACTGGCTTTTCGCGCTCGGCACCGGGGTGCCCATCATAACCAGTTCACTGGGCATTATCCCCAAGTTCTTTTATCCCCTGACCGGTCGCAAAAGAGACATGATGTACGCCGACCTGCTTGAACGGCGTAAACAGATGGCGGAAAGAGTCACAGCAGCCGGCGATGACACGGAAGAACTCGCGCGTATCGCGAAAGCTGAAATCAAGGGCGAGTATGTCAAAAACAGGGACACAAAATAAACGTTGAAGACAAAAAAATGGGCGGATGGTTTGCCATGACCGGCAAGCATCCGCCCTTATTGCTTTTTACTCTGTAAAGCCGTTTCGCTTTACAGCTGCTATTGCTTTTTGCTGTCGTTCAAAATCAGTTTAGCCTGCTTCATTGTGACAACATAGGGAGGTATCAGAACAATGTGCAGGATGATACCCGGTACAGCGGCAACAAATGCCCCGGCCAAAAACATATTAAACGAAAACTCAGAGCTGCCAAGCCCCGCGAGAACAAACATCGCCGCGCCCCAGACAAGACGCCCGCCTATCATCGACAGGATAAGCGTAACATAAACATATAAAACCTTCTTCGGAAAATACTTGTACAGCAAGCCGGCCAACAAACCGTAAGCAGCCAGTTCAAACGCCATTGATATGCCCATCGGTATAAGCTGCGGCATACCAAAAATGGCAAACCTCAAAAACGGCGCGATAAAACCGACGGTCAGCCCATATTGCCAACCGCAGACAAAACCGCACAGCAGCACAGGGATATGCATTGGGGACAGCGCCATGCCGATTTGCGGGATTTGCCCGGTTAACAGCGGGAGCACCATGCACAGCGCGAGGAAGAGTCCGGAGAATGTGAGCTTCTTAATTGGGTCTTTCATATCTTTTAACCTCCAAAAAAATAAGGCACCGGTCTTCTGCTGAAAACCAATACCTTTGCGGTAAATTGCGCGGAAAATTGTTAATTTCCTGCGGCTATGGCCGCACTCACGCCGGCTTCTGCCGGCTACTGTTAATGATTATATGTTGACGGACGGTATTTGTCAATCGTAAAACCGGGTATTTAAACTGTTTCAGTCTATTTTAGTTAAGTTTTTATTTTGTTTAATACAGGTTTGTCTTGACCTAGTGATACAGTTAAGTTGATTCTATAATATAATACCATATAGAGGTTAATATTTAAATCTCGATTGAATTAATCGTGTTGTATTTCGTAAAATATTCATCAATTTCAGAACGCAGTTCGATTCCAACTCTCTCAAAGCATTGAAGCAAATCCTGATATGAACCTTCCCCACCAAGAAAATCCCAAAACCCTTCCGCGACTTTCAGTTCTTCTACCAAATCTAACATCCCGGCAAGTGTCCAACGAGCGTATGGTTTTGGTTCATAAGGATTATAAGGAATTGCGATGCAAGTATTAACCTTTGCGTTGGGATTTTCTGCCAAAACCACGGCAACCCACTCAAGAAGTGTTCGTTTGTACTCTTGAAAGCCGCCTTTGTTCGGTTTAGCAGTTTTTATATCAAACAAGAATAGTTCGTTGTCATAACTTTCTAATAATATGTCTACTCTGGTTGGCTTTACGGCTTTCATCTTTCCAGTTGTACAAACAGCGCGTATTGCCTCTACTTCTTCTACTTTGTTTGGTTGTATGTTCGCAGAAGTTAAATCATCCATAATGTTTTGAATAACTAGTTGTGCATTTTCACTTATTAAACTGCCTGCTGTCGCTTGCAAATTTACATTCTTGAATTTTGATAATGCAAGCGTCTTCGCAACCGGTTCGAAAATTGTTGTCCCAAAATTTGTATTAAGTGATTGAATAAAAGAGAACAGCGCCATCCTATCCCTACCCAACAATCTTGTATGGAAAGGCATAACAGAAGGTTCTGGTTTATAGCATGAGAACTTATGCCTCAAACTATTTTTCAAGGTATTTTCAATTTGAAGTATCTGTTGTTCTGCAAGCGCCATCTTCAAATCTCCTTCATGTGAAATATTAATTCGGCATATGCGCCTTTATCCTTCTCGGTTCGATTCAATACCGGCCTTTTATACTGTTTCATGATTTTCATTCCGGCCTTTTCTGCGATACGGGGATACAAATTATATTTATCATTGGCGA
>CAYUWQ010000070.1:0-1172 GCA_964448455.1 uncultured Eubacteriales bacterium | reverse complement strand
TCGTAATCCTTTGATAAATATTTTTTGCTGTTGTTTAGCACATCGGATATACCTTGAACATATGACTCCTTTGCAGCATTTCCCTGTCCTCTATATAAGGGACCTATTTCTAACTCATCATTCCTTTCAAACCCAAACAAATCATATGCATATGCGTGCTGTTCATGGTAATTAATTAATCCAACATAAGGCGGACTTGAAAATATACCCTTGATTTTTTTTGACTTCAGCAACTTGCCAAAGCAGGAGTCTTTCTTCTCAATTTCTCTGAAAATATCAATATTTCGGCTATCCCCTACGAGACAGCTTTGCATTGTATTTGTTCTCAATTTATTGAACTCAGTTAGCCTGTTAACTGTGTCTTTGCAATATGTTTCCCACCATTTTAATATTGAAAACAACGGTTTGCATACCTTGCCATGTTTTGCACAATAATAGGTTGTTGTAACGGGTTCTTTCAGTGTGGCTAAGTCGGCATGCGTTGTCGCACGGCAAGAGCGCATTGTTCGACTAAGAATCACGGTTAATATCTTTTTCGTCTGTAAATCATTAACTTTTTTTATTTCTCCAAAAACAACATCTATCTCATCGCGAATATGTTTAATGAACCATGTGTTTAAAAAACTGTCATCTTTGGGTTTCAATAATTCAATACCGTATGTTTTGACCAAACTCATATAAGTAGGTAAAAACGATTCTGCAATTTCTTGCCCAAATTTATTACCATCAATCAGGTTGTTTTGTACTTTGTATTTAAAAGCTGGAACAGGAAAATATTCATTATTCAATTTATATAGTTCGCTTAGTAACTTCTCTTCAAATTCAGCGGTATTTGTCTTTTCTAAATATTTTTTTAATGATTCCGAGATTCGATTGATTTCAATGAGTAAACCACTTAAGTCATAATTGTACAATTTACTATTAGTAATCAATGCATTAAATGCTGAAATATCAAGGTTGTTCCACTACCACAAAAAGGATCCAGTACAATATCTCCTTTTGAAAAGCACGCCTGCGTTTTGAAAGAGTCTGTATGCGTATCCAAGAAATATTCAACAAGTTGAGGAATAAACTTACCCTTGTATGGGTGTAACCGGTGTACATGCTTGGTGGTTTCTGCTTCTTTAATATTTTCAAAAGACAGTGCCCAATTAAGGTCATCGCCTAAACGC
>CAYUWQ010000069.1:0-9000 GCA_964448455.1 uncultured Eubacteriales bacterium | reverse complement strand
TACTTGACAAGGTTCACTTTGTGAAGAGTGAACGAATTAGGGTGGTAACACGGAGCAAAGCTCTCGTCCCTGAAAAATAGTATTTTTCGGAGGTGAGGGCTTTTTTGTTGTCCGTTTTTCTACCCTAACAAATTGAAATGAGGTTTTTGAAATGACAAATATATTAATCGGCGGAGCTTGGCCGTATGCCAACGGTTCGCTCCATATCGGTCACCTAGCGGCTCTTTTACCGGGCGATGTACTTGCGAGATACTACAGGGCAAAAGGTGACGAGGTCTTTTATGTTTCGGGCAGTGACTGCCACGGAACGCCTGTTACCATCCGGGCAAAACAAGAAGGGAAATCGCCCAAAGAGATAAGCGATTATTATCACGCTGAGTTTTCGGCGGTGTTTGGCAAACTTGGATTCAGCTATGATTTGTACGGAAAAACATCGGCCGAGCAGCATATTGAATTTGTAAAAGCTTTTCACAAAGAACTGTATAAGAGTAAATATGTATATGAGAAAAACGCTCCACGGGCAACCTGCGGCAGCTGTCAAAAGACACTCACAGACCGTTTAGTGGTAGGCAAGTGCCCGAACTGCGCAGAGCATACCAGAGGCGACCAATGCGATGTCTGCGGGGCGGTATTGGAAGCGGAACTGCTTGCAGAGCCGAAATGCTCCGAATGCGGGAGTAATGTTGACTTTGTGGAAAGCACTCAACTCTACATTGCGCTTTCCGAACTTGAGAAGGAACTTACTGACTTCTTGAACAGTCATCCCCATTGGCGAAAAAATGCGTTTGCGTTCACGAATAAGTATATAAAAGAGGGATTGAAAGACAGAGCAATAACCCGTGATTTGGATTGGGGGATTGATGTGCCGAAGAAGGGCTATGAGGATAAGAAGATATACATCTGGGCTGAAAATGTTCTGGGTTACCTATCGGCCAGCGCAGCAGTTGCGGCGGAAAGAGGAGTAAACTTCAGCGATGTCTGGGGCGAAAACGCAAGGCATTATTACGTTCACGGCAAAGACAACATCCCTTTTCACACAATTATTTTACCCGCGCTGTTAATTGCCCATGGTGAAAATCTTCGCTTGCCGGACGATATCATATCCAGCGAGTATTTGACGCTGGAAGGCAAACGGATTTCAACAAGCCATAACTGGGCAATCTGGGCGAAGGATATTGTCGACAGATATAACCCGGATACAATCCGGTATTTCTTCATTGCCAACGGGCCGGAAAAGCGGGATACGGATTTTTCGTGGCGTGAATTTGCCGAGCGCAGCAACAGCGAGCTGTTAGGTGCATACGGCAATTTCGTCAACAGAACGCTTGCCTTTATCAATAAGTATTATGGTGAAAAAGTACCGGCCGGGGAATCAGAGCCAGAGTTGCTGATAAAAATCAATGCGTTATACCCGTCAGTCGGCAGTAAAATTGAAAACGGCCAATTCAAGGAGGCGTTGGATTCTATTTTCGACTTCGTCAGGGTTGGGAATAAATATTTCGATGCGAACGAACCCTGGAAAACCAGAACGGCAAACCCTGCATTGTGCGAAAACACACTGTTTAATTGCGTACAGATAATCAGTAACCTGGCAGTGCTGTTAAACCCATTCCTGCCGTTTTCATCAAGCAAGGTGCTGGCATGGTTCGCACTTGACAACCTGTGGCAGCCGAATTGTGTTCCTGCCGGACATGTATTGCCGGTGATATCAATCCTGTTTGAACGCTTGGATAAAAGTGTTGTTGAAACTGAAATCGCAAAATTGTGCGCAGAGAACCAATGATTTCAGTTATAAATGAAATAATTGGAGAAATACCGAACGAATTAAGTTATAACTTAAATAATTAATAAAATTAGGTTGAATTTCAGTTATAACTGTGTTAATATTGAGAAAATGAATCTGAGGGAGTGATTTATCATGATTAAAAGAGAACTATATATAAAAAAAATCAGACCGTTCTTCAATAAAAACATCGTAAAAATTTTAGTCGGCATGCGCCGCTGCGGAAAATCGGTCATGCTGCAGCTGGTCAAAGATGAGCTGATAGAAACCGGCGCGGCTGAGAATCAGTTTGTATACATTAACTTTGAGTCGGAAAAGAACGCCCGCTTGAAACAAGCGGAATCGCTGTACCGATACATTTCCGAGAAGGTCGAAGGCATTATCGGCAAAGCCTATATCATGCTTGATGAAGTGCAGGAAGTGGAAGACTGGCAGCGCGTTATCAATTCATTTATGGTGGACTTTGACGCCGATATTTATATCACCGGGTCAAATGCGAAGCTGCTGTCCGGTGAGTTTGCAACATACCTTGCAGGCCGATACGTTGAGATTGTGATTTATCCGTTCTCATTCAGTGAGGTTTTGGATTTGTACAAAGCGGATCATCGTGATTATAACGAAAATGAAGTCTTCTTGGAGTATTTGCAGTTTGGCGGAATGCCGTTTCTGCACGAAGTCGGCTATGACCCGGAAGCATCTGTACAGTACCTGACAGATATTTACAATTCCGTTATTCTAAAAGATGTTGTGCAAAGGAATAATATCCGTGATGTTGAGTTGCTTGACAGAATTATTAAGTTCATCATATCAAATGTGGGGTCGCCTTTTTCGTCCAAAAGCATTTCGGACTACCTGAAAAACGAACAAAGAACTGTCGCGCCGGAGACTGTTTACAACTATATTTCGGCTTGCGAGAACGCGTATCTGTTTCACCGGGCGCCAAAACAAAACTTAGTCGGGAAAGCCCTGCTACGCACACAGGACAAATTCTTCCTCAGCGACCACGGTATCAGGGAAGCCATTTATGGCAATAACCGCAGAGATGTGGAAAGAACGCTTGAAAACATTGTATATATGGAGCTGTTGCGTCGGGGTTATAAAGTAACCGTCGGGAGTATCAATGGAAAAGAGATTGATTTTGTAGCCGAAAACAGAAATGAAAAGATGTATGTTCAAGTTACCTATGTGATGGGGAGTGAAGATACCATAACGAGAGAATTCGAACCGCTGACAGCCATACGGGATAATTATCCGAAGTTTGTTATATCCATGCTTGATGAGATTGATATGAGCCGGGATGGCATAAGGCATATTAATATTCGTAAGTTTTTGAAAGGAAACCGTATAATTTAGAAACAGTAAAAAAACAAAGCGCTCCGGATTTCTCCGGAGCGTTAAATCTTATCCAACATATCTATTCGCCGGTTATTATCCCAAACAACTCATCCGCTTTTACCACAATATAATCCGCCCCGGCTTCCTCGAATTCTTCCCGGCTGCCATACCCAAACAGCACCCCCGCGCTGTCAACCCCGGCTTTCTTTGCGCCGTTGATATCAAAACAGCGGTCGCCGACCATCAGCACCTTCGCGCTGCCGGGCAGGTTCATCGCTTCGGTAGCCCGCCGGATAATCAGTGATTTATCGGAATGGATATAGTCAATGTCGGAACCTTTTACGGTGTCGAATAATTCGGAAAGACCAAATTTATCGACAATCCTCAGTAAAAAAATCTCGGGTTTGGAGCTGGATATCCCCAGCTTGATACCCCGCGCCTTCAGTTTGCGGAAAAGCTCCTCCATACCGTCATACATCGTCAGTTCAAAGATACCTTTGGCGGAGTAGTATTCCCGGTAAGTTGCCACTGCCGCTTTGCACTCTTCTTCATTAAAACCGAAAACAATACGAAAGCTTTCGTGCAGGGGCGGGCCGATAAAATACCGCAATTTTTCCGGCTCCGGCGGGTCGATGCCCATTGAATCCAGTACATGGTATACGCCGTTGAAAATGCCTTTGCCCGTATCGGCAACGGTGCCGTCAAAATCAAAAAGTACCGCGTCATATTTATTGTTCATGTTATATGGAGTGTCCTTTCCCGGTCATTGTTTTCTTTTGATTCGATAAGTACAAGTCTGCATAGAAAACGACAGCCATACTGCGGGCTGTCGAAAACTTTTCCGAAGTTGCGTGGTTACTTCCACCATAATAACATATCTATCAATAATTTACAATTCCTGAATGGTATGCTATACTAATCAACAATTATATAGGATAAGGAAGACAATTATGGACTATACTTTTTCAAACCGCATATCCTCCCTGCAGCCGTCGCTGATCCGTGAGATTCTAAAAGCGACCGCCAATACGGATGTTATTCCGTTTTCTGCGGGCAACCCGGCGCCGGAGGCATTCCCGATTGATGCGGTGCGGGAGATTTCCGCGGATATTTTTGCCAACCGGCCGATTTTGGCGCTGCAATACGGCGTGACGGAAGGCTATGAACCGCTGCGTCAAAGAGTAGCCGCTTACATGAAAAAGAAGCACAACACCGGTAGGGACTTTGACTCCCTGATGATAACCAGCGGCGCGACACAGGTGATGGATTTGGCGACCAAAGTGCTGTGCAACGAAGGGGATACCGTCATCTGCGAATCCCCGTCGTTTATCGGTTCGCTCAATTGCTTTCGCTCCTACAAATGCAACCTCAAGGGTATCAACATGCAGGCGGACGGACTTTGCGTTGATGAACTGGAGAAGGCGCTTAAAGAAGAAAAAAATGTCCGCTTCATTTATGTCATCCCGAACTTTCAGAATCCGTCGGGCGCGACAATGTCTTTGGCAAAACGCAAAGCAGTCTATGAGCTCGCTAAAAAACACAGCGTCATGATCTTGGAAGACAACCCCTACGGCGACACGCGTGTGGCCGGCGAGGACCTGCCGACCATCAAAAGTATGGACGAAGACGGGCTTGTCATTTACGCGGGCTCTTTTTCGAAGATACTGGCGCCCGGCATCCGGGTGGGATTTGCAATTGCGCCCGCGCCGGTTATCGCAAAAATGACTGTCGGCAAGCAGGCAGGTGATGTGCATACAACCATGTTTTGCCAGCTGCTGGTGAACGACTGGATGGAAAAATACGATTTCGAGGCGCATATCGAAAAAATCAAAAGTATCTACCGCGGCAAACTGAATTTGATGTGCGATTTGATAGACAGCGAGCTTGGTGATTTCGTCTGTTACAACCGCCCGGAAGGCGGGCTGTTTGTCTGGTGTTATCTGCCCGACGGTGTTGACATGCTCGGCTTCTGCAAGGCGGCGGTCGAAAGCAAGGTAGCCATCGTGCCCGGCTCGGCGTTTTTGGTAAACGAGGGCGAAAAAACGCAGGCGGTAAGGCTCAACTTTTCCACCCCGACAGACGATAAGATTGTCGCGGGCATGAAGATATTGGGAACGGTTGCGGATAAGTTCAGGTAGGAACCTATTTAAACCCTCTTTTTCAAAGATGGTGGCGGGTGAAGCCCGACGGGTGATTACGGAATCCTCAGTCACCAGCGGGTGACAGCTCCTTTGTAAAAGGAGCCTTTGTATGCCCTCCTTTTCAAGGAGGGTGGCAGGCTTTGCCTGACGGGTGATTATTGGTTCCTATTGCTTCTCAACCGCTTCTCGCGACGTAGTCACACTTATCAACTGCTTCTCAATCAACATATACCGGAGGAATAACAATGGACAATACAGCAAACACAACAAACACACCCGTGAAAAAACAGAAAGTGCTCAGCCTGATACAGCCGACAGCAACACCGCACATCGGCAATTATCTGGGCGCGTTAAAGAATTGGAAGCAGATGTCGCAGGATTACGACTGCGTTTTCGGTGTTGCGGATTTGCATGCCCTTACCGTCCGCCCGGAACCGGCGCTGCTTCGCAGGCAGTCAATGGAAACCTTTGCGCTGCTGCTGGCTATCGGTTTGAGCCCCGATGAGAATGTTGTGTGTGTTCAAAGCCGTATCAACACCCATGCGCAGCTTGCCTGGGTGCTGAACTGTTATACACAGTTCGGCGAAGCGTCCCGTATGACACAATTTAAGGACAAATCCGCCGCCAATTCCGATAATATAAATGTAGGGCTGTTCACCTATCCGATTTTAATGGCCGCGGATATTTTAATCTACCAGGCGGACTTTGTGCCCATCGGCGAGGACCAGAAGCAGCACTTGGAGATTGCCCGTGATATCGGGGAGCGTTTCAACGGGCTTTACGGCAAAACTTTCACGATACCGCAGCCGTTTATCGGTAAGGTGGGCGCCCGCGTGATGTCCCTGCAGGAACCGGACAAAAAGATGTCGAAATCCGATAAGAATCCGAAAGCATCTGTTTCTGTTTTGGATGAACCGGATGTCATCCTGAAGAAATTCAAAAGCGCCGTCACGGATTCCGAAGCGGTTGTCCGTTATGCGGATGGCAAAGAAGGCATCAATAACCTTATGTCCATCTACTCCTGCTGCACCGGGTTGGGATTTGACGCGATTGAAGCGGAATTCGCGGGGAAAGGTTACGGGGATTTTAAGACTGCTGTTGCAGAGGCTGTCATTGAGGAGCTGCGGCCGTTCCAGCAAAAGTTTAAAGAGCTTATCGCGGATACAGCATATTTGAACGCCTGCATCGACAAGGGGACCGAAACCGCCACGCGGATATCACAGCGGACGCTGGACAAGGTTACGAAAAAAATAGGTTTGTTGTAAAAAATGCAAGGAGAAACGCCGTTTTTAAACGGCGTTTTATTTAATCTGCCAAAGTTGGCTAAAAATGAATAAAAACTCAAAATATGGGTTGATATTTTGCATAATTAGTGTATAATGGCGTATATTGTTTAATTTTCAAAATAATTGGAGGACTTGTCGTGAAAAAGATTAAAAAAGTTGTGCTGGCATATTCGGGGGGCTTGGATACCTCGATTATTATACCGTGGTTAAAGGAAAACTACGATAACTGCGAAGTCATCGCCGTTTCGGGCGATGTCGGGCAGGGTACGGAGTTGGAAGGGCTTGAAGAAAAAGCGATTAAAACCGGCGCTTCCAAACTGTATATTGAGGATTTAAAGAAAGAGTTTGTGGAAGACTATATCTTCCCGACACTCAAAGCCGGCGCGGTGTATGAAAAGGATTATCTCCTGGGCACTTCCTTTGCCCGCCCGATAATCGCGAAGAGGGTTGTTGAAATTGCCAAGGCGGAAGGCGCGGACGCCATCTGCCACGGCTGCACCGGTAAGGGCAACGACCAGGTCCGATTTGAACTGACGATTAAAGCCTTCGCGCCGGAAATGGCCATCATCGCGCCCTGGCGTATCTGGGACATCAAGTCCCGTGAAGAAGAGATTGACTATGCCGAGGCGAGGAACATCCCGCTGAAAATTAACCGCGAAACCAACTATTCAAAAGATAAAAACCTTTGGCATCTTTCGCACGAGGGGATGGATTTGGAAAGCCCCGCGAACGAGCCGCAATACAATAAACCCGGCTTTTTGGAGATGTGTGTTTCACCGGAACAGGCCCCGGATGTGCCGACTTATGTGACGGTTACATTTGAAAAAGGCGTACCGGTTGCCGTGGACGGCGAAAAGCTCGGTCCGGTCGAATTGGTTTACAAGCTCAACGAAATCGGCGGCAAAAATGCCATCGGCCTCGTGGATCTGGTCGAAAACAGGCTGGTCGGCATGAAGTCCAGGGGCGTATACGAAAATCCGGGCGGCGCGATTCTGTACAGAGCGCATCAGGTGCTGGAAACGATTACGCTCGACCGCGACACCCAGCATTACAAAGAAATTCTTGCCCTGCGTTATGCGGAACTTGTCTATTTCGGCCAATGGTTTGCCCCGCTGCGTTCGGCACTTGACGCGTTTGTCGACAAAACGCAGGAAACGGTCACCGGCGAAGTGCGGCTGAAGCTCTATAAAGGCAACATGTCAAACGCAGGGGTGACCTCCCCCTATTCGCTCTACAGCGAAGCGTTCGCAACCTTCGATAAGGACGAAGTATACAACCAGAATGACGCGGAAGGCTTTATCAACCTGTTCGGTTTGCCGATTAAGGTAAAAGCCATTTTGGACGAAGAACGGAAAAACAAGTAGGAACACGGCGTGCCGTGTCCGATAAAATGTAGGGACGCCATATATGGCGTCCGCAGAACAGAGGTGTAAGACCATGAAGCTTTGGGCAGGGCGCTTTTCAAAAGAAGCGGATAAAAAAACAAATGACTTCAATTCCTCCATCGCAACCGACAGCCGGATGTTCGCGGAGGATATTGACGGCAGTATTACCCATGCCGAAATGCTCGGCGCGAAGGGAATCATCGGTGCCGCTGACAGCGAAAAAATCACTTCGGAACTGAAAAAAATCAAAGCGGATATTGTAAGCGGCGAGCTGCAAATTGATGCGGACGCCGAGGATATCCACACCTTTATCGAATCGACCCTGACCGCACGCATCGGTGATGCCGGCAAGCGCCTGCATACCGGCCGCAGCAGAAACGACCAGGTGGCGCTGGATATCAGGTTGTATTTAAAAAAAGAATGCGATTCGTTGAGCGCGCAGCTCGAGGAACTCATCACGGTTCTCAAAAATAAAGCGGAGGAATATTCTGCTGCGGTGATGCCCGGGTACACCCACCTTCAGCGCGCGCAGCCGATAACCTTCGGTTATCATCTGTCGGCTTATGTGGAGATGTTCCTGCGTGATATGGACCGGCTGGCCGATGCCAAACGCCGCATGAACAGTTCCCCCCTGGGCAGCGGGGCGCTGGCCGGCACCACCTATCCGATTGACCGGCAAATGACAGCCGAAGCACTCGGTTTTGACTCTTTCACAAAAAATACGCTGGACGGCGTTGCGGACAGGGACTTTTGCCTGGAACTCGCAGGCGCGCTTGCCATCGTGATGGTGCACCTTTCGCGCTTCAGCGAGGAGATTATTCTATGGTGCTCGTGGGAGTTCAAGTTTATTGAATTGGACGACGCTTTTTCCACCGGTTCGAGCATTATGCCCCAAAAAAAGAACCCGGACATCGCCGAGCTGGTCCGGGGCAAGGCGGGTCGAGTGTTCGGCGATTTAACAGGATTGTTAACGGTGATGAAAGGCCTTCCGCTTGCTTATAACAAGGATATGCAGGAGGATAAGGACGCGATATTTGACGCGGTGGACACGGTGAAACTTTGCCTCACGG
>CAYUWQ010000068.1:0-9055 GCA_964448455.1 uncultured Eubacteriales bacterium | reverse complement strand
CCGGCCGCTTCGCCGCGTTCCGCTTTGACTGGCAGGAAGGCATGCCGGACAGACCGCATATCTTTTGGGATTCCGATGTGGCTAAATGGCTGGAGTCCGCCGCTTATGTCCTTAACAAAACCGAGGACAAAAAGCTGGAAGCGTATGTGGATAATGTGGTTGACTTGATTGAAAAAAATCAGGATCAAAACGGATATTTCAACATCTATTTTACGGTTTGTGAGCCGGAAAACCGCTTTTGCAACCGCATGGCGCACGAACTGTACTGTGCGGGGCATCTCATGGAGGCGGCCGTGGCTTACTACGAGGCGACCGGCAAGGATAAGTTCTTAAAGTCTATGTGCCGCTATGCCGACCATATCGAAAAAGTATTCAAGATTGATGATTCCGCCGAGTTCAGCACCTGCGGCCATGAGGAAATTGAGCTGGCGCTTGTCAAACTTTTTCATTGCACGGGCGAAAAACGGTATTTGGCACTGAGCAAACATTTTGTGGATATCAGGGGCACTATGGCGAGCAAAGAGGTGCGGGCGGGCGAAAACGATGCCTATGTGCAGGACCACCTGCCCGTGCGCAAGCAGACCACTGCGGAGGGGCACAGCGTGCGCGCAGGTTACCTGTTCAGCGCAATGGCGGACTTGAGCCGGGAATATGCCGACGAGGAGCTCTTTGAAGCATGCAACAAACTGTTTGAAAATATTACAGAAAAGCGGATGTACATCACCGGCGGTATCGGTTCCACTTCGGCCGGCGAGGCGTTTACGGTGGACTATGATTTGCCAAATGCCACTGCTTATGCGGAAACCTGCGCGGCGATTTCACTGTATATGTTCGCGAACAGGATGAGCCGGTACAAAGCGGATTCCGTTTATGCCGACGCCGCGGAGCGGGCAATGTATAACGGTATTATTTCGGGTATATCGCTGGACGGCAAGTCGTTTTTCTATGAAAATCCGCTTGAAATCAATCTCTTTGACCGTAAGCTGCCGCAGAAGGTTAAAGCGCGTTTCCCTATCACACAGCGGCTGGAAGTGTTCGGCTGTTCCTGCTGCCCGCCGAATATGACACGATTTATCGCATCCCTGGGTGAAAACCTTTATTCAACCAATGCGGATACGGTATTTGTCCACCATTATATGCACAGTGAGGCAACCTTTGCCATCGGCGAAAAAACGGTTTCGATTGAGCAGAAGACCAAGTATCCGAATGAAGGCTCGGTTGAAATCCGCGCGAAAGGCATGGTTAACAAGCGGTTAGCCTTCAGAATCCCCGGTTGGTGCAAGCAGTATTCACTGCTGGTCAACAGCGAAATCACAAGCCCGGAAGTTGTGGACGGCTATGCGTATTTATCTGTTGAAGAGGATGATGTAAAAATACTATTTACCATGGATATGCGCCCGCACTGGCTTGAAGCAAACGGTCATGTGTGCGAGTGCGCCGGAATGGTCGCTTTGCAAAAAGGTCCGGTTGTTTACTGTGCCGAAGCGGTGGACAACGGCGATGAATTATGGAGCCTGCGCGCTGATGTGTGCGTGGAAGTCAAAGAAACGCATGAATCCTCGCTTCATTTAACAGCGCTGAAGACCGAAGGGTACAGAAAAACGGGCAGGGGCAACCCCTCGCTTTATTCACCCGTCGGCGAAGGGTATGAACCGCAGACCATTCAAATGATTCCTTATTATGCATTTGCCAACAGGGGCGAGAGCGAAATGCGGGTTTGGCTGTATAAGTTTTAACAAAGGTGCAACCATGATTTATTCGATTATCCCCATGGACTCCTCCCATATCGACACGCTTGCCGCGCTGGAAGAACAGTGCTTTACTTCCCCCTGGTCCCGGCAGAGCATCGCGGAGGAGCTTGACAACCCATGTGCTCATTTTTTGGTGGCTGTTGCCGGCAGTGCCGTTGCCGGTTATATCGGTACGCAGGAAATCGCGGGGGAATGTTACATCACCAATATTGCCGTCCATCCGGAATACCGCCGCTCCGGCATCGCGCAGGCACTTCTGAACGTGGCGATAGCTGGCGCGATGGAACGCGCTTGTGCTTTTATCACACTGGAAGTACGGGTGAGCAATATGCCTGCTATCGCGCTGTACAGCAAAAACGGATTTACCGTTGCCGGCGAGCGCCGGGATTTTTACACAAAACCCGACGAAAACGCGTATATAATGACGAAGTATTTTGATAAAGGAGCCGCAACATGAAACCAGCGGGTACTTGGAGCTGCCGGCCTTACAGGCAGCTTGATGATGAAATGGCGTATTCCCTGACCATCTGCCGCCTTGCTCCCAATACGGATGTCATCGAACTGGAATGGCTGGATGAAAGCGGTGCCGGGTCGGACATCAGCGAGTATGAAGTTAGCTTTAGACAGGTTGAAGCCCCGGAATTCATAAAAATAAAGACCCATGAAAAAAGAGCGGTTCTCTGCGGGCTGGTGCCGGATACGGAGTATGAGCTCTTCGTCGCGGCTGGCAGCCGAAAAAGCCGGATACGGCTTGCGCGAACGGGCTTTGTGCCCGGTACGGTTGTCAACTACCTGCATCCCGGGGATACGGCCTATCAATTTTCCGGCAGATACCTTTGCAGCCCGTCCATTGTCAAACTGCCGGACGGCGCGCTGCTCGCGTCCATGGATGTGTACGCGTCCAAAGCGCCGCAAAACCTGTCACTGGTTTTTCGTTCCGATGACAGCGGCGCAACCTGGCACTACCTGACAGAGCTGTTTCCCTGCTTTTGGGGCAAACTGTTTGTTCATAAAGGCGATTTATATATGCTCGCCATGTCCACGGAGTACGGCGACATTCTCATTGGCAAATCAACGGACGGGGGACAAACTTTTTGCCTGCCGGAAGTGCTGTTCCGCGGCAGCTGCTCCTTTGCCGAAAAAGGGTTGCATAAAGCGCCGATGCCCGTGACAGCACACGCCGGCAGACTGTGGACGGCCATTGATTTTGGCGCGTGGAGCATGGGCGGGCATTCCTCCTGCCTGCTCTCGGTGGATGCAAATACCGATTTGATGAAGGCGGAAAATTGGACGCTGACGAAACCCTTGGCATACAGCCCTCACTGGGCCGGCGCTGTGAAAGGTCCGAGCAGGGGGCTGCTGGAAGGGAGCGCTGTGGTGTCGCCTGACGGGGAGATTATCAACTTTCTCGGTTACCGGACAGGGGACTGTGTGCCGGACCGTGACAGAGCAATTCTGTTAAAAGGGGATATTCAACACCCGGAAAACAAGCTTGAGTTTTACAAAACGGTGGATTTTTACGGCAACCGGGCAAAATTCAGCGTGCTGTATGATAAAGTATCCGGGATGTACTTTTCAATTGTCAACCGGATTCAAGGCGAGAACACAAGGGGTATGCGCAACATTGCTTCGCTGAGTGTATCACCGGATTTGGAACATTGGCGGGTGGTGTGCGATCTTTTGGACTATTCGGCAGAAGATCCGGCGAAAGTCGCGTTTCAGTATATTGATTTTTTGTTTGACGGTGATGACCTGCTGTTTTTGTCACGCACGGCCTTCAATAATGCCGCCGGCTTTCACGACAGCAACTATATTACTTTTCACCGGGTTGCGGATTTCAGAAAATTGGCGATGCCCGAACGATGAACATTCACCCGGAATATGACATTTTAACCGCGAAAGGATCTATACAACAGATGAAATTATTGGCCATTGAAACATCCTGTGACGAAACCGCGGCCGCCGTTGTGGAAGACGGCAGAACGGTTTTATCAAACATCATCGCGTCCCAAGTGGAAGAGCATATTATTTACGGCGGCGTTGTGCCGGAAATCGCCTCCCGGCGTCATATTGAGGCAATTTGCGGGGTGGTGGACGAAGCACTCAAAATCGCGGATTGCGGCTTTAAAAGTTTGGACGGCATAGCCGTTACTTACGCGCCGGGTCTGGTCGGCGCGCTGCTGGTCGGGGTGAATTACGCGAAGGGACTGTCTTTTTCCACCGGACTGCCGCTGATACCCGTTCATCATCTGCGCGCGCATATCGCGGCCAACTATATAACACATTTAAATCTCGAACCGCCGTTCATGTGTCTTGTTGTTTCGGGCGGACACAGCCATATTATCGAAGTAAAGGGTTATACCGATTTTAATATTGTCGGGCGCACCAGGGATGACGCCGCCGGTGAGGCGATGGACAAAGCCGCGCGCGCGCTGGGGCTGCCCTATCCGGGCGGCCTGAATATGGACAAGGCGTCACAGCAAGGCAATCCGAACGCTTATAAGTTCCCGCGCCCCAGGGTGGACGGCAGGCCCTACGATTTCAGTTTTTCCGGGCTCAAAACCGCGGCGCTGAACATCATACATAACGCGCAGCAGCGGGATGAAAAGATTGATGCGGCTGATTTCGGCGCATCCTATATCAACGCCGTGGTGAACTGCCTCGCGGAAAACACCGAACAGGCGTCAAAGGATTTCGGCTATAAAAAGATAGTGCTGGCCGGCGGTGTTTCCGCCAACTCCCGTCTGCGCAGCCGGTTTGAACAGGTTTGCGCGGCGAACAGCTGGGAGCTGTTTATGCCTGAAATTGATTTGTGCGGGGATAATGCCGCAATGGTAGGCGCACAGGGCTATTACGAATATTTGAATCACAATTTTGCAGATTTATCACTCAATGCTTGCGCATCCAGAGCGATTGACGCCTGAATTCGGCTGAATTTGGGCAATTTTGCAATTTCAAGTTTTAATTTATTCATTTTTACCGAAATATTCCGGGAAAAGAGTGAAAAGTTTACATCTTGTCAATTGAAGTGCTTCGTTATTTCGGGTATAATAAATTTCACTATTGTTCTGATGAGTGAAAAAGGTGCTTAACAGGATAAAAAATAACAGGAGGATACATAAATGCCGACAAAAAATCAAAATTTACTCAACTGGGTACAGGAAGTAACCGCGCTGTGCAAGCCGGACAGTGTTTACTGGTGTGACGGCTCGCAGGCTGAATACGACAGTATCATTAAAGGCTGCGTGGACTCGGGCCTTGCCGTAGCGCTGAATCCGGAAAAAAAGCCGGGATGCTATCTTTTCAGAAGCCATCCTACCGATGTCGCGCGTGTCGAAACAAGAACCTTCATCGCCAGCAAAAACAAAGAGGATGCCGGACCGACCAACAACTGGGTTGATCCCGATGAGTTAAAGGCTACGATGACCAAGCTGTATGACGGCTGCATGAAAGGGAGAACCTTATATGTTATTCCTTTCTCTATGGGACCTATCGGTTCTCCGATTGCCAAAATCGGTGTGGAAATCACCGACAGCCCGTATGTTGTTGTCAACATGAGGATTATGACCAGAATGGGCACTGCCGTTCTGGATGTACTGGGTGAAGACGGCGAGTATGTCAAATGCCTGCACTCCGTGGGCAAGCCGCTTGCTGAGGGCGAAAAGGATTTAGCCTGGCCCTGTGCGCCGACGGTTGAAGAGAAATTCATCAGCCATTTCCCCGAAGACAGAATGATTTGGTCCTTCGGTTCCGGTTACGGCGGAAACGCCCTGCTTGGCAAAAAATGTTTTGCCCTGCGTATTGCTTGTGTGCAGGCGCGTGATGAGGGCTGGCTGGCGGAGCATATGCTCATCCTGAAGCTTACGAACCCGAAAGGCGAAGTGAATTATGTCTGCGGCGCTTTCCCGAGCGCTTGCGGCAAAACTAACCTGGCCATGCTGGAACCGACCATCCCCGGTTGGAAGGTGGAAACTGTCGGTGACGACATTGCCTGGATGAAATTCGGTGCGGACGGCAGGCTGTACGCCATCAACCCCGAAGCGGGCTTCTTCGGTGTCGTTCCCGGTACCTCAATGAAATCCAACCCCAACGCCATGAAACAGATTCAATCCAATACCATTTACACCAATGTCGCGCTGACAGACGACGGCGATGTCTGGTGGGAAGGCAGCGGAATCCCCACGCCGGCACATGCCATCGACTGGAAAGGCAACGACTGGACGCCCGAATCGGGTGAACTTGCCGCGCATGCCAACGCCCGTTTTACAACGCCCGCGTACCAATGCCCGGTAATCGCTCCCGAATGGGAAGACCCGGCAGGTGTGCCGGTTTCCGCGATACTTGTCGGCGGACGCCGCGCGGCAAACATACCGCTGGTCACCGGAAGCACTGACTGGAACCACGGGATTTTCCTGGGCTCCATCATGGGTTCGGAAATTACCACTGCCGATATTACCGACAAAGTCGGGCAGGTCAGGCGCGACCCGTTCGCGATGCTGCCCTTTGTCGGTTATCATATGGGTGACTATTTACAGCATTGGCTTGATATCGGTAAAAAGTCAACAGCGGACAAGCTGCCAAAGATTTATTATGTCAACTGGTTCCGCAAAAACGCCCAAGGCAAATTCATGTGGCCCGGGTTTGGTGACAACAGCCGTGTGCTCAAGTGGATTGTCGAAAGGATTTCGGGGACCGCTCAGGCCGTTAAGACGCCCATCGGAAATCTTCCGACGCCCGGTGCCATTGATACAGACGGGATTAATGTAAGCACCGAGGATATGGCGGAACTGCTCAGAGTGGACAAAGAAGGCTGGCTGGCAGAGATCGAATCCATCAAAGTGAACTATAAGAGCTATGGCGACCGGCTGCCCGCGGAGTTAGCGGCAGAACTGGCGAAACTCGAAAATAACCTGGCGTAGTTTTATTGACGAAGGCCTGCGGATTCTAACGGATCTGCAGGTCTTGTTTTTTTTGACGAATACTGTGAACTTACGCCGCATCTTGCCTGGTATGGGAATAAGATGTATAATAAATGCAGTGAATATATGCCGCTGTTGTGCGGCAAAAAAAATACAAGGAGTGATGGCAGATGTCCCGGTCAACGGCAATCGAGTTGGTTCACGCGCGGGAGATTCTCGATTCGCGCGGTTTCCCCACCGTTGAAACAACAGTGATACTCACCGGCGGCGCGAAAGGTGCTGCGGCTGTACCTTCCGGAGCTTCAACCGGTGTGTTTGAAGCCATTGAACTGCGTGACGGCGATAAGAAGCGTTACGGCGGCAAAGGTGTTCTGCGTGCGGTTGATCATGTTAACGCAGCAATATTTGACCGGTTAAAAGGCGTGGATGTTTGTGACCAAGGAAAAATGGACCGGATGATGATAGATCTTGACGGTACGCCAAACAAATCAAAGCTGGGTGCCAACGCGATTCTCTCCGTTTCCCTCGCAGCGGCGAAAGCGGCCGCGGCGGCATCCGATGTACCTCTTTACCGATATTTAGGCGGTTGTGACACATATATTTTGCCGGTGCCGATGATGAATGTGCTCAACGGCGGTGCGCACGCTTCCAATAATATAGACATACAGGAGTTTATGATTATGCCTGTGGGCGCGCCGAGCTTTGCGGAAGCGCTGCGCTGGTGTGCGGAGGTTTATCATTGTTTAAAAGCGGAACTTGCTCAAAAAGGGCTGACAACCGCAGTGGGTGACGAGGGCGGCTTTGCGCCGGACTTGAAAGATGACGAAGATGCTATCATATTAATATTGGATGCGATTGAAAAGGCCGGTTATAAACCGGGTATTGATTTTAAGCTTGCTTTGGATGCCGCAACGAGCGAGTGGTATCAACCCGACGGGACTTATTTGTGCCCCAAAAAGCAACTGAAGATGACCTTGCCGGAGCTTATCGGTTATTGGGGAAAGTTGATATCAATCTATCCGATTGTGTCGCTTGAAGACGGTGTTGCGGAGGATGACTGGCAAGGCTGGCTGCAGCTCACCAAAAAACTCGGGCAAAAAATCCAGCTTGTCGGCGATGATTTGTTTGTTACCAACACCGAGAGGCTGGAAAAAGGCATTAAGCTTGGCGTTTCCAATGCAATCCTTATTAAACCCAATCAAATCGGCACACTGACCGAAACGCTGGAGGCAATCCGTATCGCGCAAAGCGCCGGTTTTTCAACCGTCATATCCCACCGTTCCGGCGAAACGGAAGATACCACTATCGCCGACCTTGCCGTTGCGGTAAGCGCGGGGCAAATCAAAACCGGCGCGTCTTCCCGAAGCGAGCGTGTGGCTAAATATAACCGGCTGCTGTGTATTGAAGAGGAACTGGGGCACAACGCGGAGATCAAGGGCAGTTTTCGATAAAATCAATCAAAAAGAATATGCCGGGTATTGAATAACAACAATATTATGGTATGCTATAGGTGAACAAAATCAATAATGAAAGGTTTGATTGAATGAAAGTGTCCCCTAATTTCCGGTTTATCAAGGCAGTCTTCGCGATGTTGACAAGCATGGTAATTTTCATCGGCAGTGTTTTCAATCCTCAGCTCAAGCCATTTGTACCAGGTCCTGACATTATTATCCCTGTGGAGGTGGAAACGATGACCATCACCCAAAACAACGAAAGCGATTACAGGATTGTGCGCGGTGTAAATTGCAGCGCGTCGGAGCTGAATGCGGCGCAAACCCTGCAAAGCCATATCGCCCAAATCTGCGGCGTAACCCTGCCGCTTGTCACCGATGCACAGGAACCGCAGGCAAAAGAAATCATCGTCGGTAAAACAAACCGCGAAGACGGCGGCGGTTACACCGTTGACAGAAACGCGCTCGGTGACGAAGGCCTGATGGTGAAGACCGTCGGTCAAAAGCTGGTGATTGCCGGCGGGGAGAAAAGGGGCACACTTTACGGGGTTTACACTTTCCTTGAAGAAGTCCTCGGCTGTCACTGGTACACTTCTACGCTCATCGAAATCCCGCATATGGACGATTTAAAGATCCCGGTCGAAATCAATATTATACAAAAACCGTACTTTGAATACCGTGAGACGGACTGGATAAGCCCCAGAGACCAACTGTACAGCATCGCCAACCGTCAGAACGGCAACATTTACCGCCAACTGTCCGAGGCGCAGGGCGGCAACATGGGGTATGCGGCCGGTTTCGCGCATACGCTGACCACTATTATTTTACCATCCAGCCAATACTTCGCGACAAATCCGGAATATTACGCCTGGGGAGTACGGTCAAATGCAAGAACACCTGACCAATTGTGCCTGACCAACCCGGACACACTGGC
>CAYUWQ010000067.1:0-9321 GCA_964448455.1 uncultured Eubacteriales bacterium | reverse complement strand
CTCAAAGGCGTCAACCTCGGCGCGTGGCTCATCCAGGAGGACTGGCTGTGCCCGTACGAGGAAGTGAGCGACCATTACGAAATGCTCGAAACGCTCATCGAACGCTTCGGCGTCCAAAAAGCGTATGAACTCATGAACACCTATGAGGACAACTTTATAACCGCCTATGACCTTGACCAAATCGCGGCCATGGGTTTTAACTGTGTGCGTGTCCCGTTTTGGTACCGCAATTTTTATTACGACGACAACGGCACAAAGATTCTCAATGAAAACGGCGACTGGGATTTTTCGCGCCTGGACTGGGTGGTCGGCGAATGCGCCGCGCGCCGCCTCTATGTTGTCCTTGATATGCACGGGGCCCCCGGCTTTCAAAGCGACGCCGCCCACAGCGGCAAGGCGGACTCGAACGGATTGTTTGACAAGACGCCCCAGGGCGAGCGTTACCGTGAGCTGACCGATGAACTGTGGACAGCCATCGCGGCCAGATTCAAGGGCAACCCCGCCGTCGCGATGTACGACCTGCTCAACGAGCCATGCTGCGACATGCCCGTTACCGAAATTCAAAGGCGCATCTATAATGAAAGCATCTATGTGCGGCTGTATAACACCGTGCGCGCCGCCGACCCGGACCATATCATCACGCTGGAGTGCATCTGGACACCCCTCGCGCTGCCGCAGGTAAAGACGCACAGCTGGACAAATGTCGTGTATCAGGTGCATTTTTACAACAATTCCGATTTTATCTTTGCGGTTTTTCTGCTGATCACCCGCCTGTATCATTCGGGCATCCCGTTGATGATGGGCGAGTTCTATCCGCTCGGTCGCACGACATGGAGCGGGTGCTTCAAAACAATGAACAACCTGGGTTTCAGCTGGCTGCTTTGGACATACAAAGGCGCCGGGCACTTGATGTGGGAATCGGACTGGTGCCTGAAAGGCAGCAAGGACGGCTTTGAGCGCGCAAAAATCAAAACCGACACAGCGGAGGAAATCGAGCGTAAGTGGGGCGAAGGCCTTCGCACCGAAAACGGTTATACCGACACCGGCCATTATGAAAATAATGTGGAAGCCTATATCGACCGAACATGGCTTAAGGGAATGGTGTCCGCGTATCTGAATAATACCGTCCCCGGACGAGTTTAGCCGCAAAAATAATCATCTGTGTAAATTTTTAAATTGTGATATAATTAGTTTGCATGAAATGTGCACAAGCGGCGCGAATCATCAATGATTCTTAACAAGTGATATTATAAAAACTGTGAAAGGAGCCGTTATTCATGGGCAAAGCAACACAAGACCTGATGCATGAGCATGAAGCGATTTTGTATGTACTTGAGATTTTAGAAAAAGCAATGGCAGATGACACAAAAGACAGCGGCAGCCTACTGAAATTTTACGATGAACTTGTCCAATTCCTGAAAATATTCGCCGACAAGTGTCATCACGGCAAAGAAGAAGGGTTCCTATTCCCCGAGCTTGTAAAAAGAGGCGTCGGTGTTGAAGGCGGACCCATCGGCGAAATGCTTGAAGAGCATCACATCGGTAGAGAATACATTGCGCAAATGAACAAGGCGGGGGATGCCGCAGATATTAAAGAATTGAATTTGACTGCTTCAAAATACAGAGATTTATTGATAAGCCATATCGAAAAAGAAAATGATGTGCTTTTTGTTATGGCAGATGTACTCTTAGACGCGCAAACGCAGGATGAGCTGTTCGAAAAGTTTGAAGAGCATGAAGAAAGTGTTGTCGGACATGGTGTGCACGAAAAACTGCATGCGATGATTGACACCTGGGCGGAAGAGTTCGAGGTTGAATAAAAATCACTGTCAAGGCGTTCTTGTCATATTCTGTTTTACACATCGTTTAAACAACTGCTGAACCAATAAACCCCGCCTCATTTTTGAAGCGGGGTTCTTGGTTTTATTGGTTTTATCGGGATAAATATCAGCCAAAAAACGGCACACCCGCAGGTTTGAATATCAGCCAAACCATGATGTAGCCGACCAACACCGCCGACAGTGTAAACGGCACACTGATTCGCATAAATTGTCCGACACTTACCTCATGTCCTTCTTTGCGGAGGATGCCAAGGCCTGCAATATTCGCGGACGCTCCGATGGGTGTAAGATTGCCGCCGAGCGTCGCCCCGACCACAAGCCCGAAATAGAAAACAAAACGTGTATTTTCGGGCATACCGGGCATTGCCGCAATCGCCGTTGCCACGGGCAGCATCGTCATCACATATGGAATATTGTCGATAACGGCGGACAGTGCCACGGAAAGCCATGTCAAAATTGTAAAGATAATAAAAATATTTCCGCCGCTGATGTTTTGAATAATTTGGCTGATCTTCTGTATGATTCCGACTTCCTCAACCCCGCCGATAATGATGAACAAGCTGAAGAGGAGCAGAATCGTAAAAAAGTCGAGTTCCTTCACGTTTGCCCTTATGTCCGATTTCTTAACAAGTTTTCTGAAAATACCTATCGCAAAAAGCCCGACACAAATAATCCCATTGATTGGAACACTTGCTCTGAAGTTGTCGGAAAACGGAATAAACGAGGCAACAATGAGAAGCAGAATCGTACCGAGCAGGAGATAGGACGGCACATAGTCCGAAACCGCTGTTTTTTCTTCCATATGTATGGACTGTTTATCTTTTCTGAACAGGTACAGAAGAACAAGTGCGGAAACTATGGCGGCAACCTGGCAAATCCAAAAAAGGCCCGGTTTATAACTGCCGGTTCCGCCAACCTTAAAGAAGAAAAACTCGGCAAAATTCATGTCCGCTTCCGCGCCGAGCAGGATGGATGTGGTATCCCCGACAAGTGTTGCGGCGCCTTGCAGGTTTGACGAAATGGCGATGGCAATAATCATATTCACCGGTGAAATCTTTAGTTTTTTTGCAACAGTGACCGCCACGGGCGCCACCATCAATACCGTTGCGACATTGTCGACAAACGCCGAGATTAGGCCGGCAAAAAGCGCCAAAGCAACCGTTGCCCACTTAACATCCGGCATTTTATCAATGATATGGTCCGCGAGGAGCGCAGGCATTTTCGACTCGATAAACAAGGCCACAACACCCATTGTGCCAAGTATCATCATCAAAACATTCCAATTGGGTATCCACTCCACTGTGAAAATTTTTTCAAAGGTCATCATGCGGGTAATGACGAACACCAGCGCTGTACCCAACGCAATGTAAGCCCTGTATTTCGGGAACATAAGCAGCAACGCATAGGTAATCAGAAACAGAACGAGTGCAAAAATCATCATCGTAAAAAACTCCTCACTTTTATTCGGCTTGCCTTCAAATTTCCGGACAACTCAAAATATCGAAAAAAAAAGACCTTTGGCAGAAACGAATCTACCAAAGGTCTTGCTTCCCATAAGGCCACTGCCAGCCGATAATAATCGACGGTTGTTGACAGGCGGGTCAAGTTTTGGGATCACCAAAACTTTCAAGCTACTCCCCTTTTGTTAACATGTATCCATACCATAATATCATGTTCCTTGAATAAAGCAACTGTTTTTTTAGCACCGGCTAAATGGAGCCTGTTTTGCTGAGTACATATTATAATGATATGAAGCGGTTGCGCCTCTATACACATTATGCTAAACTTTAAGCACACTATTCTGAAAGGAATGCGGCACCCGCCGCAGCAAGGTAACCATGAGCAACAAAACACCCGTAAAAGCCTTTGAAATGTATCTGATACGCCACGGCGAAACAAATGGCAACACCGGCGCTCCCCGCCGCGAAAACGAGGATGCGCGCGACCCCGGGCTCAATAAACGCGGCAAACGCCAGGCGGCGCTCGCGGGCAAACGAATGGCATCCTTGGCGCTGGACGAAATCTTTGCCAGCGGCCTCGAACGCGCGGTGGAAACAGCCGCGCATATCGCAAAGGTTCAGCCGGACGATGGCTGCCAAACGGTGAGCATACTGCCGATCCTTTGTGAAACCGGCGTAGATGAAGATTACGAAGGGCATACGCTCGCGTATTTCCGCGGTAAGTACCCCGTTAAAAAGGCAGATGGCGTGGAGGGTGATAAACTGGTTTTTCCTTCCGACTCCGCCGACGACGCCGCCTTGTTTGCCAGGGGTGAGGATGCCATCCGTTACTTCACCGGGCGCTTTATAAACGGCGAAAAAATCGCCGTCATCGCACACGGTGCCTTCAACACCTTCCTCCTGCTCGCGGCCATTTCCGTCCGGCCGGAGAACATGGCCTTTGATGTTGACTTCTACAACACAGGTATCACGAAAATCATATTCTATGATGAAAACGGCGGCATCTACGGTGAAAAAGCCAGAGTAGCCTTTTTAAATGACACCTCGCACCTGTACGAGGATTTCCCCGGTTTTTGCTTTTATGATGACCCGGCCAAGCCGGAACAGGGATAGCACGCTTGGCATCCCGAGCGGTACGGAAATCACAAGGTACATGTTATTTGTGATTGCCAACCGCCAATCGGTATGGTACTATAATGTTGCTGTTGTGCGAACAACGAACGAATGAGGAGACGATACTATGGCATTTGTGAACGGCAAAATCATATCCAGGTTTATTTCGCTAATACTTACCACTTTGTACTTCATTTCATCCTTTACCGGCATTTCACTTGGCGGCAAAGATGTCCCCGACCCGACCCTTGCGGCGCCCGCATGGTCGCCCTGGGTGCATGAGCAGTGGATATGGGAAAATTCGGGCACACAGGAATCCATCAGCGACCTCGTGGATGGGTATCAGGAGCATAACATCCCGGTGGGTTCCATTATTATTGACCGCCCCTGGTCCGTGGATGTTGGTTCCTTTGTACCTGACTCGGATCTTTACCCCGACTTGGCCAGCGAGATACAGCGGTATCATGCCATGGGCATCAAGGTTTCGCTTTGGTCCACCTGCATGGTCAATGAAGGCTCGCCCAACTTCCAGGAGGGCAAGGACAAAGGGTATTATGTCAGCAACGGAAGAACGACTAAATGGTGGGGCGGCAAGGGTGCTTTTGTGGATTATACGAACCCCGAAGCTGTTGACTGGTGGCATAAACAGATGGATGTCGTGCTTGACATGGGCATAGACGGCTGGAAGTTGGACGGGGCGGACCCGTACATTATGGTTTTGATCACCCCGAACGGCAAAAACGATCCCTTTATCACCTGGAACGAATACCAGGAACTGTTCTATCAGGACTTCTTTGAGTACACCCGCGAAAAATCGGGGAATGACACGGTTGTTTTCACAAGGCCCGTTGACGACCTGCCGTTCAGGTTAGGTCTTCCGCTGACTTTTGCCACCCGTGACAATAATTTTGCCGGCTGGGTCGGGGATGAGGACAGCGACTGGAGCGGCATGCGCTCCGCGCTCAACGACATGATGACTTCCGCCCGCTTCAACTTCGTCAGCTATGGCTCGGATATTTACGGATTCAGGGGCGGAGAAAAAGATAAGGAACTTTATATCCGGTGGTCGCAGCTCGGCGCCTTCTGCCCGGTGATGGAAAACGGCAACATCGACGGGAATACGCCGTGGAGCTTTGACACGGAGACCACGGACATCTACCGGAAATTTACCAACCTGCACACCGAACTCATTCCGTATATTTACAGCCAGGCGGCATATTCCTACGAGCTTGTCAAGCCGACCATGCGCCCGCAGCTCGGCACTTATCAATATATGCTCGGCGACAATATCTTGGTCGCGCCGGTGTTTGAGGAAGGCAGCGAGCGCACCGTCACCTTCCCGAAGGGTGAATGGATCTACATGTTTGACGAATCGCAGACATATTCCATGGGCATTAAAAAGCTCACTTTCGGGCTGGATGAATACCCGGTCTTCATCCGTAAAGGCGCCATCATCCCGATGAACGTGACCAACAGCATCACCGGTTTCGGCTCTGAACTCAACAAGGATTTCACCACCGTACTGATGTACCCGGAAAAAGGCGAAACAAAGTTCGGTTTGTATGAAGAAGGCAAGACAGGCTCCATGTTAACCTACGGCAAAAGCAACGGAACCCTGCGCATGAGCGCCACCGCGACGGACCGTCAGCTGCTGTTCAGCGTACATGGTGAAGACACACCGGCCGCTGTCGCCTTTGCCGGCGGCGCCGCGCTGCCCCGGGCAGCCTCCATGGCGGAGCTGGTTACCCTGCCGTCCGGATACTTCTGCGAAGACGGCATCACCTGGTACGCGGTGAAGGATGTCACCGGCGGGACGGAAATTCAGGTTCGTTATTAAAGCAAACGGGGACGGTTCAGTTGAACCGTCCCATATTTTTTATAATATGGGGAGGTACAGCTGTGAACGACAGATTCACTTCCAGAATCGTATCGTGGGTACTGGCTTTGCTGTTTTTCTTTTCCTCCGCAACCGGTTTTTCCGTCGGCAGGGATAATCCCGACCCCACCCTTGAACCGCCGATATGGCCGTCCTGGGTGCACAAGCACTGGGTGTGGGAACATGACGGGTCCCAGGAATCGGCAATGCGGTATGTGCAGGACTACCTTGACCACGGCATCCCTATCGGCGCCGTTAATCTGGACAACCCGTGGGATACGGAAGTCGGTGAATTTGTTCCGCATCCCGACTTGTACCCGGATATGGAGGAGTACATCGACCGGTTTCACGCCATTGGTGTGCGCGTGTTTTTGTGGGTAACCTGCATGGTCAACGAGGGCGCGCCCAGTTTTCAGGAAGGCAAAGACAAGGGTTATTTTTTAAGCAACGGCAAAACAATCAAGTGGTGGAGCGGTCAGGGCGCTTTTATTGACTATTCGAATCCGGAAGCCCTCGACTGGTGGCACAAAAAGCTCGACAATGTGCTCAACATGGGCATCGACGGCTGGAAAGTGGACGGTGCGGACCCCTATGTCATGCTGTTGATGCCGGCGATGGGTTACGGCGGCCATCACATCACCTGGAACGAATACAAGCGGGATTTTAACAACGACTTTTTCTACTACACGCGTGAAAAACTCGGCAACGACCGCGTCATCTCCTGCCGGCCGGTCAACGATTTCGCCCTGCGGGTCGGCCTGCCGTTTGTCTATACCGACCGCGAGGTCAACTTCGCCGGCTGGGTGGGCGACAATTTCAACGACTGGGGCGGCCTGCGCCACGCGCTCAACGACATGCTGTCATCCGCCCGCTTCAACTTCGTCAGCTACGGCTCGGACATCGGCGGCTTCCGCACGGACGGCAACAAATACAAGGATGTCTTCATCCGCTGGGCGCAGCTCGGCGCGTTCTGCCCCGTGATGGAAAACGGCGGCGGCGGCGAACACCGGCCTTGGATGTTTGACGATGAAACTTCGGATATTTACCGGAAATTTGTCCTGCTCCACCATGAGCTGATTCCTTATATCTACAGCCAGGCTGCTTATTCGTATGAGCTCGTCAAACCGACTATGCGCCCGCAGCCGGGTACCTATCAATATATGCTTGGCGACGATATTCTGGTCGCCCCGTTCTTTGAGGAAGGCAATGAGCGCACCGTGACCTTCCCGAAGGGGGAATGGATTTACATGTTTGACGAGTCAAAGGTTTATACCGCCGGCATCAAAAAGCTCACCTTCGGGCTGGATGAGTTTCCTGTCTTCATCCGCAAGGGCGCCATCATCCCGCTGAATGTGACCGATGATGTCAACGGCCATGGTTCGGCACTTGCCAAGGATTACACCACCGTACTGATGTACCCGGAAAAAGGCGAAAAGAAGTTCGGCCTGTATGAAGAAGATAAGCAAGGCACCATGATCACCTGCGGCAAAGGCAACGGTACCCTGCGTATCACCGCCGCCGCATCGGACAGGCAGCTGCTCTTCAGCGTGCGCGGCGAACCCGCCCCGCAGACGGTGAAAAACGCAGCCGGAGCGGCACTCACGCAAGCCGCCTCCATGGCGGAGCTGGTTACCATGCAGTCCGGATACTTCTGCGAAGACGGCATCACCTGGTACGCGGTGAAAGATGTCACCGCCGGGGCGGAGATTTATGTGACTTATTGACAAATAGCTGTAATTTTAATAAACTCAAATACAGAGAAATTCTCCTCCGTTGGTTCATCAGACAACCTGTTAGACAAAGCTGTAACGAAAGGAGCCGGGAAAATGAGCATTTACGATTTCACGGTCAAAGACACATTCGGGGATGATGTATCCCTCGCGGACTACAAGGGCAAGGTCCTGCTGATTGTCAACACAGCGAGCAAATGCGGGTTTACCCCCCAGTTTGAAGGGCTCGAGAAACTCTATACCGAGCTTGCCCCCAAAGGGTTTGAAATTTTGGGTTTCCCCTGCAATCAGTTTCATGAACAGGACCCCGGAACCGATGAGGAAATCCGGAATTTCTGCCAGATGAACTACGGTGTTTCCTTCCCGATTTTCGCGAAATTCGATGTCAACGGGGACAACGCCGCGCCGCTCTACAAATACCTGAAGAATGAAAAAGGCGGCATCGGCGGCAAAAACATCAAATGGAACTTTACCAAATTCTTGGTGGACAAGGACGGAGCGGTACTCAAGCGCTATGCGTCCGCCACCACGCCGGAAGCCATCCGGGGGGATATCGTCAAACTGCTGGGTTAATCTAAAACAATAAACATAAATCAAATGAAAGAGGAGAAAATGTAATACTTATGGAAATCATTGTTTACACCACAACAGACTGCTCCATGTGCAAGGCGGCCAAAGAGTTTTTAAAAGCCAACGATTTGGCTTTTACCGAACGCAATGTTTCAGAGGAAAGGCAGGCGGCCAAGGATTTAATCGTTAAAACAGGGCAAAGGAAGTTGCCCACTATCGCTATCGACGGCACCTATGTCTTCGGTTTTGACCAGGACAAGCTGGAAGAACTGCTTGGGCTGTAATCCGAATAAACGCGAGAGGTAACGGACTATGGAAAAAACCTTGCAGACGCCGGATTTGCTGATTCTCGGCGGCGGCCCCGCCGGTTTAACGGCAGCCATCTACGCGGCGCGCGCCAAGCTGGATGTCGTGGTGCTGGAAATGGTGCTCGCCGGCGGTCAGCTGCGCGACACGAAGTCGATTGAAAATTACCCCGGCTTTAAAAGCATCGCCGGGGAAGACCTTGCGGAATTGATGGCAGAGCAGGCGAAGGAGCTCGGCGCAAAGCTTGTTAACTTCAGCCCGCTTCTATCCGTTTCACTCACCGGCGATGTCAAGACGGTGGAAACGAAGAAGGCGGTCTATAAACCGAAGGCTGTCATCATCGCGACCGGTGCGGTACCCAAGCGGCTGCCCATCCCGAGCGAAGCGGAGTTTTACGGCAAGGGCATCCATTACTGCGCCACCTG
>CAYUWQ010000066.1:7861-9524 GCA_964448455.1 uncultured Eubacteriales bacterium | reverse complement strand
ATGCGCAAGGATGTGCTGGCCAAATGCTACGGCGGTGACATTACCCGCAAGAGAAAACTGTTGGAAAAGCAAAAAGAGGGCAAAAAGCGCATGCGGCAGTTCGGCTCGGTTGAAGTTCCGCAGGAAGCGTTTATGGCCGTGCTCAAACTCGATGACAATCAGTAGTTTCAGCAAATATGCGGGGGCTCCGCAAAAGACAGAAAGGGTTGGTTAACAGCATGGCTCAGGAAGGGCAGACCAAACTGGTCTACCAGAACCGGCGGTATGTCGGCACCAGGGAAACGGTGGCATATGTGTTATTTGATGTTTCAAAAAGCTTCAACATTAATTTATATGCGGAGCGTTTTGTATTTGATGTGCTGCATATCGATTTTTATTATCTCGCGATTGTCAACTTTATCAACACCATTTGGGATGTTGTTAATGATACCTTCACAGGTGTCATTGTTGATAAAACCAGAACCCGCTGGGGCAAATTCAAACCCTATCTGATGGTACTGGCCATACCGGCCACTTTGGGTACCTGCATTTACTGGCTGATGCCCGTTTTCTTTCCGGACAAGGGCGGCATGGATGTCACGAAGTTCGCCGTATGGCTGATACTCGCATTGGCTCGTGAAGGGGCGGGCACATTCCAGGGTGTTGCGGCCAACGGAATGCTCGCCACCATTACACCGCATCCGGTGGACAGAACACGGCTGATTACTAAAGCGAATTTCATGTCCGGTTTTGTTGAAAAACTGCCGGAAATTGCCATGGGTTTAATGATCGACCTCATCAACCACGACATGATAAAAATGAAACTGGCAACCGCCTATATATCCATGGGCTTGATCACAACGATTACCGGCGGTGTGATGGCATTTTTCTTCTTCTTTGTTACCCGGGAAAGGGTTATGCAGTCGGTGGAACGCCCAAGCATCGTGGACGGTTTCCGTTCCATTCTCAACAACAAACCGATTCTCCTCATGACGCTGTCGGACTTCCTCGGGGCGTTTTCCATCAGCGCGGGGATGAACAATTACCTGATCGATGTGCTGGGTTCCGCGTCTATTAAAAACATCGTCGGGATTCCCGGCGGCTTTGTTTCCAACGCAAGCTACGCGTATGTGACTTGGATGAGACGAAAGTTTTCGACCAAGTTCCTCTGGATTGCCGGAGGCAACTTCGGTGACTTTTTGAATATCGGCGTCTTTCTGCTGGGTTCCATCGGCGGCATCGGTCCGAAAGGCTGGTACAACAAGCCGAAGTATATGATTCCGGTTTTAATGGCGCAGGAAACGCTGGCGATGTCTGTTTACGGTATACGCAAGGTGATTCCGTCCGAAATGTCCAATGAGGCGATGGACTATTGTGAATGGAAGAACGGTTACAGAACAGAAGGGATGACAAGCACCGCAAGGGGGCTCGCCACCAAACTTGTCGGCACCGTCAGCGGCACCATCAAACCGATATTGATGAAAAAAATCGGTTACGAACAGGGCATAAAAGTCGGCACCCAAACAGACAGAACAAAATATTACCTTTTTGCGATGACGACTATTATCCCGATCGTCACCGGCAGCCTGGGGCTTATCCCAAAGTTCTTTTATGACCTCGGCGGTGAAAAGCGCGAAAAAATGTACGAAGAACTCCTCGCGCGCAGAGCAGCCGCGCAGAAGGT
>CAYUWQ010000066.1:6694-7761 GCA_964448455.1 uncultured Eubacteriales bacterium | reverse complement strand
GCTCACCTATTGTTCACCTATAACACAGGAGGCTTTCCGTTATGAGTGGCATTATCCCCATCGGCTTATACATCCACATTCCGTTTTGCGCCGGCAAATGCCCGTATTGTGATTTTTACTCTGTTTGCGCAGGTGAAGACGCGATGGACAATTACTGCGGAGCCGTCACGAACAGTATTCACCGGTGGGGCGAAAAGCTCAACAGGTCTTTTGACACCCTGTACTTCGGCGGCGGTACGCCGTCGCTCCTCGGTGCCGAAAGGCTCGCCGGGCTTGTTGCGCAAGCATTATCCGGCTTTAACAATTGCCGTAATACCGGGTTGGAGATCACCGTTGAATGCAACCCCTCCAATGGCGGCGCGCCGGACAGCTCCTTTGATTTTGAAAAACTCGCAAAAGCGGGCGTCAATCGTATTTCTTTGGGTCTGCAGTCCGCCGTTGATAAAGAGCGGGCAGCACTCGGGCGCCGGGGCGTTGCCGCGGACACCGCGCGGGCAGTCGAAAGGGCAAAAGCTGCCGGCATTACGAACATATCACTGGACATGATGATTGGTATCCCCGGGCAAACCCCAAACAGTCTGCGGCAGTCTATTGATTTCTGTGCTGCTGCCGGTACCACCCATGTCAGCGCGTATATGCTTAAAATCGAGGACGGTACGCCGTTTGCCGCGCAAAAAGAAAAGTTGAATTTGCCGGATGAGGACGCGGTGTGTGATTTTTATCTGCAAGCAGTTGAAGCGCTTGAACAGGCCGGATTCATGCAGTATGAAATATCAAACTTCGCCCGGCCGGGGTTTGAAAGCCTGCACAATTTAAAGTATTGGCGCTGTGAGGAATACCTCGGTATAGGCCCCGCAGCCCATTCTTTCATGGACGGGAAACGATTTTATTATGTGCGAGACTTAAATAGCTTTATCGCCGGCGGCGAACCCGCGCCGGACGGTGAGGGCGGCGGATTTGATGAATACGCGATGCTCCGCCTGCGCTTAAACGAGGGGCTGACAGAGCGTGAAACCCTTGAAAGATATGGCTTCGGTATACCAAAGCCGATGCGTGAGCGGGCGAAG
>CAYUWQ010000066.1:0-6594 GCA_964448455.1 uncultured Eubacteriales bacterium | reverse complement strand
TCATTAACAAAGTGTTTACATTTGAATTGTTGACAAAAATGAATTCAGGTTGTATAGTATAGACAGAACTTAGCACTCGGAAGTAAAGAGTGCTAATTTTTAGCAGTCTAACGGCAAACGGGGTGAAATTGGTGGAAATAAGCGAACGCAAACAAAAAATTCTCGCGGCTATTGTCGAACAATATATTGAAACGGGCGAGCCGGTCGGCTCAAAGGGTCTTGTTGAAAAGCTCGGGCTCGCGCTGTCGTCCGCAACCATCCGCAACGAAATGTCGGAACTGTCGGCGCTGGGTTTGCTCGAGCAACCCCACACCTCCGCGGGCAGAATCCCCTCGCATTCCGGTTACCGCTATTATGTGGATAACCTGATGAATAAATACGAGTTGAATGCCCCACAGCGCAGGAAGATAGAGGCGGACATGTCCACGGGGGAAGGCGACCCGGAGCGGCTGCTTGAAAAAGCGGGCGAAGTGCTGGCGGATTTAACCAACTGCGCCGCTGTGTCCACCATGCCCAAGGGCGAAAGTGTCTTGATTAAACGCATTGAGATTGTCCCCATCGGCACGCGTACGGCGATGATTGTGCTGTTAACCTCCGGCGGGATTATCCGCAGCAGGGTTTGCCGGCTTGATTTTGAGTTGAGCGGCTCCATGATAGAGCTTTTTTACAACCTGACTGCCGCTAAACTATTGGGGTGCCCGATTCGCGATGTGAACACCGTCATGCTGCAAACGCTTGCCGCTTCTCTCGGTATTGAAGCGCTCGCGATGCTCCCGCTGCTCGCCACGGTCGCGGACTTGTCCCGGGACGCGGAGGAGACAGAGGTCATGCTCGGCGGGCAGTCCAATTTGCTCAACCACCGTGAATTCAGCGGCAATGCCCATGAGTTGATGGACTTTCTCAATAAATCAGAGCCCCTTAACCGACTGATATCCGCGAGCAAGAACCGGCTGGACATCATGATCGGCAAAGAGAATCTATACCGCCAGCTCGAAAATTCAAGCATCATTCTCGCGCGGTATTCCGTCGGTCTCAAAGAAGGCGGCGTTATCGGGCTCATCGGTCCCACAAGAATCGACTATGCAAGACTTATTCCGAGCGTCCGGTATTTAACCGATTTGGTCGGTTCTCTGCTGACGCAGGCGCTTGAAGAATAGATGATAATACAATGAAAAACGGAGGTGCAGCCGATGACGAAGAGTAAGAAAGAAGACGAGATGCAAGACAAGCCGGTCACGGAGCAGGAAAAAACCCACAAGGCAAAAAAAGACAAGATAGGCCGTGAACAGGAACTTGAAAACCAGCTTGCCGAAAGGAACAATCAGCTTTTGCGCCTTGCCGCGGAGTATGACAACTTTCGCAAGCGCACCCAGCGGGAAAAAGAAGAACTCTATTGTATGTCAAAATCATCCGTGGTCAAAGAGCTTTTGCCGGTAATAGACAACTTTGAACGGGCGCAAGGCGCCGATGCTGCAAACGCGGAAGAGTATCGAAAAGGCATCGACATGATTTACAGCCAATTTACAGCGTTCATCACAAAACTCGGCATAGAATGTTTCGGCGAACCCGGCGAGGATTTTGACCCGAACCTGCATAATGCAGTGATGCACATTGAGGATGAAGATTTAGATGACAATGTTATCGCACAGGTAATCAGCAAGGGATACAAACTCGGCGACAAGATTATTCGCAGCGCAACAGTAACGGTCGCAAACTGAAAACTGCAGATAATATATATTTTTACAACTTAAGGAGGACATTGAAATGGCAAAGGTAATTGGTATTGATTTAGGCACAACAAACTCATGCGTAGCGGTTATAGAAGGCGGCGAACCGGTTGTTATCGCAAACGCGGAGGGCGGCAGAACCACACCGTCCGTCGTCGCGTTCGGCAAAACCGGCGAGCGCATGGTGGGGCAGGTCGCCAAACGGCAGGCTATCACCAACCCGGAAAGGACCATATCATCCATCAAAAGGCAGATGGGCACAGAATTCAAGGTGAACATCGACGGCAAAAAGTACACCCCGCAGGAGATTTCGGCGATGATTTTAACCAAGCTGAAAACCGACGCGGAAGCTTATCTCGGCGAAAAAGTGACTGAGGCGGTTATCACCGTCCCCGCGTATTTCACCGATGCTCAGCGTCAGGCGACCAAGGACGCGGGTAAAATCGCGGGGCTTGAAGTCAAGCGAATCATCAACGAACCCACGGCGGCAGCCCTTTCCTACGGCATTGACAAAGAAAACGATCAAAAAGTTATGGTTTACGACCTCGGCGGCGGCACCTTCGATGTTTCCATCATTGAAATGGGTGACGGTGTACAGGAAGTGCTCGCAACAGCCGGCAACAACAGGCTCGGCGGCGACGACTTTGACCAGCGGATTATAGATTGGCTTGCCGATGAATTTAAAAAAGAGCAGGGCATTGACCTGCGCGGCGACAAAATGGCCATGCAGCGCCTCAAGGAAGCGGCGGAAAAGGCGAAGATTGAATTGTCCGGCGTGACCACCTCCACCATCAATCTTCCGTTTATCACGGCAGACGCTTCCGGTCCCAGGCATCTTGAAACGACGCTCACCAGGGCAAAGTTTAACGAAATGACCGCGGATCTTGTAGAAAAAACAATGGGTCCCGTTCGCCAGGCGATGGCGGATTCCGGCCTGAAAAACTCCGATATCAACAAGGTGTTAATGGTCGGCGGTTCCTCGCGCACACCGGCAGTGCTTGAAGCGGTTAAAAAGTTCATGGGGATGGAACCGTTCCAGGGCATCAACCCGGATGAATGCGTCGCTATCGGCGCGGCATTGCAGGCCGGCGTGCTCGGCGGTGAGGTCAAGGGGCTGCTGCTGCTGGATGTCACGCCGCTCTCCCTCGGCATTGAAACGCTCGGCGGGGTCAGCACAAAAATCATTGAAAGAAACACCACCATACCGGTTAAAAAGAGCCAAATCTTCTCCACCGCGGCGGATAACCAGCCGTCTGTTGAAGTCAATGTACTTCAGGGCGAGCGCGAGTTCGCGAAGGACAATAAGAGCATCGGTGTTTTCCATCTCGACGGCATCATGCCCGCGAGAAGGGGCACTCCGCAAATCGAAGTGACCTTCGATATTGATGCCAACGGTATCGTGCATGTCCACGCGAAGGATTTGGGCACGAACAAAGAGCAGTCCATTTCCATCACATCGTCTACCAACATGTCAAAAGAGGATGTCGAAAAAGCTGTCCGCGAAGCGGAGCAGTTCGCGGCGGAAGACAAACAGCGCCGCGAGGATATTGATACCCGCAACGGCGCGGATCAAATGGTCTATCAGTGTGAAAAACTCATCAGCGAAGAGGGCGACAAGTTCTCCGACGAGGAAAAAACTGCGCTCAACGATAAAATCGAGTCACTCAAAGAAGCCCTCAAAGGGGAGGACATGAATCTCATCAAGTCCGGTCAGGAAGAGCTGCAGGCCAAGTTCTATGAAGTATCCGAAAGGCTTTATAAACAAGCCGCGGATGCGGCAGCGGCGCAAGGTCAGACTCCGGGTGAAGATGTTCCGCCTTCCGGTGATGCCGGCGGGTACACGGAAGCCGATTTCACCGATGTGCCGGAAGATCAGTAAAACAAACAGTTCAGACAGCAAGGGCGGAAATAATTTCCGCCCTTGTATGTGAGCACAAGAACCGTTATAATAATACCCATTGTTAACACTGCATAAACTATACGATAGGAGCCGATTGGATTGGCCGAAAAACGCGATTTCTACGAGGTGCTCGGGGTGCCAAAGACCGCAACCGAGGACGAGATTAAAAAAGCATACCGTAAAAAGGCCAAACAATATCACCCTGACTTAAATCAGGGTGACAAAACTGCCGAGTCCAAATTCAAGGAAGCCAACGAGGCTTACGAAGTGCTTTCCGATGCCGACAAAAAAGCCCGTTACGACCAGTTCGGCCACAGGGGGGTGGACCCCAATTTCGGCGCGGGCGGTCCGGGCGGCGGGTTTGGCGGCTTCGGCGGCGGCGGGATGGAATTTGACCTGGGCGATTTATTCGGCAGCATTTTCGGCGGAGGGGGCGGCGGTTTCGGCGGCGGCAGGCAGGCTAACCCGAACGCGCCGCGCAGAGGGGAAGATGTGCAGGCCAGGGTAACCATATCTTTTGAGGAAGCGGCGAAAGGCTGCAAGCGCACCGTCGATATCAATAAAATCGAAGTCTGCCCGGAATGCAAAGGCAGCGGCGCGGAAAAAGGCACGGAACCGAAAATCTGCCCGGAATGCAACGGTAAGGGGCAAGTCAATGCCCAGCAGCGCACCCCGTTTGGCGTGATGTCAACAACCAAAGCCTGCCCCAAATGCGGTGGCAGAGGCAAATTTGTCGAAAAACCTTGTACCAAATGCCGCGGCGGCGGCAGAGTTTCCAAACAAAGCAAAATTGAAGTAAACATTCCCGCCGGCATTGACGACGGGCAGGTGCTCAATGTCCGGGGCGAAGGCAATTTCGGGGTAAACGGCGGGCCGGCGGGCGATTTGCATGTGGCGGTCTTTGTGCGCCCGCACCCGTTCTTTGAACGCGACGGTTACAATGTCTGGTGTGATTATACGATTAATTACGCGCAGGCCGTGCTGGGCGACAGTCTGCTGGTGCCGACTTTGGACGGCAAGGTGGACTTCAAACTGCCCGCGGGTACGCAACCCGGCGAGGTGTTCAGCCTCAAAGGCAGGGGCATTCAGGTGCTCAACGGCAGGGGCAAAGGCGACCAGTATATCCGGGTTATTGTTGATGTACCGAAGAACTTGAATCAGCAGCAAAAGGATTTGCTCAGACAGTTCCAGGCGTCGCTCGGCAGCAAAGGTCCATCCGGCGAAGGCAATGATGAAAAGGGCGGCATTTTCGGGAAGAAAAAGAAGTAGAATAACAATGTAGTTGCACCCCGGGCGAGAACGATTTCTCCCCGGGGGTCTTTTTTAGACGACCTTAACCTTTTGACCCTAACACGCCGATAAAAAGTGTTTGACCTTTTGAAAATCCAGTGTATAATACTTTTAAAAGCAAGTTAAAAAAGTATTTCTCTTTGAATGATTTTTTTAATTTTATCCTTTCGCAAATAAACCGAAATATGAGGTGCCGTTTTGAAAACATTTCATTTCAACGCCATTATTAACGCCATGCGAACCGGTAACAGCTGCGCGATATCCGAGGTATCTCAAACAACGGGTTTGAGCATTCCAACCGTCTCAAAAGCAATCGATTTCGGCATAAAGGCGGGGGTGATTGTACCGTCTGTTGTCGCACCCTCAACCGGCGGGCGAAAGGCACAGTTGTACTACCTTAACGCCGCTTATCTGTATACCTTGTATTTTGCGCTTGATAATGAGGCGCTGCATTATACGCTAAAAGACTTTGCGCAGCACATTTGCGAAGCCGGTCAAAAGACCATTGAACTGAAAGAATTTTGCAAAGAGATCGATACGGTATTTAAATCAATCCGCGCTAAATATACGAATGTTAAAATTATTTGTGTAGCTGTGCCGGCTATAACCGATGATGGCAAGATTGTTGATTGGTATTATAATCCCTCCCTCAATGGCTTTGATTTAAAAGAATATCTAATGTCAAAACATAAGGTTGACGCGGTGATTGAGAACGACATGAAGCTGACCGCGTCTGCCGCTGTTGTATATGCCGTGAACAAAGAAAACGCCACCCTTGCCACCCTGCAGTTCGGTCATAACGGCATCGGGCTCGGGCAAATTGTCAACGGCAAAATCCTGCGCGGCGCGAACGGCTTCGCGGGGGAAATATCATTTCTGCGCGATGAGCCGTGTGAGCCGGTTACCCCGGTATACTGCGCAAAGGTTGTCCGCTCGGTGATTGTTATGCTCAATCCTGAGCTGATCGTCTTTTACACTTCGGACACTCAAAGCAAGATTGATCAAATTATGTCGGAAGCCGTGAAGCACATGCCGGCATACGCTGTGCCCCGCGTGCTCGTTTCAGACAGATATTTGAAGGATATATTCACGGGGCTGGAGATTATTTCGCAGGACTTTAGAAAAATTCAGCGCCGCTGAGAACCCCTCTCACAGTCAACAACAAACGCGTGAAGGCGGTATGTATGAAACTGAATGTCAAACAATATCTGTCGCGTGAGCAGTTTGAAAAGGGCAAACGCTATGTAAAAACCTACTGGAACCACCCCAAAGAAGGTGAGTATGTTTCCATAAAGGAGTTTGTCGCCTTTTGCGTGAGCGCGTCGGGCGGGAACATATATCAGTATGTGGCTGGGTTTATCGGCTTTAACGCAGGCTTTTTCTGCGGCGCCATTATGGGCATATCCGTCATGGATTTTTATAAAATCGGCATCATCGGCATGGTTTCGGGGTATGTGTTTACCTGGATGACACCGCTGAACATGTTAATTTATGAAAACTTCGGCCGCATTGACAAGAAGGTGCGCAACATTGCCCACGCCGCGATGGGTGTTAAGCTGATTCTCGGGCTAGTGGCGTATTCCCTGCCGCCGGATACCTTTGAGAGCTTTATGGTCGGGATACCGCAGATTGTCGGCAATGTTCTTGTCATCAGCGTGTTCAATTTTTATTCGGATT
>CAYUWQ010000065.1:0-9559 GCA_964448455.1 uncultured Eubacteriales bacterium | reverse complement strand
TTTTTAAGTATAAACCCCACTTAAATAAATAGTCAATAGTTTTGCAGTGGAATTCAAAATTACCTGTTCTATTAATATGCGTTACCCAAATTAGTAACTGAGCAAAGCAATATCATTCATTTCACATCTAACCACTATTGATAAATTCATAGATGCTTTTGCATCAATAAACACTTATTGTTTAAGCTATTGACTGCAAATATTGACCAATGTACGCTCAATCAAGAATCACGAAAACAGATAAAAATCATGAACGGCACAGGGTAGTACCTCTGTGCCGTTCATCAATCCAAAACAAAGTGGATTAGAGTGGTGGAGATGGCGGTAATCGAAACCGCGTCCGAAAGCCCATTCTCACAACTTTCTACGAGTGTAGCCTATTCTTTAAGATTCCCCTCAAAGCACGCCGCAAGGCAGGCTTGCTTCTACGGTAGTCCCGTTATTCATGACAGGTTACGCGACTCTCCCCTGTGCACGTTCACCGCTAATCGACGCCCTTATCCGGACCGCGGTGCTTCCGGTAAGAACGGCTGCTTAATTAAGCAGCTTTTAAAGCTGTATTATTGTCGTTTAAAATTAAACTGCGGCTTTTAGAGCGGGTCCGCGCCGCTACTCGCTTATCGTGATTCAAAACCCCCGTCGAAATCCTTTCATCCCCCTATTAGATTTTAGACATCAGACGTTAGATGATAGACAACCTGATTTTAACCAACTATCTTTCTTTCAAGGTGCGTTCGATGTGCCTTGCGGCGTCGCGGCTTGCTTCGACCGCGCGTTTGTCATAGATCTTTTTGCCTTTGCAAAGGCCGATTTTGACTTTTGCTTTGCCTTTGAAAAAGTAAACGGAAAGTGGAATCAGCGCGAGGCCCTGCTGTTTGACTTCGGCTTTGAGCCTGACGATTTCTCTTTTGTGCATCAGCAACCGGCGCACCCGCAAGGGGTCGCGGTTAAAAATGTTGCCCTGCTCATACGGGCTGACATGCATACCGTTCAGGAATATCTCGCCGTTGACAATTCCGCACCAGGCGTCCTTCAGGTTCAGTTTGCCCTGCCGGATGGATTTGACCTCTGTGCCGAAAAGCTCGATACCGGCTTCCATCACCTCAAGAATAAAATACTCATGATAAGCTTTTTTGTTTTGAGCAACTGTTTTTACATCTTTTTCTTCCGCCAAGCTTATCACTTTCCTTTTCAAAGAGGGGGACTTATAGTATAGCACATTTCAGCGTTTTGTCAATGCCCGCGACACGGTGTAAAGCGATTCAACTTTACACTTGGTTTGCCCCGATTAGCCCCTCTTTTTGCCGCCGCTTTTGCCTGCGGGCGGTTTGCCTGTCCTTACAGCCGGCCGCGGTCTTCCCTGATGAAGGGGTTTATGCGCGGTGGCTTTTTTATCCGTGTGTCTAACGGGCGCTCTGCCGGTTTTTGATGGCGCGGCCTCCGCGGATTTTCCGGCACCCGGTTTTGCGCGCGCGGCGGACGGTTTTTTGTCACGGGGTATCCGCGGTTTCGGGATGGAATTGTGGTGAGGCTTTTTTGCAGCCTTTTTGGGCTGGGCTTTGGGCTGATGCAGTTCCGGATTCAGCCGGTACAGGATAATGCTGCCGCCTACGACCTGAATGACCTCCGCGCCGGTTGCCAGCGCAATACTTTTTGCGAGCTCCTTTGGCTTTTCGGGTGCAGTTTCAAGCAGCACCTTTAGTTTAATTAATTCCCTGGCTCTTAAAGCGTCTTCGGTCTGCGCGATAAGCGCATCGGATATGCCGCCTTTGCCGATTTGGAATACCGCTTCCAGTGCGTTTGCTTTCGCCCTTAAGTCTGCTCTTTCCTTGCTTGTCATATCGCACCTCCTATTCGTTGGGCAAGTTGGCTTAACGCCTTGCCTCTGTGGCTGATTTTGTCTTTTTCCACGCTGTCCAACTGCGCCATGGTCATTAATCCGTCTGCGTTTTCATCGATTTGGTCCGGTAAAAACAACGGGTCGTAACCGAAACCGCCCGACCCTGCAGGTTCAAACGCTATCTTGCCCGAACATTCCCCGCGCACAACGATTTCGTGTCCGTCCGGATACACGCAGCACGCGGCGCAGACAAAGCGCGCCGTCCGCTTTTCGAACGGTATGTTTTCGAGGTTTTTCAGCAATTCCTCGTTGTTCTGCGCGTCGTTTCCGTGTTCCCCGGCGTACCGCGCCGAATAAACTCCGGGCGCGCCGTCGAGCGCGTCGACCGCAAGGCCTGAATCGTCCGCGATACATGGCATCGAGCTTTCGGCGCAGCCGCTTTTTGCCTTCAAAAGCGCGTTCGCCTCAAATGTTTCTCCGGTTTCCTCAACTTCCGTTAAGTCTATGCCAATCTCCTCCGCCAATACGGCTTGAATGCCCAGCGGCGCGAGAATCCGCTGCAATTCATCGCGTTTCTTCATGTTTTTTGTGGCAATCAAATAATCAGTTTTATTCATGCTTACTCGTTTCGTCATCAGCCGACAGTTCAACATCAAAAAGTCCGTGCGCGAATGCTGCCGGGTCAAACGGCTGCAAGTCATCAATTTTTTCGCCCACGCCGACAAATTTGACCGGTACATCTAAATCGTTTTTAATCGCCAGGACCACGCCGCCCCTTGCGGTTCCGTCAAGTTTGGTGAGGATGATGCCGGTAATTTCCGCGATATTTTTGAACTCCCTTGCCTGGTTGACCGCGTTCTGTCCGGTTGTCGCGTCCAGCACCAGCAGCACCTCACGGTCGCTGTACGGCAGCTCCCGGTCGATGACTCTGTAGATCTTGGACAGTTCGTCCATCAGATTCTTCTTGTTGTGGAGCCTGCCCGCGGTATCGATAATGATAATATCCGAATCCCGCGCTTTCCCTGCCGATATCGTGTCAAAAACCACCGCGGCGGGATCCGCGCCTTCCTTATGCTTGATCATTTCCACACCGGCGCGCCGGGACCAGATTTCGAGCTGCTCAATAGCGGCCGCGCGGAAAGTGTCGGCCGCGCCGATAATGACTTTTTTGCCCTGTTCCCTGTACATCGCCGCCATTTTACCGATTGTAGTCGTTTTGCCCACACCGTTTACGCCGATGACGAGGATCATCGTCGGCACGGTAACGAGATTCATTTCCTGCCCGCCTTCAAGCATCTCCGCAACAATTTCCTTGATGGCGCCCCGGACGGCGTCCGGTGACCGGAGGTTTTTCTTCCGGACTCTCTCCCGCAGGCTTTCGGTGATACGCGCGGCGGTCACCACGCCCACATCGCCCATGATCAGTATCTCTTCGAGCTCGTCATAGAATTCATCATCAATTTCGGTATGTCCGCGTAAAACCGAATCTATAGCACCCGCCATACTGTCACGGGTTTTCTTGAGCCCCATATTGATTTTTTTAAAGATTCCCATTTTTCATCCCCGACTTTGATTTCTTTTTACCCGGCGCCTTGCACTTGTATGGATATTCGCCCGTAAAACAGGCATCGCAAAAAGTCTTTTCCGCGGTATCAACAAGCTCACCGAGGCTTGACTTGTCTAAAAAATCCAGACTGTCCGCGCCGATAATCGCGCAAAGCTCATCGACCGAGTAGTGGTTGGCGGTGAGTTCTTTTTTGGTCGGTATATCCGTACCGAAATAGCAGGGCCAGTGGATGGTGGGCGAACAAATACGCAGGTGGACTTCCAGCGCGCCGGCTTCTTTAAGCCCTTTGATGATTTTCGCGCTTGTCGAACCCCTGACAATGGAATCATCCACAACCACAACTTTTTTGCCTTCAATGCTTTGCGACAAGGGGGTCAGCTTAATGTCGACGCTTTCACGCCGCTGGGACTGCGAAGGTTTGATAAAGGTGCGCCCGACATAATTGTTGCGCACAAAACCCACCCCGTACGCGATGCCGCTTTCCCTTGCGTAGCCGATGGCCGCATCCAGCCCGGAGTCCGGCACGCCGATAACAATATCGGCATTGACCGGCTTTTGCCTTGCCAAAATCACGCCTGCTTTCAATCTGGATTCATGCACGCTCACCGAATCGATGACGCTGTCCGGCCGGGCAAAGTAAATATACTCGAAAATACAAATGTTCCGCACACCCCGGCAGTTGTCTTTGATGGAACACATGCCGTTTTGGTCAAATACCACCACTTCACCCGGTTCGACATCACGGACAAAACGGGCGCCGACCGCGTCAAGCGCGCAGCTTTCGGAAGCGACCACAAACGCATTGTCCGTTTCGCCGATTACCAGCGGACGAAACCCGAACGGGTCCCGCGCGGCAACCAGTTTTTGCGGGCTTAGAACCAGGACCGAATAAGCCCCCTGAATGCGGTTCATGGTCCGCACAACGGCCTGCTCAATACTCCCGGAGCCGAGTCTTTCCCGCGCGACGAGCTGAGCAATAATCTCCGAATCCGCCGTTGTCTGAAACATGGCGCCGTTTTGAGAAAGCTCGGTTTTAATCTCTGCCGCGTTTGTCAGGTTGCCGTTGTGGGCAATCGCGAAACGCCCCTTCGCGTAACGAAATACCAGCGGCTGACAATTTTCAATCGTACTGCCGCCGGCGGTCGAATAGCGCACATGGCCGATGGCGTTTTGGCCTTTCAAGCCCGACAGGGTTTTTTCGTTAAAAACCTCACCGACAAGGCCCATACCTTTATGGCTCCTGATAACGCCCCCGTCGCTTACGGCGATGCCGCAGCTTTCCTGTCCCCTGTGCTGAAGCGCAAAAAGCCCCAAATAAACGGCTTGAGCAGGGGTTTTGATCCCCCTGCCGCAAATACCGAACACGCCGCATTCTTCATGAAGTTTTGAATTCATCTCTGTCATATTTCTTTACAACGCATTCCGCGTTCCTCAACCTGATGTTATTTTAATCCGTCAACATCTCAAATCTGACATCTGATATCTGAAATCTAAATGCCCAGCCTTCTCGCCATCTCCTCGTATGCTTCTTCCACACTGCCCATATCCCTGCGGAAACGGTCTTTGTCGAGCTTTTCATGGGTTGTCATGTCCCAGAAACGGCAGGTATCCGGCGATATCTCGTCCGCGAGAATAATGGTGCCTTTATAACGGCCGAATTCCAGTTTAAAGTCAATCAACTCGACATTTCTCGCGGCAAAATAATCACACATAATATCGTTGATTTTCAGCGCCATGGCGCGTATCGCATCGATTTCATCCTGCGTGGCAAAGCCGCAGGCAAGCGCGTGGGAATCGTTGATCATCGGGTCGCCCAACGCATCGTCTTTGTAACTGAACTCCAGCACCGGGCACAACAGCGCCATGCCTTCCTCAAGCCCCAAACGCTTGGCCATGCTGCCGGCAGCCTTGTTGCGGATGATTACTTCCAACGGAACAATCTGTACCCTGCGCACGGCGGTTTCCCGGTCGCTGAGTTCTTCGATAAAATGCGTCGGGATACCTTTTTCTTCCAGCATCCTGCATATCAGGTTCGTCATTTTGTTGTTGATGACGCCTTTGCCGGTGATGGTGCCCTTTTTCAGCCCGTTGAAGGCCGTGGCATCGTCCTTGTAGTCAACAATGACAACATCAGTATCCGGGGTTTCGTATACTTTTTTCGCTTTGCCCTCGTAAATCATTTTCCGTTTTTCCATGGTGTTGTCCCCCTTTGTATTTAAGCTGTACGGTGCCGCACAACCGGTTAACTTGATGCGCGCGGTAAGATTCAAAACGCGTGCTTGATTCGTTCAACCGCTTCCAGCGTTTTCACGCGGGTATTGAATGCCGTCAGGCGGAAGAATCCCTCACCTGCAGGGCCGAAGCCGGAACCCGGCGTGCCGACTACCTGCACTTTGTTCAGCAGCAGGTCAAAAAACGCCCAGGAACTCAAGCCTTCCGGCACCTGAAGCCAAATATACGGCGAGTTGACGCCTCCCCAAGTTTTAAAGCCGGCTGATGTGAGGCCGTCCGAAATGATTTTTGCGTTGCCGAGATAAAAATCAATGGTCTCCCGGACCTGTTGTCTGCCTTGAGCGGAATAAACCGCCTCAGCCGCGCGCTGTGTGATATAGGAAACGCCGTTGAACTTGGTCGCCTGCCGGCGTGCCCAAAGTTTGTTGAGGCTGACGCCGTTCACCGTGAGTTCCTTTGGAATCATTGTATAAGCGCAGCGCACGCCCGTGAAACCGGCGGTTTTGGAAAAACTCCTGAATTCGATCGCGCAGGTTTTCGCGCCGTTGAGCTCGTAAATGCTGTGCGGCAAATCTTCCGTGATATACGCCTCATACGCGGCGTCGTAAAGAATGATACTGCCCTCTCTATTCGCGTAATCCACCCATTTTTGCAACTCTGCTTTTGATATGCCCATCCCGGTGGGATTGTTGGGATAGCACAGATAAATCAAATCCACATGGTTCTGGGGCAGTTCGGGTAAAAAATTATTTTCGGCTGTACAAGGCAAATAAACAATCTTGCTCCAATGCCCGTCCGTGAGCAGTTCACCCGCTCTGCCGCCCATCACATTCGTATCGATATACACCGGGTAAACAGGGTCGCAGATCGCCACCGTGTTTTCCGTACCGAAGATGTCGCCGATATTGCCGGTGTCGCTTTTAGCGCCGTCGCTGACGAATATTTCGTCAATATCAATCGAAACGCCTCTGCTTAAGAAATCATGGTCTCTGATTTTCTCCCGCAAAAAGTCATACCCGTATTCGGGCGGGTAGCCATAAAAGCTTTTTTCATCCGTCAGTTCGTCCACCGCTTTGTGCATGGCTTGTGTCACCGCCGCAGGCAGCGCTCGGGTTACATCGCCGATGCCCAGCCGGATAATATCCGCCCGCGGATTCGCCGCCGTGTAATCCCGAACCTTCTGCCCGATGGTGGAAAACAGATAACTGTTCTGCAGCTTTAAAAAATTCGCGTTAATGTTCATTGAAACCCTCCGGTAAATGATGCGGCGTCAGCTTGTACGCCGTTAAAGTTCTATTTCGCCGGTACAAACCGTTTCGGCCGGTCCGGTCATATGAATATCGTTGCTTGCCGAATCCCAGCGAATTGTCAGCACACCGCCCAAGAGAATGACGCTGATATCCTCATCTTTTTCGCACAACCCGTTGAGAACAGCCGCGGCTGTTGCGGCGCAGGCGCCCGTGCCGCAGGCGAGCGTTTCCCCGGCGCCGCGCTCCCATACGCGCATCTTCAGCGTTTTATTATCGATAACCTGAATAAACTCGGTGTTGATTCTGTCCGGAAAAAGGGGGTGGTTTTCAAACAGCGGGCCTGTTTTTTCAATCTCAATACTGCCCGTATCCTCAACAAACAGCACACAGTGAGGGTTGCCCATTGACACACAGGTTACGGTATGGTTTTTGCCCCCGGCCTCGATTTCACGCGCGACAACCGCGCCGCCGTCCAAATCGACCGGAATTTTTCGGGGGTCGGTGACCGGCGCGCCCATGTTGACCGCCGCGCTTGTTACCTTGCCGTTTTCGACAAACATCTGAATGGTTTTTATACCGCTCTGGGTTTCCAAAGAGATTTCCCGCTTGTTTGTCATTCCATTGTCATAAACATACTTGGCGACGCACCGGGTCGCGTTGCCGCACATTTTAGCCCGGGAACCGTCGGAATTGTAAATATCCATTTTGAAATCCGCAACGGCGGATGGCTCGATCAAAACAAGCCCGTCGGAACCGATGCCAAAATGCCGGTCGCTGACTGTCAGCGCCGTTTGTACCGGGTTCTTAACCGTTTCCTCGAAGCAGTTGACATAGATATAATCGTTGCCCGCCCCGTGCATCTTGGTGAATTTCATTTGTTATCCCCTCGCCGGCTGCACATGCCGGTTACTGCTCTTCCTGAACATTCTTCATAATATCGCTCACCGTTGCTTCAAGCGTACGGTCATTTTCAATCATTTTTCTGATTTCCTGCAAATTGTAGATAACCGTTGAGTGGTCCCTGCCGCTGAACTCTTTACCGATGGCTTCTTTCGAAAGACCGGTGGCTTCGCTGACAACATACATGGCTATTTTGCGCATTTTCGAAGTCTGCGCGTCGCGCTTTTTTGAGCGGATATCCGCCGCGCTCGCGCCGAAGGTTCTTGCCACCTCTTGCACGATTCGCTCAATCGTGACCGGTACCGGCCTGCTGTCGCTCAAAATATCTTTAATGGCGTTCTGCGCGGATGTCGTGTTTTTGGGTGCCCCGTGAATGGTGACAAATGCCTGCATTTTTTTTACCGCGCCCTCCAGCTGCCTGATATTGCTTTTGAGCCTTTCCGCAATATACTGCACCACATCGTCCGGCAGCGGGAATTCAAGGTATTCGGCCTTGCGCTTAATAATGGCCATGCGCGTCTCAAGGTCCGGCGGCTGTATGTCCGCAAGGAGTCCCCACTCGAACCTGGTTCTCAGGCGGTCCTCGAGGGTTGCGATTTCCTTGGGCGGGCGGTCGGATGAAAGCACGATTTGATGCTTCATTTGGGTCAGCGCGTTAAAGGTGTGAAAAAACTCTTCTTCCGTGGATGTTTTGCCCGCGATAAACTGCACATCATCCACGATGAGCAAGTCAAGATTCCGGTATTTGCTGTGAAAATCCGCCATGTTTTTTTGTGCCAAATGCTGTACGATTTCGTTGGTAAAGTCCTCGCCGTGTGTAAAAATGTAGTTGATGCCCGGGTTGTTTGTAATAATTTCCTGACAAATTGCCCGGAGCAAATGGGTTTTGCCGAGGCCGGAGCTGCCATAGATAAAAAGCGGATTATAAGCCTTGCCGGGGTTTGCGGCCACTGCCTGGGCTGCGGCATGGGCAAATTTATTGGACGAGCCGACCACAAAGGTTTCAAAGGTGTTCTCGACGTATTTTGACGGCATGTCCTCCGCTTTTTGTTTTTGGGGTTTTGCGAACGACGGGTCCACGAGGATGACCTCCACCTTGAAACCGAGCACTTTTTCAAATGCCCGGCAAAGCACATCATAGAATTTTTGCTCGACGATCTTCCGTTTAAACTCAACGATGGACAAGACAACTTTTTCGTCTTCAAAGCTGACCAATTCAAGCTCGTTGAGCCATACATTATAGATAACCTCAGACAAGTTTGCCTTCAGCTCCGCTTTCACCAGTTCCCACAACTCCGCAAAGGACTCCATATGTCTTGCTCCTTTTATAGCACCGCATTCCTTGAATCCGGTCAATTTCTTATGAAGTATAGCATATAAATTATTGCATTTCAACAATCGCGGTATAAAAAAATGATTGACACGAATACAATTACTGTTATATAATGTGTCTTTGCAAGGCACAAAACACAACCTTAAATCATCATCCGGTTATGATGATATTCGGATATATCACGAACGGAGGTCAACGCATGAAAAGAACCTATCAGCCAAAGAAGCGCCATAGAAGTATGGAGCACGGCTTTCGCAAAAGAATGTCGGACAGAAACGGCCGCAAAGTTCTTGCCCGGCGCAGGGCAAAAGGCAGAAAAGTGCTCACCTATTAATTTTTTCGCGGCGGTCTCAATACTCTTGAGCGGACGGATTGATTGCTTTGGCAAAAATAACCACCCTTAAGCAAAACAGCGATTTTCGCCGGGTCTACGGGCG
>CAYUWQ010000064.1:5847-9647 GCA_964448455.1 uncultured Eubacteriales bacterium | reverse complement strand
TACCGCCCGTGAACAGACCGGATACTTCGCCTTCGGTCGTTCCCGCCATTTCTTCCGGAGAACCGTAAGCAAGCAATTGCGCGAGCAGGCGAACGGCGGTTCCGCCAAAACTGTGGGTGATAAAATTCACCTTTCTGATTCTGCCGTTTTCATCCAACTTGCCCCAGTCTTCCAGCAGGGCGTTGTTTGTATAATCGGGACCATAGCGGCTGTGATTATACTTTGCCGCGTGAACCTGCCCGTAATCGGTCCGGGTTCCGGTCATCTGTGCGTATAGATTACACGCCCTGTCCCAAGCGCTGTTGATGAACCCGACCGATGACGCGTGGCATTCGTATCCTTCCGTGTTAAGGTACTCCAGCAAATCGCCGGTCATTCCGCCCCAATACTGAACGATATCGTTGATTTTGTTGTATTCACCCCAACCCATATACCCTTCGACAAATATGAAAGGATAGCTTTCAACCTGCGTCGGTTCGGAAATAGCGCTCACCGGGGTTACACAAATCGTTGCGGTTATTACAACCGCGAGCAATACACCGGTGAGTTTTCTTATGACTGAGTTCATGGTTGTACTATTCTTCATTTTTCGCTCTCCTCACATGAACGCATAGCAAGGATGGTCATTTCCAGCAGCTTATCCAGTTCCCAGCCAAGCATCGCCGCGCCCTGCTCGATAATATCACGGGAGCAGCCGGCGGCGAACTTTTTATCTTTAAACTTCTTTTTAAGGCTGGTAAGTTCCATATCCGTCACGCTTTTGGATGGCCGCATACGCGCGGCGGCGCTGATTAAACCCGTGAGTTCATCCGCGGCGAACAGGACTTTTTCCATTTCGTGCTTGGGCGCAATGTCCACGGTTATCCCGTAACAGTGGCTGCAGACCGCATAGATAACATCTTCAGCCACTCCCGCATCCCGCAGCAGTTCAGGGGCTTTGACGCAATGCTGTTCCGGGTACTGCTCAAAGTCGATATCATGCAGTAACCCCACGACACCCCAGTATCCGGATTCCTCCCCGTAACCGAGTTCGTTCGCATACCATTCCATCACACCCGCCACGGTCAGCGCGTGCTGAATATGAAAAGGTTCGCGGTTGTATTTTTTTACCTGTTCCAGTGCCTTTTCTTTCGTGATGGTTTCGCGCATACTATTTCACCTCAATATTTTTATTGCGGATGTACTCCGCTTCAAGACGGAAACTGACGGATAATTAATGTTCTGACACTGCCGCCCCAGCCTTTTGCCGGGTCGGTATTCCTTATCCGGATGTAAAACTCAGCCGCCGCGCCGTAGTCATCCGGGTCAAAGGTCAGCAGCACATCGTTGCCGCCGGTCGTTAAATGTACCGGATTAATAAGCGAGAAGTCATGCGTGACGGTATAGTTTACACCATCCGCTGAAACATCAATCAAATAATTTTGAAGGACTTGAAGTGTGAAGGTGGGGTTGGTGAATTCGTTGATGTTGAACTTGTAAATAAGCTCAGCCGCGCCGTCCGCGAAACGCAGGGAGTCGTTGGCAAACGCGGTGTTTTTATGGATATAAGCCGCGTCAAGATTGCTGCTGTTGGTGGGGATGACAATCCGGTTCTGCAATTTTTCGTTGGAGATATCGGTTTCATTGCCGGACCAGCTCACCTCAACCGAAATGCCGCTGACCGAGCCTTCAAATTGAAGTAAAAGTGATGATGTTGAAGCATCCCACTTTATATACGGTGTAATTTTTTTGCCTTCGCACATTGCTGTGACGCTTTGCGGGTATGTGCCGTGTGCGCTAATGATGCGCGCGGATATGTCCGCGAGGGATGGCCCTGTTACGGCGAATTTTGTGCTGTCCGCCGTTTCAATCGGATTGCCCGTTAGTTTTCCGCCCGTAAAAGCCAGGCGCGGGATGGACAGATCATGTTGTGATATGTCGTACAACAGACAGCTGTCCCCTTTTTGAACGGTTACTTGACTGCGCACCCCAAGCTCGCTGTCGAAAATATCGATGAATCTGCCTTCAAGTGTCCCCGCTTTTTTGAAAGCGTGCGCGCTGATAAAGCCGCCGCGGTTGATACGCACAAGGTTCTGCCGGTTATAATCGCCGTCTGTATAAGATAGCGCGTATTTCACCAGTGAGCGCGTCAATCCAGCTCCGCCGGGTGTTGAGGTTAAATAGGCAGGGAAGCCGAAGGCCAATACCCTGCCCCTTCCGGCGCTTTGGCTGATGCCGATACTGTCGCGCCCCGATTTAAGCACAGTGTTAATATTGCCTGTGAAAGAAGCATTGGATGAACAGTCAACAAACCGCAGGCGCATCAGATTTATCTTTGCTTGATCCAACACATTAAGTCCCTCGCCGGACCACTTGAAAAAGTTTGGAATGCTTTTGGGTGAAGTTACATGAATATCCGAAAGACCGAGGTGATTGAACAGGTTTTTCAACGGCGTACCCTGTGGGGACCACCATTTTTCCTGTGCTTTTCCAACAGCGTCATGCCCGCCTATATACAACAAAACACCGCCCTGCTTGACCCAGTCGGCAATGGCGATATTCGTCTGCTCGGCAGCCGGTTTCATCACTTCGTAGCTTAAAATCAGCACTTCAATATCCGCAAGGTCCTGTGCTGTTTTGATAAAATCAAGGGATTTTATTTTCAGCGGTATGCCGTCTTTAATCAGCGGCACCGAAAGCCCTTCAACTGCCTGCAACGGCTGTTTGGAAGTCTTTTCATCATGCCAGGACATCGTGTCGGAAATACCCAGTGCGATTTTCGCTGTGCCCGCTGTCAATTCGGACGCCTTGCCCGAAAGCTGTTTGAGCGCGGCAAACACATTCAGCTGCTCCGTTTTATAGTCATCCGGCGCGGCAAGAAAACTTCTGTCCGGCCATGGCAAGACCTCGAACTTATGTATTTCCGGCTGCATGAGGGATGCCGCGATTGTTTGATGATAAAGGTTTCGGTAATCCGCCCAGCTTAGGTCGGGATTATCAGCTTTTGAATCCGCAAGGGCGTAAAAATCGATATCCTTACAGGTGTCTATATAGGATGTGTACTCAAGCGCGGCATAGGAATAAACATCGGTTTGGTCCGAACCGTTATATTTCAGTTTCATTCGTGCTGTATCGCTCCAGGTCTGGCCGATGATGCCGTCAACCAGCGGTGCGTAATGGTCGATGCCGGCGGTAATGCCGTAATTGTCATAATTTACCGTGCTGTGTGTCGCGATATAAATTTTCGTTTCCGGGCATATTGCTTTGACGCGCGTACTGATTTGGGTTATCGCTCTTTCAAACAGGTAAACGATAAGACGCGAAGTTTTATATCTCGCCAATGGGGACGATGCGGGATCCTGCCATGCCTCGCCATAGTAGTTCTGCCACTCCGCTTTAAAAGAGGCAGCATAGCAGCCGTCGTCAAAAATCTCCGGTTCCTCAAGGGCTATCATACCCGGTGCTTGTATTGTGATGCAGGCTTCAAGCTGATTGCACAAATAATCGATAAAGTTTTCGGTCGGCACCATGTAGAAAACACTTGCCGATGACGGGTGATTCAGTAAGCTGCCATCGCTTCGCATCTGTATTTCGTCCCGGTGGCCCGGCGGCGCATCCACATAGGAGGTATCCGCTCGGTTAATGGCTATCATCATGTCAATGGTATATTTATCGGTATGATTTACCCAGTTAGCGTAGTTGCCCGGGTCCAGTGTATAGACCATCACGCTGTCCGACGGGACATACAGCGGTTCTGTGAAAGCGCCGCCGGTCTGGTAGGTTGTAACGGGACCTTCGACCGGCACCGCGGGGAAATTTTG
>CAYUWQ010000064.1:0-5747 GCA_964448455.1 uncultured Eubacteriales bacterium | reverse complement strand
CGTCTTTCCGGTCCTTGCGGACTCATATATTGCGTTGGCAATCTTAACGGATTTAATGGCATCGGAAGGAACAATTAACGGATCGCGGTCAAACAGCACGGCATCGATAATGTCGTTCACCTGTGTCGCGTGGCCGACAACCAGTGTCGGGTCCAGCGCGGTCGCGTTGCCGTTGCCTTCCCCATACAGGTCAATCATACTCTTGCCTTCGTCCTCATCCTCGCCTTCAATGCGCCACAGTTTCAGCTGGTCGCCGTCCACTTCGATGGAGCCTTTGGTGCCGTAAACCTGTATGTCGGTGCTGAGGCCCGGATACGCGCAGGTCGTGCTCACAAAGGTTGCCGAAGCGCCGTTTTTGAATTTCACAAGCGATGCGGTCATATCCTCCGTTTCGATCACATGATTAAACACACCCATATTTGAAGTAACACATTCGACATCACCCATCAGCCACTGCATCAAGTCAACCGTGTGAATAGCCTGGTTCATCAAGGAACCGCCGCCGTCCATGTCCCAGGTGCCGCGCCAGCCGCCGTTGTCATAGTATTCCTGCGTGCGGTACCATTTAACTGCGAATGTGCCGAGGAATATTTTGCCCAGTCTGCCGCTGTCGATGGCTTCTTTCATCGGCTTCATACAGGCATTGAAGCGGTTTTGATGAATCACGCCGGCTTTCAGTCCGGTTTTTATACGGGCGGCTTCAATCTTTTCCGCTGCCTCGGCCGTGATGTCCACCGGTTTTTCAACCAGTACATGCTTGCCCGCTTCAAGGGCTTTGACGGCGAATTCGGCGTGCATGCCGCTGGGCAGACAGATGCTGACAATTTCGATGTCGGGGTTCTTGAGCATCTCATCAAAATCGGTGTAAGTGAGGATATCACCGTAATCTTTCTTCGCTTTTTCGAGTTTTTCCGGGATTAAGTCGCAAACCGCGATCAATTTGCCGTTTTTGGAGTTCAGCGCCGCTTTCGCGTGCCCTTTGCCTACGCCGAGACCGGTTACCGCATATCCGATTTTTCTTGTTGTGTCCATTGTTTCCTCTCCCTTATCAAAATTATGCTAATATCATATTGAAGTATATCAAAACGGTTCGCGAATATCAAACTATTTTTTATGGGATTTTGTTTTTCCGCCGCTTTTAATCAAGCTTGAACTTTCCTTGAATAAAGGGAAAGAATTACGGCAGCCGGGCCTTTTCGGCTTGACAAGCAAACAGCGTATGATATACAATTTTTGTAATAAAAAAGAGAGGTACACAAAATGACAAAAATGCTGCAAGAGATTTTTCAGCAGCCGAAGGTGCTCGGCGGAATTGAAAGCGAGAACAAAGAAACGCTGACCGCGCTGGTTCAGGAGTTAAATACAAAAAAAATAACCCATGCGGTTCTATCGGCAAGAGGGACCAGCGACCACGCAGCCGTTTACGGCCAGTATCTGCTGGGTATTTACAAGGGGATTGTGTCCGCGTTAGCCATTCCCAGCAGCATTACGCTTTATGACGGTAATCCGGACATGTCCGGTGACCTTGTTATCGGCATTTCCCAGTCCGGCGAGGCGGCAGACGCGATAGCGGTTCTTGAAAAAGCCAATGAGCAGGGCGCCGTCACCGTATCGGTAACAAACAACAAAAACTCGCCGATGGCAAAAATTGCGAAATACCACCTCTACTGCAATACCGGCTTGGAGGAAAGTGTGGCGGCAACCAAAACCTTTACCGCGCAAATGTATCTGCTGGCGCTGTTAACCGCCTATTGGAGCGAGAACAGCAAACTACTTGGTTCATTAAGGGCACTGCCCGAGGCACTGGGGCAAGCGATCGAGTCAATAGGCTCTGCCGCAGCAAAGCGAGTCGAGCGATACAGATATATGTTTGAGGGTTTTGTGCTCGCTCGCGGTCTATGTTACCCGGTCGCGCTGGAAATGGCGCTTAAAATACAGGAGACTTGCTATATCAAAATGCAGGGCTACGCCGTATCGGACTTCTACCATGGACCTTTGGCACAGATTAACTCGGATGTCCCTGTCATCCTGCTGGCACCTGCCGGTGAGGCATTTGAGGATTCGGAAGCGATGATTGACCGGATTAACTCAATGGGCACCCAGGTCTTGGTCGTTACCGATGATGAAACCCTGGCAAAAGATTCCGAGAACTCCGTTTTGCTGCCATCATTCGGCTCTGAAGTGACCTCGGCATTTTTATTTGCCGTTTTTGCCCAATGCTTCGCGGAAAATCTATCCGTATCAAAAGGATTAAACCCCGACAGCCCGCGGGCGTTAAAGAAAATCACAATAACCAAGTAGGTGAAAAAATGCAGCTGAACAACAAAGACGCGCAAATTTTTGTACCCGACAATGCGAATGTTCCAATCGCGCTCGCAAGAACAACGCACCTTTGCGTCGCCGCCCATCAGGATGATATTGAAATTATGGCGTTCGGCCCGATTGTTGAATGTTTCGGGCGGGATGAAAAATGGTTTACCGGAGTAACGGTGACAGACGGCGGCGGCTCTCCCAGGAGCGGCGTTTATGAGAATTTTACGGATGATGAAATGAAAAAGGTACGCGCGCAGGAGCAAAAAACGGCCGCATCCATCGGGCAATATGCCGCGCAGCTGTTACTGGCATACCCGAGCGCACAGGTGAAAGACCCTTCAAACGACACACTCGTCGCGGAGCTGAAGTCAATCATTGAACAGTGCAAGCCCGATGTGATATATACCCATAATCTTGCCGACAAACACGATACGCATGTGTCGGTCGCGCTGCGTGTTATCAGCGCGGTCAGGCAGCTGCCGGATGAATTTAAACCGAAGAAAGTCTATTCCCTTGAGGTCTGGCGCGGATTGGACTGGCTTTGCGACGAGGATAAAACCATACTGGACACCTCTGCCCACCAGAACCTGGCGGCATCACTTCTCGGCGTTTTTGACAGCCAGATAGCCGGCGGCAAACGCTATGATTTGGCGGCACTCGGCAGAAGAAACGCGAACGCCACCTTCTTCGCCAGTCACGACGTTGACGCGAGCGACTCTATGACCTACGGGCTGGACATCACAGCCTTGGTCAATGATTCCGGCCGCAGCCCGGACGAGTATATATCAAAATATATCGACAGGTTCAAAGACGAGGTTGTCAAAAGAATTGAGAGGTTTGTCTGATGAATCTATACGGAATAGAAGTGGAAATAAAGAACATCCCGGTTCTTGATGAAACCTTTATCCCGCTGTCAAAATTCAATCAAGCGTTTCTTAAAACCGCAAAGAAACCGGTATGTATCGCGGTTGAACGCAATGACGGGTTAATGGCCGTTTATGATACATTCATGCACGGCACGCAGGACTTGTTCGCGGCAGACTGCTATTTTGTCGGCCGGATAGTCAAGCTTTTATTGTGGACAAAGGGCGGTTATAAAATTTATATTTGCGGTGATGACAAAATCGCGCAATATATGAAGAACGCTTATACCAATGAGGGTGTCAGATCATTTGACCTTGGTTTTATGTCGCAGGTATATGAAAGTGAATTTGAAGTTATCAGCCTCCCATATGAACAGAAACCGGCGGAAAAAGATCAATCCAAACCCCTTGGCAGACATTTGGACGGGTGCAGAATCGGTTTTGATGCCGGCGGGAGCGACAGAAAGGTGTCTGCGGTTATTGACGGCGAGACCGTTTACAGTGAGGAGGTTTACTGGTCACCCAAGACAAATGCGGACAGTAATTATCACTTCAACGAAATAGTCAGCGCGTTTAAAACAGCGGCCGCGAAAATGCCGCGGGTTGACGCGATAGGCGTCAGTTCAGCGGGCGTATACATCAACAACAAAACGATGGTGGCTTCACTCTTCCTAAAAGTGCCGAGAGATGAATTTGACAAATATATTAAAAACATCTATATCCGGGCGGTAAAAGAAATCGGCGAGAACATCCCCTTTGAAGTTGCCAACGACGGTGATGTAACGGCATTGGCCGGCGCTATGAATTTGAACGAAACCAGAATACTCGGCATTGCCATGGGCACCAGCGAAGCCGGCGGTTATGTGGATAAAGACGGCAACATCACCGGCTGGCTCAATGAGTTGGCATTTGTGCCGGTTGACGGGCAGCCCGGTGCGATGGCCGACGAATGGTCGGGCGATATCGGCTGCGGGGTTAAATACTTCTCGCAGGATGCGATCATCAAGCTTGCCCCAAAAGCCGGGATTGTGCTTGGTGAATCCTTGACACCTGCGGAAAAACTGGCAGAAGTGCAAAAGCTGGTTCTCTCGGGCGACAAACAGGCACTGCAAATATTTGAAACCATCGGCTGTTACCTAGGCCACGCCATCCCCCTTTATGCGGATATTTACGACATCGGCCATATTCTGCTCCTCGGCAGGGTAATGTCCGGCGACGGCGGCCATGCCATTATTGCAACCGCCGAGCATGTCTTAAAAACCGAATACCCGGCGCTCTACTCCACAGTCAAACTTCATCTGCCGGACGAGTCCGACAGAAGAGTCGGGCAAAGTGTCGCGGCGGCGAGTCTTCCCGCACTGCGGTAAAGTAAAAAACGCACAGCCTTTGGAATTGTTGATTTCGAAGGCTGTTTTTTTCGCATATACGGTGCCCTGCAGCCGGCTGCGGCGAATACAATGACAAAAGGTATCGACCGTGCTATAATAATAAAAAATAAGGAGAGAAGCGTGAATATATGAAAAAGTCATTATGCATCTTGTTGTCGTTGATTTTTGTTTTTAGTTCTTTTGGCGCAAGTGCCTCCGCCGCTCCGGCTGAAATCGTCACAAAGTCCTCTGCCGTGTCTGTATTCAGCCTGGCGGACCTGCCCTTTGGGGAAAATGCAAATGAGTTTATCCGGCAAGCCGCATCTTATTTGTGGGTGATATGCAAGACCGTTCAAGACTTTTTTACTTTTAGCCACAGGGAGGTAACACCGGTGAAGAAGATCGTTGACAGCAGTTTAACACCGCTTGCAAGCGCGGATCCCGCAAATCCGCATTTAATGGGTATGTGGTGCCCGCCAAGGGCTGAGCTGATGACGGATTTTGCGGCAGCCGACCTCCTGTTTAAGGATGTTGCCGCGGCAGGCTTTAATATGATGTGGTATTATTACCCAGGCACCGAAAAAGCGCAGCTCATCCTGGATGCCTCGCAGGCAAACGGCTTAACGGTTTTGATGTCCGTGCCCGGCGGCAAAGATTTTGACAAAAACAATCCTGACCACGCCGCGGTTATCACTCAGTTCAAAGACCATCCTGCGCTGTATGGCTTCAACATCATGGATGAACCGAGTGCCGTGCTGTTCCCGCAGCTCGCCGCCGTAAAAGCCGGTGTTAAAGAAATTATGGGTTCCACCGATAAACCGGTGATTGTCAACCTGTTTCCAAACTATGCGTCCAACACGCAGCTCGGCTATACCGATGATATCACCGGAAAAGCAGCTTACGACAACCATATCCGTGACTACTGCGACATCTTCGAACCCGAAATCCTCTGTTATGACCACTATCCCCTTTCCAAGAAAATGCTCGGTTCCGGATTTGTTTTTGAAAAGGATATGGTGACCTATTTCGAAAATATATCCACCGTCCGCACAGCAGCATGGCAGCACGATATCCCGATGTGGCTTTTCGTTCAGGCTGTTTCATGGGGCGGCATGGCCAACCCCACGAAGGAACAGCAGCGGTTTTTAATGAACGCGGCGCTGGTTTTCGGTGTAAAGAACACCCTGTATTTCTTTTACCAGAC
>CAYUWQ010000063.1:0-9944 GCA_964448455.1 uncultured Eubacteriales bacterium | reverse complement strand
TCAAATGCAACGCCAATGTGACACCGGTGCTTTGCCCGATACATGCCTGTTATGCACACCCGGTAAACGAGTGCGGACACATGGACGATTCAAAGAACGAGACTTTCGCCTACCGGTTTTCCGACCATGAACCGCCTTATGTGGATTTTGTAGCGGGTTGGGGCGAATCAGCCGAAAAAATTTATATTTACAATTACACCGTCAACTTCCTCAACTATCTCCAGTTTGCCGCAAATCTGCAAACCTTTGCGCCAAACTTCAAGTATTACAGTGAAAATAAAATAGCCGGCATCTATTACAACTGCGGGGGCGGGCACAATACCGCGGCGTTTAACCAACTGCGCAACTACATCAAAGCAAAGACAATGTGGGATCCGGACTGTGATGTCCAGCGGCACATGGATGAATTTGTGGCGGCCTATTACGGCGAAGCCGCGCCGTTTATCAAAGAGTATATTAATTATTACACCTCAAAAGTCATCGCGTCTTCCCATTCTTTCATTATGGAATGGCATTACCAGAGTGCGCTGCTTACCAATAAAGAAGTGCGGATGCTGGATTCAGTATGGGACAGCGCCGAAGCCGCAAACTTAACAGACACACAGCGCTTCAATGTGGAGACAGCCCGCCTTTCGTTCCAATACTATAAGGCAAACATCTTCCGCGGCGAGTTTTTCATCCTGAATCCGTTCCGGAGTGTTGAAAACGAAAGGTTATACGACGACCTCAAGGCGCACGGAATCAACATGATCTGCGCCTTCGGCACGATGCCGCCCAAGGAGGAAATCAACTTTTTGCTGACCAATCCGCTGGACTGGAGATAATAAATCCGAATATAAAAAGGAGAAAACGGCAATGTTTAAATTACCGAAACTGGTCACCGGTATCTTTTCACTCATTACCGCGCTGTTTATCTTCCTCAGCGATGTAAACGACGGCCCCGAAAAACCAAATTATTTGGAGCCGGTCAGCAAAACATCCTACACGCTTATTGACACCTTGATTCGCGCGCAGGGCATGGCAAACAACGGCGAGAGCTTCTATTTCAGTTCCAATTACGGCTTGATTAAAACCGCGCTGGACGGCGTTGCCATACAGGCGGCGAACTATTTGGCGATTCCGCCGAAGCTGCTGCTGGAAGGCTGTAAGCACATCGGCGGCATCACTTATTATGACGGTAAAATATACGCGCCGATTGAAGACAGCAAGGTGTTCGAGCATTTATATATCTGCACCTACGATGCGGAAACGCTCGAGTTTATAGCGGCGTATCCGCTGCCGCTCGACAAACACGAAAACGGCGTGCCGTGGTGTGTGGCGGACCCGGACAAGGGCTGGATTTATTCCGCGCGGCGCGACCATATCACCACCATCAATGTGTACGATACCGAAACCATGGCATTTGTCAAAACCATCGAAATCAACGCGCCTGTGCACAAGGTGCAGGGCGGAGATATGTATCAGGGGATTCTCTACTTATCCATCAGCAGGGATGACCAGGCGGTTTTCGCTGTGAACCTTGACACGGGTGAAGTGCAAAAAGCCTTTGCCCGCAACCTTGTCGACGGGGCTGAGGGCGAGGGTATGACCATCCTCCCGCTGCCGGACGGTTCTCTTTTCCATGTGCAGGACCTCGCGAAAGACTATCTGGGGTCACATGTGAGGCATTACGCGTTCGATGTTGACTCCATCGATTGGGAGCTTTCATAAACAAAAACAAGAGGAGAAAACGGTATGCCCGATATGCTCGTTAGATTATGGAAGTTGGATTACAACAGCTTCCGCAAAAAAGAAGCGGAAATAACAAACACAACCGGTATCCGTTTTTTGCGCGTGCTTTCCCCAAACTTCAAAAAAGTTGAGGCTTTCATTAAAAATGAATTCAGCGAGGGCTGGGCAAGCGAAACAACGGCTGCCTTTTATAACGACCCCGTCAGCTGCTTTATCGCCGTGGACAATAAAAACGAAATCCTCGGCTTCGCCTGTTACAACGCCACCGGCAAAAGCTTTTTCGGTCCGACAGGGGTTGTAAAGAAGATGAGGGGGCAGGGACTTGGTTCGGTGCTGTTATGGCGCTGCCTCGAATCCCTATGGGAGCAAGGCTATGCCTACGCGATTATCGGCGCGGTTGGCCCCGCAGATTATTACGCGAAAGCAGTCGGCGCCACGGTGATTGAGGACAGCAGCCCGGGGATATACTGCAGGTGCGTATAGCTGTTAAATGAATGATGAAGGATGAATAATGAACAATAAAAAACCGAATGTTGTCCTTATCAACTGTGACGATTTGGGTTACGGTGATTTGGGCTGTTACGGCAGCAAAATCAATAAAACACCTTACACAGACAAACTCGCGAAGGAGAGTATGATCTTCACCTCTTGCTACGCGGCGTCACCCGTATGTTCGCCGTCCAGAGCGGCGCTGCTTACCGGGTGTTATCCGCCGCGGGTAGGCATAGACCGGGTACTTTTCCCCGCCGACCCGTTGGGGCTGAGCAAGGATGAATTTACCCTGCCGCAGCTGTTTAAAAACGCCGGTTATGCCACCGCGATTGTCGGCAAATGGCACTGCGGGGACCAAAAGGAATTTTTGCCCTGCGAGTTCGGGTTCGACAGCTACTTCGGTCTGCCGTACAGCAACGATATGGGGATGATGGTTGGCAGAGATGACCCGGAAAACTCGCCGCCCTTGCCGCTGATTGCCGGCAGTGAAGTGATAGAGGAACAACCCGACCAGCGCGCGCTCACCGAGCGATATGTGGAAAAGTGCGTCGAGTTTATCAGAGCCAACCAAAACAATAAGTTCTTTTTATATTTTGCCCAGATGCATGTACACCTGCCGCATTACGCCGCCGAGCGGTTTGTTCAGGAATCCGAAAACGGCGATTTCGGCGCCTGCGTCGCCTCCGCCGACTGGGCAAGCGGAGCGGTGATATTCGAGCTGGAAAGGCTGAACCTGCTGGACAATACCATTGTTATATTTACCTCCGACAACGGCTCCAGAGCAGACCGCGGCGCGAGCAACTATCCCCTGCGGGGCAGGAAACACACCACCTGGGAGGGCGGGCAGCGCATTCCGTTTATGATGTATTGGAAAGGCAAGGTTCAACCTTCGGTGAACGATGAACTGATCAGCCAAATGGACCTGCTGCCGACGTTCGCCGCTGTTTTAGGCGAAGAGCTGGGCGGGTTCAAAATTGACGGGTTCGACTTGACGGATACGATACTTGGCGGCGCCAAATCACCACGGGACGAGTTTATCTATTACTCCTCCAACTCAAGGCTTGAAGCGGTGCGGAAACGCAACTGGAAACTGCACTTCTACAAAGGCGGAAAGCCCGAAAATCTGTTATATGACTTGGACAGGGACATCTCGGAAGAGAACAATGTTTATGATGAGAACCCGGAAATCGTTGAAGAACTCACAAAAATCTATAACGATTACCGCGAAAAACTCGGTGACACACTGACGAAAACCCCCGGCAGCGAGCGTCGTCCCGGCGGGTACAACGAGAACCCGGTAACGCTGACGCACTATGACCCGGAGCATCCGTATTATATTGCAGAGTATGATAAGAATGATGTGGGGTAAATAACATCATTAGAATACATGGGGCTGACGAACAAGTTTTGTTAGTCTCTTTTATGTTTATGCTCATACGAATTATTGCTAATTCACAATAATAACCTTGAAAAATTAGGCAAAAGTTTTGGCGCATCGGATTTTGTGTGAATTATTCAGCCGAGGCATTATGAGCAATTGGCATTATCATCACACCTGTATTAGATATAAAAATAGTTTGTCAATGAGGAGAGTTATTGTTGACAATGTAATTCTTAAAGAATATAATTATAAAAAATGACGAACGGATATACTTTGCTAAAATAAATATAAGAGTTATGTAGTTGTAAAAAATGGATCAAATTTGAAAGCACATAACTTTTTGGGGAGGCGGGAAGAAAAAATTAAAACTCACTGAAAAATGAAAAATATCGAAAGGGGAACACTTATGAAAAAAGCACTGTCAATTCTAATTGCTCTTGCTCTGTTAATCGGCACCAGTTTACCTGCATTGTCTGTTTATGCGAAAAGCAGTCCGGCTGACCAATCAAAGATTTCCGCCGCACAAACACCCGGGAAAATGGCTGACTTATTGCCGGAAAAACCGACCAGGCATGAAGTGAAAAAACTCGAGCAGAGCAAAGCGCTGTGGGAAGTTGTAACCGGCCCGTTTAGTTCGGCGCACCCTTATTCAAACGATACATACTACAGATGGATTTACGGAAATACCGACCCGAATGTGACGAACATCGAAATAGTATTTTCATCGGCAACGATGATAGAGTGGGATTTCGATTTTATTGAGATCTATGATGACAATGATAATATGGTTGGTTCATACACGGGCGATCAGCTCGCAGGGAAAACGATAACGATACTCGGCAAAGGGTTTACAGTCGTGTTTTACTCCGACGAAACGGATAGCGATTATGGTTTTGATGTCACGAGTATAACGCCTAAGACGAATACGGTTTTAAGCGGATCTTGCGGGGCGAGCCTTTCTTGGCAGTTTGATATCCCGACCGGGGCACTTGATATTACCGGTTCGGGTGCCATGTATACCTATGATTATTTTTCTGTTCCATGGAATTCCTTTAGAAGTTATATTCTGGCGGTTACAGTCGGAGCAGGGGCAACCTCGGTAAGCGATTTTGCATTTGCGGATTGCTTCTTTTTAACGACCCTGTCGCTTGGTGCTGATTTGATAACCATAGGGGATTACGCATTTGCCTATTGTTATGGGTTGCTTACGGTAGCAATTCCGGGCAAAGTAGAAGCGATAGGCGTCAGTGCGTTTGAGGATTGTGAGTATTTGGAATCGGTAACAATCGGGTCAAGCGTTAAAACAATCGGAGATTATGCGTTTGCCTGGTGTTTTGCACTAACATCCGCGGACATACCGGGCAGCGTTACTTTTATCGGGGCGTACGCCTTTTGTGAGTCCGGGATTGGCGCTGTTACCTTCCACGACGGGTTGATAACAATCGGTTACTATGCATTTGCCGGCTGCTATCAGTTGAACGCTGTGTTGTTGCCGGACAGTTTGGAAGACTTATACGATTACGCCTTTGTCGCCTGTGAGGCACTCGTCACGGTAACTGTTCCGGAAAATGTAAATTATATCGGAGGATTTGTTTTTGCCTCGTGTTACAGTTTGGAAGAGATTCTTGTTGATTCGGACAATCCGAACTTCTTCAGTGCGGATGGGGTTCTGTTAAACGCGGACGGAACAATACTTATTCAGTACCCAATAGCAAAGATGACGGATGGGTACTATGATATTCCATATGGGGTGGAAACAATAGGCGCCGGTGCCTTTGCCGGCTGCTGGCTGAACGAGATATATTTACCGGATACCGTAACGGATATAAAAGAGGCCGCCTTTGCGGAATGCAGTGGGTTTTATTGGTTCAATATTCCAGACAGTGTACAGACAATCGGTGAATCTGCGTTTATCTGGTGCAATAATTTATATGAGGTTGGTGTCGGCTATGGCGTAACTTATGTTGGTGACGGCGCTTTTTTTGGCTGCGAAAATTTAAATTACGCTTACTTTTACGGCAACGCCCCAATGCTTGGTATGAGTGTTTTTGAATGGTGCGGCATCGATTTTACTGTCTTTTACATTTACGGTAAACTTGGATTTGATCAATGGGTTTATCCAACATATTGTATGGACGGATGGGTTGATGTTATCGGCGACGGTGAATGGCTTGACGGCGCATTGACAATGAAAGTGAAGTGGAGCAAATCATACAAAAAAGTTCATATGCAGCTTGATTACTTTGCAATTGTCAGAGATGTTGCCGATGTTTCTTGGCAATCGGACAATCCAAAGGTAGTTATTGACGAAGACACCGGTTATATTACCAATTTGCGCACTGGCGCGAGATCGGCAAACATCACGATCACAATTACCGATACGAACGGAACCCAATTCAGCAGTACTGTAAAAGTGATTTTCTACAAGTACAACTGGCAGCTTAAAAAGCTTCAAAATCAATCGGCAGTCAGCGACAGGTACTCACAGCGCAACCTTACCGTTGATGAGTTTGATAAGCTGGAGCAAGATGAGTCAGTTGATGTGATGCAATATGTGCTTGATACCTTGAACTTTGTTTTTTCGTTGTTCAAAAAGCTTCTCTAGTTAATTCAGGCAAAATAATATCTAAGCAATAAAACAAGAGGCAAGCGGAGAATTTATCTGCTTGCCTCTTTAGGTTTTTAAAGTTTCAGACTATTCGGTCGGCGTTTCCCCTGTGACTATTAATGTTTTGCCGCTTTGCGCCGCCGGCACCAGACCGATATAGGATTTACCCTGGTTCAGCTGCAGTTCGGAGCCATCCGAGGCAAATAGTTTAAGCATCGCGTCCGGGGTGTTGCCTTTTTTCCAGGTAATGGTTTCGCTGGCTCCGTTGGAAACATATAATCCGCTGCCGCCGGTTAAATCCATTTCCATATGGCCTGCAGCATCTGCTACGGATACCGGGCAATATAAGACAATAACATTTGTGACGGCCATTTGTTTGCCGCCGTCTTCCAGCATTGGGCTCGCATTCATATAGTTATAATAAAGACTTTCGCCGGTGTTGTATTTGAACTCATGTTTGTAACTGGAAGAAAACTCAAAAGATACACTTTGGCAAAGCCCGCCCGAAGGCGTTGCAGGGGCATTATTGCCGACAAACTTGAAGGGGGCAGCATATGACGCTCCGGTTTGCATATCAAATTTTTTATCGCTGATTGCGCGGGCTATATTTATGCCGTCGGTATATCCTCTATGTTCGGAATCAACATTCCGTGTGTTGTCACGGAAAAAATACTCGCCGTTCAAGCCGTTGATGTGGTCAACTTTTCTTGCATTAATAGCAGCCTCGGCAATGTTGCTCCAGCCCCAGTGGACAAAAATTGCATCTAAACCTTCAGCCATCTCCACAAAATCATGCCTTGCGCTGCGCAGTGGGCCGACTTTCGGTATGGCATTGACATCGGCATATAACCAAAGCATACGGGTGATGCCGCCTTCTACCACACCTTCAATGACAATGTCCGCAGAGCATAAGCCCCATTGCGGTCTTGCTGCAGGCGAGTTTTCCACTACAACGGCTATCGGCCTTTTACCGGCGGCGGTGTCGCTCAAACCGTCAACACCCGTCAACGGATTTTTCAGTTTGACTGTTTCAGCCTGCGTAGTCGATGTCTGCGTCGTCGGCTGCGCGGTTGAAGCAGTGGTTTCGTCAGCAGAGTCATCTTTAAACTTACCAAACAAAAAAATACCGGCTGCAAGCGCGGCAATAAGAAGTACGGCGGCAATCAGCACAGTCACCCGGTTCTTGTTAACATTTTTTTTCTTCCGGCTGTTGGCTTTCGGCATCGTTGTGTCCCCCTTGTGCTTTCTGCGGCGTATATGAAGTATTATACTTTGATGTGTTTGTTTTTTCAATACCGGCGGGGCTTTTTTTATCCGGTAAAACCGGCGTTGTCCTTCGGTTAATATAAACAGTATTTGCCGCGGTAAATACGGATAATATTAACTTTTCGCCATTGACTTGAATTGCCGCGCTGATTTATAATGAAACTAATTTATTGTCTCGAAAAACGAGACAATCCGGTAACCCCAAAATTTTGTTGGAGGTAGAAAAAATGGCAAGAGTGTTCAATTTTTCGGCAGGTCCTTCCATGCTGCCCGAAAGCGTTCTCAACAGAGCGGCAGCGGAGATGTTGGATTACAAGGGCAGCGGTCAGTCGGTGATGGAAATGTCCCACCGTTCCAAAGTGTATGAAGAAATTATTTTCGGTGCGGAAAAACTGTTCCGCGAGGTGCTCAATGTCCCGGATAACTATAAAATACTTTTCTTTCAAGGCGGAGCGTCGCTTCAGTTCGCCGGCATCCCGATGAACCTGCTCAACGGCTCCGGCAAGGCGGATTATGTGCTGACCGGCCAGTTTGCCACGAAGGCATATGAAGAGGCGAAAAAATACGGCGAGATCAAGGTTGTCGCATCTTCAAAAGACAAAACCTTTTCCTACATCCCGTCGCTAAAAAAAGAGGATTTCACACCCGATGCCGATTATGTCTACATCTGTATGAACAATACCATCTTCGGGACCTGCTGGAAAGAGCTGCCGGATACGGGTGATGTTCCGCTTGTTGCCGATGTTTCCTCCTGCTTCCTTTCCGAGCCGATGGATGTTTCAAAATTCGGCTTGATTTATGGCGGCGCGCAGAAAAATGTCGCGCCTGCCGGTTTAACGGTTGTTATTGTCCGCGAGGATTTAATGGGCAAAGCAAGGGACTGTACACCTACCGTTATGGACTACAAGATGATGGCGGAGAATGATTCCATGTACAACACGCCGCCGTGCTATTCGATTTATATCTGCAAACTGGTGCTTGAATGGATTAAGAACCTCGGCGGTCTTGAAGCGATGAAGCTGCACAACCAAAAGAAAGCGCAAATTCTTTATGATTTCCTGGATGCCAGCAAAATGTTCAGCAATCCCGTTGTACCCAAAGACCGTTCGATGATGAATGTGACATTCGTTGCGACGACGGAAGAACTCAACGACAAATTTGTGAAAGCCGCGACGGCAGCCGGTTTTGTCAACCTCAAAGGCCACCGTTCGGTCGGCGGTATGCGGGCATCCATCTACAACGCCATGCCCATTGAAGGTGTGGAAAAACTTGTGGAATTCATGAAGGACTTTGAAGCGAATAATTAAAATCGGAACGACACAGGGGTCGTTCCCAACAGAAAGGATTAAATGATATTATGTTTAACATTTTAACATTGAATAAAATTTCTCCGTTCGGGCTTGAACGATTCAGCAAAGATAAGTATGTGACCGGCGAAGCGGTTGCCAACCCTGACGCCGTTATGGTTCGTTCCGCGTCGATGTTTGAAATGGAAATCCCCGCCAGCGTGCTCGCAATAGCAAGAGCGGGCGCGGGGGTCAACAACATCCCCGTTGATGCCTGCACGGAAAAAGGCATCTGCGTGTTCAATACACCGGGCGCGAACGCCAATGCTGTGAAAGAGCTCGTCCTGTGTGCGCTGCTTGTTTCTTCCCGCAAGGTGCCGGAAGCGCTTGACTGGTGCAAAACCCTGAAGGGCGAAGGCGAACAGGTCGGCAAACTGGTGGAAAAAGGCAAATCCGCTTTTACCGGGCAGGAAGTCATGGGTAAAACCCTCGGTGTTATCGGTTTGGGCGCAATCGGCATTTTGGTTGCCAACACAGCGCTGGCGTTGGGGATGGATGTTATCGGTTACGACCCGTTCCTTTCTGTCCATAATGCGCTGAGTATTGACCCGAGGGTTCAGGTAGTCGGCAATGTGGACGAAGTGCTTGCGGTTTCGGATTACATTACGCTCCACACCCCGCTGAACGATTCGACCAGGGACATCATCAACGCCAAGAGCATCGCGCTTATGAAAGACGGCGTGCGGATTCTCAACTTCGCGCGTGGCGAACTGGTTAATTCCGCCGATATTATTGCGGCGCTTGAAAATGAAAAAGTTGCCGCCTACGCCACCGATTTCCCAACGGATGCTCAAATCTGCAGCAAGGGCGTTATCGCCATACCGCACTTGGGCGCTTCAACCCCCGAGAGTGAGGACAATTGCGCCGTCATGGGCGCGAATCAGTTGGTTGCCTATTTGGAAAGAGGCGAAATTGTTAATTCTGTCAACCTGCCGCTCACGCAGCTGCCCATGACATTCACAACAAGAGTTTGTGTTATCCACAAGGATGCCGAAGGCGTTCAGGCAAATATCGCCGCCGCACTCGCCGGCTGCTCGATTAACTCGCTGACCAGCGCGGTAAAAAAGGGCTGGGCATACACCGTTGCGGATATCAACGGTTCTGCGGACGCGGACAAAAT
>CAYUWQ010000062.1:0-10001 GCA_964448455.1 uncultured Eubacteriales bacterium | reverse complement strand
AAAGCCAACATGCCGCTGCTGCGGAGTTTGGAAGAAGACTTTGGTAAAACCAAGCCTTTCGCGGGGCTGAAGGTGGCGCTTTCGATTCACCTGGAAGCCAAAACAGCTTACCTTTGCCTGGTTTTAGCAGCCGGCGGGGCGGAAATGTATGTGACGGGGAGCAACCCCCTTTCCACCCAGGACGATGTGGCGGCGGCGCTCGCGGCGGCGGGCATCAATGTGTTTGCCTGGTACAACACAACACAGGCGGAATACATGAGCCATTTGAGGAAAGTAATCGAAAGCGGCCCCAACATCATCATTGACGACGGGGGCGACTTGGTCAACCTGATTCATAACGAATACAAAGAGCTGCTGCCGGGTGTTATCGGCGGATGTGAAGAAACGACGACCGGCATCGGCCGGCTTGTTTCCATGGATAAAGCGGGCAAGCTGATGTTTCCGATGATCGCCGTGAACAACGCAAAGTGTAAATATTTGTTTGACAACCGCTACGGCACCGGGCAATCCGTGTGGGACGGCATCAACAGAACCACCAATCTGATTGTCGCGGGTAAAACCGTTGTGGTCGCGGGCTACGGCTGGTGCGGCAAGGGCGTTGCCATGCGGGCGCTGGGGATGGGCGCAAATGTAATTATCACCGAAATTGACGCGATAAAAGCGCTGGAAGCGAAGATGGACGGCTTTGCCGTAATGCCGATGAACGAGGCGGCCAAACTGGGCGACTTTTTCATCACCGTGACAGGCTGCAAAGATGTCATCACCGAAAAAGATTTTATGGTGATGAAAGACGGCGCGATTCTCTGCAATGCCGGGCATTTTAATGTGGAAATTGATGTGGCTAAGCTCGAAGAAATCGCATTGGAGAAAAAACAGCGCAGAAAAAATATTATGGGGTATACCCTCGCCAACGGCAGCCGGATCAATATCCTCGCCGAAGGGCGGCTGGTCAACCTCGCCGCCGGAGACGGCCATCCGGCGGAAATCATGGACATGAGCTTTTCGATACAGGCACTCAGCGCCGCGTACCTGGCGCAAAATAAAGGACTGCCTGCGGGCAAAGCGAAGCTGACAGATGTGCCGGAGGAAATCGATGTGGAGGTCGCGCGGAGGAAACTTCGTTTCTGGGGTTTGAGTATCGACGAACTGACACCGGAACAGACCGCCTACATCAACGCATACGATGTGTAACAAGTAAAAGGTGAAGGAGCCGGATGTGCAGCATCTGACTCCTTCGTGAGGAAGAGAAACAATATGAAAAGATCTGGGCATGGTTAGCGGCAAATCGCTTTGCCTGTTTTTATTGTAACCCGCAGGTGTTAATATTAATGGGATTATTTGTGAATAAACGGTTAATGTTGCGTTTTTCTGTTTATGCGGGTATATTTGTCTATTCAAAGCAGAGGTGTTCTTGTTGATTAAAATCGCGCCATCGCTTTTATCCTGCGATTTTTCCCGCTTCGGGGAGGAAGTCGCGCGCATGGACCGCAGCGGAGCGGACCTGATTCACCTGGATGTAATGGACGGCCACTTTGTGCCGAACATTACCTTCGGCGCGCCTGTCATTAAAAGCCTGCGGAGCTATACAAAAAAAGTGTTTGATGTGCATTTGATGATCAGCAAGCCGCTTGAATTTATTGACGATTTTGCGAAAGCCGGTGCGGATATCATCACCTTCAATCTGGAAGCGGATTCGCCCATACCGCAGACGATTGAAGCCATTCGCGCAGCAGGCTGCTGCCCGGCGCTGTGTGTGAAGCCCGCGACACCGGTTGAGCAGTTGTTCGATTATCTCGACGCGCTCGATATGGTGCTGATCATGACGGTCGAACCCGGGTTCGGCGGGCAGCGCTTTATACCCGAAACACTCGAAAAATTGCGTCTGCTGCGCCGCGAATGCGGCCGACGCGGGCTTGAAACGGACATAGAGGTGGACGGCGGCATCACCGCGGACACCATCGGCCCCGCGGCAAAAGCCGGGGCAAATATCTTTGTGGCGGGCAGCGCGATTTTCGGGATGCCGGATGCGCGGGAGGCCATTGCCAAACTGCGCGGATTGGCAGAGATGTAACACAAGGGGACGGTTTTCCTGTGTTTACAAAATCTAATCGACACACAAGAACCGTCCCCTTGTGTGTGTGTGGGGGTGAAAGCGTGCCGGAAATAAAAATCGAACTCTCTGCGGAAAAGCAAACGCAGAAGAACAATTTGAATATGCTCGTCATGCTTGCCGCACCCCTTGTGATGGCCTGGTATTATTACGGTTTCAGGGCACTGCTGCTCACTGCCGTCTGCGCCGTCAGCGCAGTGGTCTGTGATTTTGCCGGCGGCCTTGCTATCCGGAGAAAGAGAAAACAAACTTACGATTTCAGCGCCCTGCTCACGGGTATTCTGATTGCGCTGATGCTGCCGGCAGACTTCCGCTTTTCCTTCGCGGCGGCGGGCTGTGCCTTCGCGGTAATCGCGGTCAAACTGCCGTTCGGCGGCGGTACAAGCGTGCCTTTTGTGCCCGCGGCCGCGGGTTTTGCTTTTATCTGTGTGTGTTGGCCGGCGGATGTGTTCCGGTATCCCGCTATCACGGCGCAATTTGATTTGTTTGCCCTCGCCGCCCCCGGGGGCGTATCCGGCACGTCGCTGGCCGCCATGCTAAAAGCGGGCGACTCTATGCGGCTGACCCCGGTGACCGTTCTGAATCTGTTGACAGGGAATTTTTCCGGCCCGATGGGTACAGGCTGTATTTTGGTCATATTGGCGGCCTCGGTTTATTTTTTATTTACAAGACCCGGTGTTCTATTCAATACGCTGGGCATGCTTGCCGCTTGCGGCGTGATGGCACTGCTGTTCCCGAGGATTTTCATTGATCCGGACCTTGTTTTCGGTAAAGGCTTGTTCAACAGACTCCTATCGTCCGCGCTGCTCGAACTATGTTCGGGTGCCCTTGTGTTTGCCGCGTTTTTTTTGCTGACACAGGGCGCTGCATCCCCGAAAAAGCCGCTGCGCCGCCTGCTCTACGGTGCTTTTGCCGGTACTGTGTGTATGGCGTTGCGTCTTTTCGGCGTGTTTGAGGAAGGCGTGTGCTTCGCGGTGCTGCTCGCCGACGCCGCCTGGCCTGTTTTAGAAACCGGCTTGGACAAATACGGCAAAACCGTTCTGAAAACATTCCGCAAAAGTCTGCCCGTACCGTCAGCCTCCATGCAAGGGGGTGACGCGGATGTCTGATAGTCATCATTACCGTCCCGTGCCTGCGGGAGAAATATTTTTAAAGGGTGTACTCGTCCACAACCCGGTACTCGTACAGCTCATCGGTATCTGTCCGATCGCGGCGGCGGCCGTTTCCCTGCGCGCGGGCGCGCTGCTGGCAGCGGTGTCCTCCTTGATTATTATTTCCACCCATGTCGCCGCGAGCGCCTTTTTAAAAAACATCATCCGCTGGGTGCGTGTGGCGGTTTACCTGCTCATCGGCCTCGCGTTTATCGCGCCGGCGGGCTGGCTGCTTGAACAGTATCAACCGGACTTGCGCAGAACACTTGGCATCTACCTCCCGCTGCTGGCCGCCAACTCGCTAATCGCGCTGCGGTGTGAAAAAGTCGCTGTGCGCAGCAGCGTCAAACACAGTTTACTGGACTCGTTTGCTGTAAGCATCGGATACTCGGCCGTCATTGTGCTGACCGGATTTATTCGCGAGTTGTTGGGCAGCGGAGAAATACTCGAAAAACCGGTTCGTTTTCTGCCCGCCGCGCCCGGTTTGCTGCTGCCTTTCGGCGGATTTCTTGTGTTGGGCTTCATGGCCGCGGCGCTCAAAGGGATTGTTATGCGGCACTTCCCGAAATACGCGAAAGCCATGGGTGTTGAAATATCACCCACAGCCGTCACGATGAAACTCAAGCCCGACGAAGACAACACCCTTCCGGAGGCGGAACCGGGCCATGTACTACCTTTGCCCGCGCCGCCGGAACATACTTTTGAACCGCCGGTTGACAAACCCGGTACACAGGAAGAAACGCCGGAGCTTGCCGGCACGGACGATTCGTCTGCGGAAGAACCAGCACAGAGCGAAGAAACCGGCACTGCACAGGACAACCCTCCCGAAACGGGGTCGGCGGACGAAAACGAACCCGTCGAGCCTGCCGCAGAAGTGCCGAAGGATCCGGATGCCAAAGAACAGGCAGACACATCATCGCCCGCGCCTGAACCGCCTTTTGGAGAAGCAGCACATCCTGTTGCGATGCCGGATGAATCAGCGCCGGCACAACCGCCGCAGGCGCCCGCGGATGATAACGATTTCGATTCAAAACTCAAAGAGTTGTTCGATTACCTCAACGAACTGGAAAAAGAAACAAAAGACAAGCAGGGCGAATAAAATCACCGCCGGCGTGAAATCCGCGCGAAAGGAGAAAAACGAAATGGATTGGCTTTTAAAAATGCTTTCCGTCGCGCTGTATACCGTGTTTATTCAAAACCTGGTGTTCAGCGGCGGCTACGGTGCGAGCGAGGCTGTCCGCATGGCCGCGAAACCGCGCCGGCTGCTGTTGTTTTCCTCCTCTATTGTTTATTTTTCACTCGTCACTTCGGCCGGCTGCCGGGCACTCGACTTTTTTCCGCGCATAGAGGCGCTTGGCGGCACCCCGCACACTGTTATTTTTGTGCTCGTACTGATTGCGGTTTATGCCGTAACCGCCCTGTTTTTCCGTTTAACTTTCGGCGCGGAGCCGAAATTCCTCAGCCAGCTGGGTATTTCGGCACTCAACACGCTGGTGCTTGCAGTACCTTTTATCAACTTCAAGGCCGGCTATACCTTTGTGGAAAGTATCGGTACCGGGCTCGGCGCGGGTTTTGCGTTCTTTTTAGCCGTTATGCTTATCGGCAACGGCATGAAAACGATGGCAGAGAATAAAAACATCCCGCCGGTTTTTCAAGGCACGCCCGCGACATTTATTTATGTCGCGCTTCTATCGCTGGCATTCACCGGTTTTTCCGGCGGTTCGCTGTTTGCTTAACAGCGGAAAGGACCTGTGCCGATCATGAAAAAGAAATCCGACAAAAAACCGCACTACAACATCCCGCTTCGCAGGCAGAGCTTTTCCGATTTTTCCCAGTCCTATGCCGGCGGGCTTAACCGGAACAAACTCAGTTACAGCGACCGTGTTCGCCGCCGTAAAATGATAACAAGAATCTTGCTGGTGATCGCCTTAATCGCGATCTTCATCGCCGGTTATTTAATCATCAGCATCATGCTTGACATATCAAAAACACCCCCCGGCTCCGCCCCCGCGTTGATCGCGCCGGTACTGCACTTTTAACCTGACATTTTCCGCGGAGGCAGCAGATGCATTACATCCCTTATAATTCACGCAAAGATTACCATAAAACGCCTTTCGGCGCCGTTGCGGCCGGCAGTGAAATAACCTTCCGGGTAATTCTCCCCCGCGCGTTCGATGTCCGCCGTGTTTGGCTGGCCGTTCGTTACGACACGGACGGGGAACATTGTTTTTATCCCCTCGATCGGGAAGGCTTGCAGGGTGACAGCGAGGAATGGTGGCACGGCAAGTACACGCCGAAGGAGACCGGCCTTGCTTTTTATCATTTCGAGTTCGAAACACCATGTGAACACCGCTTTATTTACCATGCCGGCGGCGGTTTGGGTAAAATTACGGACAGCCGGGACGATTGGCAGCTGACTGTTCACAGCCCCGGCTTCAAAACGCCGGACTGGCTCAAAGGCGGCGTTATTTACCAAATCTTTCCGGACCGTTTCTGCCGATCAGGCAGACCGAAGGCCGCCGTACCGGATGACAGAATCCTGCGCGGTGACTGGGGCGGTGAACCGATGTGGGAACCGGACGAGCGCGGCAATATCAACCGCTATGACTACTTCGGCGGCGATTTGGCGGGCATAGCCGAAAAGCTTTCGCACCTTGCCGCTTTGGGGGTCACCTGCGTTTACCTCAACCCCGTTTTTGAGGCGCACTCCAACCATCGTTACGATACGGCGGATTACAGTAAAATCGACCCGCTTTTGGGCGATGAGGATGACTTTCGCGCATTGTGCGCGCTTGCGGGTGAAAAGGGTATCCGGATTATACTCGACGGTGTGTTCAGCCATACCGGCGCGGACAGCGTCTACTTTAACAAAAACAAGCGGTACCCGGTCAGCGGCGCGTATAATTCCAAACAGTCCCCGTACTATCACTGGTACAAATTCAACCGCTGGCCGGACAGTTACACCTCCTGGTGGGGGATTGAAATTCTGCCGGAAATCAATGAGGACAACCCCGATTTCATCGAATTTATCACCGGTGAAAACGGTGTGGCAAAAAAGTGGCTCGAAGCGGGTGCCGGCGGATGGCGCCTTGATGTCGCGGATGAACTGCCGGACAAGTTTCTTGAAGCGTTCCGGAAAGCGGTGAAAAGTGTCAAAGAGGACGCCTACATTCTCGGTGAAGTATGGGAAGACGCATCCAATAAGTACAGCTATGGCAGCAGGCGGCGCTTTCTTTACGGCAGCCAGGTAGATTCCGTGATGAACTACCCCTTCTCCGGCGCGCTGCTGGCGTACATACAAAACGGCTCAGCGGAAACATTTTTGGAAAAAGTGCTGACGATTCTTGAAAACTATCCCCCCGAAGCCCTGCACACACTGATGAACCATATCGGCACACATGACACCGTAAGAGCCCTCACATTGCTTGGCGGAGCTCCGCCGGCCGATAACCGCCCGGATATCAGAGCGATGGCAAAACTCACGCCGCCGCAGCGGAACACAGGGCTGACATTGATGAAGCTGATTTCCGCCGTGCAGTTTACCTTGCCGGGGGTTCCGGGCATCTATTACGGTGACGAAGCGGGGCTCGAGGGCGGCCGCGACCCTTTTAACAGAGGCTGTTACCCCTGGGGCTCGGAAGACGAAGGACTGCTGGCGCACTATCAAGCCTTGGGCGCGATCAGAAAAACCTGCCCGGCGCTTGCCGACGGGGATTTTGAAGCGGTACATGCCGCCGACGGATGCCTTGCGTTTACCAGAACCGGCCGGAGTAACGCGGTTTTAACGGTTGCCAACCGCGGGGATAATGAAATGACGCTGCGTTTGGATGAAAAATGGAACGACGCGGCAGTTTTGCTCGGCGACGGGCAGGTTTGCGGCGGTACTTTGCGTGTGCAGGCACTTGAGGCACTCATCCTGTCCCTGCGTCTGTAACGGCGTCACGGAAACGGTTTTTAAATAAACACACCTTCAACGGGAGGCAGACCATTGCGCACTAAAAAACAAAAACTTGAATTCAAAACCAAGCGGAATGCGGAAATCGCGAAACAAAAGAAGTACTTTCTGATTTTCTGCGCTTTTCTGCTTGTCTTCGCCGGCGTGTCAATGTTTGTTTTCCTGCGGTCGATTGACTTTGACTTCGGCAATCTTTTTGACGGCACAAGAGAAGAAACCGTCGCTGCCGATAGCACAACCGCCGCTTTACCGGCATTGACAGGCAGCGCCAACTTTCTTGTTTACTGCGTATCGGACGATGCCAAAGACCCGGACTATTTCCGGTTCATCGCCGTCATCAACGCGGATTTAAGCCGGTTGCGCCTGCGGGTCTGCGCGCTTTCGCCAACATCCCTTGCCGCTGTTCACGGCAGCCAGTCAACCCGCACGGAGCATTTTACCGCGGTCGACGCGCAGCGCTTGAAAGAGGCGGTGGAAAGTTTGGGCGGCATCACCATTGACAAATTTGCTTACACAACCGACACGGGCTTTAAGAACGCCATGAAAAGCATCGATAAGGCGGGCAGCCTGAAAATTCAAATCGATCAAGCCATTAACTATAAAGAAGATAAACTCAATCTTTTTCTCCCCGCGGGCAATAATGCAATGAACGGCGAAACACTGCTGAAATACTTTCGCTATAACGCAACGCAGGGCGAACCCGGACTTGATATGCAGGCGCAGACCATCCGCAGCATTCTGGATTATTCCATCAGCGCAGCCAACGCGCAAAACAGCGAGACGCTCTATGAGCAGCTGTACAATACTATGAAGATCACGGACATCAGCGGTTTTGATTTCAACAACGCCAAACCCGCCATTGAACTGCTCGCCGGCGCGAAAGACCGTTTGTCCATCAGCGTCGAACAAAACCTGAAGCTCTTCGCCGGCGCTCAAACAGATACAACACGGGAGGAATCAACCTCATGAAAAAGCTGCTGTCCCTGCTGCTTTGTGTGGCTGTTGTGTTTTCCCTGTCCGGTTGCGCGGGCACGGAATTTATCGCCCGAATTAAGAATTTTGATATCATGACCTATTTCGGCGACCGCACCGATTGGGAGTCCGTGCAGGTGAAGGAGCCGGCCGCCGGCAGCCGTTATAAATATTATTTCAACCGGTTGGGCAATAAAGAAAAACAGGCGTACAGCAACATCCTCGCCGAAATCGAAGCCATGCCCGCCGCTGTCGAAATTCCGTCCCTGGCGCAAAAAGAACTCAGCGCTGTTTTTGAAGCGCTGCTGTATGATAATCCGTATCTGTTTTTCATCGGCAGAAACTGTACGATCACCACGACGGGGACAAAAAGTTATTTTAACGCCGAATATGTGATGTCCGCTGCCGAATACGGCAGCCGAAAACAGGCGCTTGAGGCAAAAGCGGACAAAATCGCCGCCGGTTTGGGCAATAAAACCCGGTTTGACGCCGAGCTTTATATTCATGACTATATTATCGACACCTGCGCTTATTCCAACACCGGCGCGGAGGATGAAAGCAGCGCTTACGGTGCCCTTGTCACGGGCGCGGCCGCCTGCGAGGGTTATGCCAAAGCGGCGAAACTGCTCCTGGACCTGGCCGGCATAGACTGCTTTGTGCTTGGCGGCATGGCTAAAAACGCCCAAGCCGGTTATGAAAGCCATATGTGGAACACAGTGAACATCGAGGGAGATTTTTACCACCTGGATATCACCTGGGATGACCCCGTCAGCCTGGGCGAAAGCGAAACGAGTGACCCGGCTTACCCCTACTTTAACATAACCGACCGTGAAATCGGCAAAACACATAAGGATTTTTCCTCGCTGTATCCCTGCACAGCTGCTGCGGCAAATTACTTCGTCAAAAAAGGGCTGTTTTTCACAGATTACAGCCCGGCGGTAAAAGACGCTGTCGCGCAAGGGGTTGCCGCGGCAGCCGAAGCCGGCAGAACCTCGATCCAAATCAAGTTTGAGAGCGCCGGCGCCTACAAGGCGGCTTATGCCGGGCTGGTGGACAATGCTGAAATTTATAACATACTCGACCGGGCGAAGAGCCTCACGGCAGCGCGGATATCAGGCAAACCCTCCTACCGGCCCAATGAAGACTTCAACATCCTCGAACTCGTGTTCGGCTGACACGGAACTACAGGGCGCCGGGATTGAATTTCGGCACATCGCATCAATATTGTACAGACAGGAGTTGCCCCAAAAATGGATTTGAAAAGAATTGAAGCCGCGGTGCGCGAAATACTGACAGCTGTCGGGGAGGACCCGGACCGGGAGGGCTTAAAGGAAACACCTGCCCGTGTGGCCAATATGTACGCGGAAATATTTGCCGGCCTTAACGACAACGCAGACAGGCACTTGAAAATATTTCACGAGGAAAAGAATGAAGAACTGGTCATCGTGCGGGATATTCCGCTGTTCTCCATGTGCGAGCACCATCTGATTCCCTTCATGGGCAGGGCGCATATCGCTTATATCCCGAATGACGGCAGAATCATCGGCCTTTCCAAGCTCGCGCGGATTGTGGACTGCTTCTCCAAGCGTCCCCAACTGCAGGAGCGCCTGACGGCGCAAATCGCCGATTTCATCTATGACGGGCTCAAACCGCACGGCGTCGCCGTGGTGATAGAAGCCGAACATCTGTGCATGACCATGCGCGGCGCGCGCGCGGCCGGCTCCGAAACGCAGACTTCGGCGCTGCGGGGCTCTATGCGCAGCGATGCCAAGACCAGGGCAGAAGTGATGTCGCTGCTCAATGGCACTAAATA
>CAYUWQ010000061.1:8848-10019 GCA_964448455.1 uncultured Eubacteriales bacterium | reverse complement strand
ATGCAATCGCGGGCTTCGGTGAAGTTTTCATGGCTTTGTTTCAACATGGCTCATTCCTCCTTTGCTTTTTGTGTTATTGACTTGATAAACTCCGTTTTTTCCTCGGTATAGCCACCATGGTTATGTTCAATCCGTGTGATCATATTTATATCGTTGTTCCGTTCAACTCTGAGATGAGTTTCTGAATCCGATTCGACTTGGTTTCTTCTTTTTTCGCCAATTCGATTTTATTGATTTGTTCCCGTTTTAAATAGTCCGGCTGCTTCAGAAAAGCATCCAGAACGCCGTTGTCTTTGAGAATTGTTTCAAGGTAAGCCGGAACTGTAAAAATACGCGGCTGCTCGTCTTTCTCCAAGGTAACATGAACACTATCGCCCATTTCTTTGCCGACGGCGCGGCGGATAAATTCATTGTAGACAAGATAATGTCCATTTCGGGAACCTAAGAGCGTATGGTCAAAGGGGTGTCCGTCCACCGTGATTTTGACAGGAATGCTGCCCTTTGAACCAAAGCAGTCCACGGCAGATTCGGGGAAATAAAAGACACTCCACTGAATCTTGCCCTCAAGCCGTTTGATTTCCGCGTCAAATTCGTATTTCATGTTCTTAGCTCCTTCTGCATGACCACGTTCCGCAAGACAATATCAATTCCCGTTTCTTAAAATTTCGTTACAGCAATTATATCATCTCAAAAAATAAAATCAATATCCGCTTGCTGAATCCGCACAACAATTTGTACGGATAAGTATAAGCTGCCCAAGCCAAGCAATGATTTCCGCTTTATGCCGGGTATTCCGATTCGCGGTCTTGTTTTTGCAGGTTGTCTTTGGTATCATAACTATATTTACTGACGAAAAGAGATGACAACAATTCATGGATATCGGAGTTGCCCTCATGGGCGGAACATTTATGCCGGAATTCAAAGGTACCGCGTACACGCAGGAAAGCGTTTTTGACCGCCTTGTTAACGGTTACAAACTGGCAATGGAAATGGGCTATGATTATATTGAAGCCACAGCCGGCGAAATACTTGCGCTGACCGATGAAGAACTTGATACGCTTGTGGGTATGGTTAAAACAGGCGAGTTTGTGCTGCGGTATGCCAACAGTTTTGTCCGCCCGGACCTTAAAATCTGCACGGAAAGCAAAGAGGTTCTTGAAGACTACGCAAG
>CAYUWQ010000061.1:7265-8748 GCA_964448455.1 uncultured Eubacteriales bacterium | reverse complement strand
TATCCCGGCAAGTTCGGCGGCGCATATCTGATCAAATTCGGCAAAGATCTTCGGAATGCCGGTTTTTGTAAAAACGCAACAGTGGAATGCTGTTTTGATGATTATAAAAATGAAGGGCCGGAAGCACTCCGGTTCGTAAAGGAGAAAATGTTATGAGCTTTGAACTGAAAAAAACGGGGAACGATGTCGATGTATTTCTGGACGGCAGGCTTTTCACCACTTGTGTCAACAGCGCGGATTTTAAAGCGCCGTTTATTGGGCCTGTCCTCACAAGGGATGGTGTCAGCTTCACCCGGCCGGACCTTCATCACCGGGAACACCCGCACCAGCGCTCCGTTTTTATCGGCATCGGTGATGTGAACGGGTATGACTTTTGGAACGAACACGGCAAACCGCTCGGGCTTATCCGCGCCCAAAGTGTAAGTACTTCCGGCAGCGGGGAGACGGCATCCGTTTCGGTATCCTCTGTTTGGCAGGGTAAAAAAGGCAAACAGTTCCTTGATGAGGAGCGTGTTTACAGCTTTTCCAAAGTCAGCGAAACCTGCACAAGGGTGGACATTGCGCTCAAGCTCACAGCGAGCTACGGCGATATTAAATTCGGCAAGACCAAGGAAGCAGGCCCGCTCGGCATCCGCGTTGCGGATGAAATGCGCGTCAAACAAGGCGGCAGTTTTGTCAACGCCGATGGCGGTGTGAATGAAGACGGCTGCTGGGGCAAATCCGCGCGCTGGTGCAATTACAGCGGCACGGTCGGCGTCAAAAAAATCGGCATCGCGGCGTATGACCACCCGGGAAACGAGCGTTACCCGACGGCGTGGCACATACGCGATTACGGGCTGATGGCACTCAACAACCTTTATTTCAAGGGCGGATATAAGTTGAAAAAGGGTGAAAGCATCGATTATAACTTCACTATTTGTTTCTGGGAAGGCAGCTTTGAACCCGAAACGATTTGTTCTTCAATCTAAAACTTGTTAGAGATTATGCGGTAAAAATCGCTTAATTCGCAGCTTTTTGTCGATTCCAACCGCATAATCCACTTCGGGGGTCATTCGCATTTCTATTGTTTAGGAAAACGACTTGTTTCTCTTGCTCACTTAGACCAAAATATGCTTTGAACGGAGTATGGTAACATGATTATTTCCGGACTGCTTAAAAAAATCACCGCTGTTGTCCTCTCAATCGCCTCATTTGTCTCACTCATCGGGTTTTTGAACTCCGAGGAAAGCTATGACCTCAGCGGCAACATCCTGTACAGCGGCACTGATTATGACATCAATGCCGCACCGTTGAAACAAAATTCAACTTCTACCATAGCTGACTTCTATGTTTCGCCAACCGGTTTGGACACGAACGACGGTAAAACCGTCAATACCGCATTCGCAACTTTGGTGAAAGCGCGTGATGCCGTGCGGGCACTCAAAGCCGGGCTGGCAACCCCGCAGGATATCACCGTGCTCATCCGCGGCGGCACCTATCATAT
>CAYUWQ010000061.1:5359-7165 GCA_964448455.1 uncultured Eubacteriales bacterium | reverse complement strand
GGCTCGCGCTTTTATCTGCTCAACGACCTGTCGCTGCTTGATAAAGAAGGCGAGTTCTTCTGTGATACCGCAAACGGGTATGTTTATTACAAACCGCACGATACCGCGAACCTTGCCAACGGCACTCTTTCGGCCGGGCTGCTGAAAAACGCGATACGGTTTGCGGGTGCCGCTCATAACGACAGGGTTATGAATATAACATTGGAAGGTCTTTCGCTGCGCAATACCGACACGATGCGCAACGGCAACAGCGGCCTGATTGAACTGAGCAATTCGCGGAACATCACTGTGCGTGACTGCCGTATTTCCGGCGCAGGATGTCACGGCATTTATGCCGTCGGATATAACGATAGCCTTACTGTGCGCGGTTGCGTCATCGGCGAATGCGGGCATACCGGCGTGCAGATTGAGGGTGCCGCTTATTATCGCTCCAGTTATAACCACCTGATTACAAACAATCTTATCTATGAAACCGGGCTTTCCGTCGGCCACGGGGCGGGTGTTCAGATAAACGCAACGGATTCGAGTATCATATCCCACAACCGCATTGATGGCACACCTCGCTATGCCGCGAGCATCAAGGGCATGCGGCCGGAACCGGGTATGCAGGTTTGGCTAAACGGCCCTGACGCGCCCGGTGTGATTGTGCCTGCAGGCAGACAGGACGAATACATGCAGTCCTACAATAATGTCATCGAATACAACAACATCACCAACGCCATGTATGACACGCAGGATGGCGGAACGATTGAAATGTGGTCTTCCGGACTTAACAACATCGTGCGGTACAATGTTATTCACGACTGTGTCGCGCGCCTGACCTCCTACGGTTTCGGCGTTTATATCGATGATTTTAATCCTTCAACTACCGTGACAGAGAACCTGATATACGACATGACACATATCGTAAACACCGGGAAAACCCGGGAAGCAGCGATTGAAGGTGTTATCTATATGAAGCATATCGACGGTGTGTGCACCAACAACATCATCGCTTTCTGCCAGGCGAAAAATGCCATTACTTTCGCGGACTATGGGGATGAAGAACCGGTTGAAAATTCGACCGCGCGGCACAACATTGTCTATGAGTGCAAGGATACCAACAGCGCGTGTGAGCTGTTCGGCTTTATCCCGCTGCCGGGTTATCACTACCCGTCCTATGCCAAATATGTCAGCGTCACTACCAACGACGGCAAGTTCAAAGACGCGCTCGCTTTCAGCGATGACAATATTTACTTCAACACCAAAGCCGAAACCGAACATTTCACAGCACTAACCGATATCTCCGTCCGACGAAATCTTTTCCGTCTTTCAAGAATTCATAATGCCGGCATTTTGCAAATGCGCCTGAACGGATATGAAAAGAACTCCGTGATAGCAGACCCGATGTTTACCGATGCCGCGAATTTTGATTTTTCCTTTGCCGCCGGTTCGCCGGCGCCCGCCATGGGCATTCAAGCAATCGATTACACGCAAGCCGGCTTGACGGATGATTTTCTGTATGCCGGGATTGATTCCTATTAAACACTAAAACAATCAGCCCCGGAACTCTGATAAAGTTCACGGGGCTGCATTTCCCATCTTATTAGCTTAAGTTTCTTTGTTGTAAAACACATCCAGTATCAGTTCATAAAGCGCGGTGTCATCAACGATGAACTCGGCGTATTTCGCGCCTTGAACAACCTTGCCCTGCACCATCCGGAAATCAATATCTCCGTTGTAATTGTTTGTCAGTACGCTGGTGGTCAGATAAGTTATTTTTGATGTGTCGAGATTGGTCGTTAAATATTGTGATGTTTTGTTAAA
>CAYUWQ010000061.1:0-5259 GCA_964448455.1 uncultured Eubacteriales bacterium | reverse complement strand
CCGTCGCCGTAAGCAAAAGCCAGACAAATCTGCTTGTTGTCGGTTCTGATAAAGATGCCGTTTTCCGAATACACATCAACATCCGCCATCGAATCCCTGGAGATGCCGATAACGACAGCCTTTCCGGTTTTAACATCTATGGTTTGCAGAAAAATGGCATCAGCCTGTCCGTTTTCCCCAAAAGTATCGGGATCTTCAATCGTGGTTTCATTATCGCTTCCTATGCAGAGAATGGTGACGATATCTTCATTCAAACGATAGGTTTCGCCCTTATACATTACTGTGCGTCCGTCATCATCCTCAACCGTTTCATCGGTATCATTGGCAAGGGTAGTGAGCATACCGGTTTTGTTTTCCATCTGCCCTTTTCCGGTCTGATATAAAATGAAATAAACAGCACCCATAATAATCATAATCACAAGCATAACAATCAGCACGACACGCAATACGCGCCATGCTTTTCGTTTCGGATTCTTATGATGCGGTGATAAACCGTTTTTTTCAGCGGAAGCAATTTTCATGCCGTTATTTTGTTCGCTCATCGTTTCTCAAAACTCCCTGAACCAAATACCTTGTAGGCGCGAATTCTTCATAACAGGTTGAAAGGGTAATAATCCGGTCATCCGTGGTTAGCGTTATCCCTTCGCGAATATTTTTGATCATCGATTTCGGGTTAAGGCAGCTGTCAAGATAATTTTTGTAAACCTCTTTATCCGTAAAATCAAACGCATTAAGAATATGGCGGTCATCGTATAAGTAGGCCGCGAATATTTCGTAAGTGAGTATGTGCCCGGGCGTGTAAATATACATATACCTGTTTTCCAGGAAAAACTCTTCTTTTCTGAATCTTTTAAGCGTACCGAACATCGTACCGTTCAGCATACTGTGACCGTATATCAAGGTGTTCGGATCGGAAAAGTCCGTTTTATTTTTCTTTTGAGTGTAAATAGATCCGGCTCTGGCTTTGTTTTTGTTTAAGTCACGGTCTATATAATAATTGTCGTGCTCTAAATAACTTTGCAATATGGGATAATCAACATCTGTGTTTGGAATTTTAATCCATGCATAGATGTCCGTATTTGTCTCGTGTAGTTTGGCAAAATCAATCGGATTATCCGGCAGATTATCGGCGGAGGTACTCACCGAACCAGTCTCCGATAGATAATATTGATCGACAGGCTCTTTGCCCGCTATGAACTCCCGTACAATACAGACAGCCGCGATAACAAATACCACTAATGATATTATAAGAACAACAAGCCATATTTTTTTCTTTTTCATTGCGTTTTCCCGTTCGGTTAACAAATCATCTGCTATGTTAATTATATATTTTATACGGTTTCGTGTCAACGGTTTCACAATCGCCTTAAGGCTTTACGGGTATGTAACAAAGACTTGAGTTTGAAGGATGGATTTCCCATCCATACGAACCCCAACACCAAGATGTTTGAAGTCTCCCAGGATATTGTCCCTGTGACCCGGAGAGTTCAAGTAGTTTTCATGGGCGGAAATAGCGCTTGGATGGTCTTTTGCAATATTTTCTCCGCAACTGCGGTAGCTGTAGCCTGCCGCTTCTATTCTGCCGTCAACTTTCTGTCCTTGAGGGTTGAGGTGATCAAAATAACGACGGGTAATCATGTCCTGCGAGTGAGCGGCAGCAACCTTAGCCATATTATTATCATATTGAAGAACCGGTTTGCCAAATCTTACCCGGATTGAATTAATCAGATAGAAGCTGATTCGTTCATAGCTCTCGGCCAATTTAGTGTCGGGGGCGGAGAGATACCCGAACCCTTGTTCCGTGGCGTAATCGATGATCTGCACGGCGGTAAGAGTACCGCCTTTGATGTTGTCATAAAATACCGTTATATATTTTTGACCATTCATAAAAACATCCCGTTCGCCCGTCAACGACAGGGTATAATTTGTATTGCCTTTTAGAATGGATTCAACAGGGCCGGTATACTCTTTCGTACGCAAAACCTGTCTTACGGAATTTTTTGCCGCCCCGACCTTTAAACTCTCAAACAACATATCCGCGCTGTTTGAATACAGCCCCATTACCTTATTATTTTGAATGCCGACCAAGACAAATCGTGAATAATTTTTATGATACACATACCAGCTGAATCCATACTCGCTTTTTTCAATTGCGGCCGGGCTGCCAAACTGTTGTGTGATATGTGCTGCGGACAGTCCGAACAGTGAATCCAACATGATAACTGAAGGATTGACCGGTGGGGTTGATGCCGCAGGTGCCGAGGTGGTTGGTTTTGTTGTTGACGGAGCTTTCGTGACGCCCGTTGCTGCCGAAGGGGGTTCCGTTTCCATTGTCGCGGTTGTGTCCGTCAATGCCGCTTCGGTGCTGTCACTCGAACCCATTGTTGCCGATATATAAACGGAACTGTCCGACAAATCAGTAATGATCGTTTGACCGCTTTTGGTCGGAAACGAACATCCTGCCGCCGCAATACAGAATGCAAGTAAAATTAACAGAGAAACAATTGCTTTCTTTCGTATGCTCATTCGCGTGCCTCGTTTATTAATGAATACACATCGGCCTAGAGATTATCCGGGTTTCGATTTACCGTACCATATGAAAAGCGGCAGCCGTACGGCTGCCGCCTATATTGATCAAATGGTCTTAATCGTGGCGTTTTTTAGCAACAACGGCTATTGCGGACAATGAGAGCACCATAACTGCACCGAGTGCCAGCATGTTGCTGCCGGTCGGAGGGGAAACGGGGTCTTCATCATCCGGTCCAGGCGCGGGCTTTGTAGTAGTCTCACCCGGAACAGTAGTTGTCGGCGTTATTATCTGTTTGAGTAAACCCAGCAAATATTCATACAGTTGCTTTAAGTTTGATTCGGTAAATGGGGGCAAAGCGTACATTTCATATACTTTAATGTCACCCTTCGGTCGTATCGTAACCGTGTCACTGAGTAAAGAACCCGAAACAACATCGTAATCGCCCAAAATCACCCAGCCTAAGAATTGGTTGTCACTTGTCTTGGTTTTCGTCAGCGTAATTGTGCCGTCAGGATTAACTACAAAATTCGGGGATGTGCTTGTCACGCTTTTCACCTGAACCGAACCATCATCGAAGACCTCATAAGTGATGGTGCCAAGGACTTCAAGTTTACCGGTTGCCCAGGAATAAATGGTAACAACGCGTTCACCAACAGACACGGGACTTGGTGCCGCAAAAGCAGTTACAGAAAACGCGGAAATAACAAGAAATGCAAGAACAATCGCTAAAGTCTTTTTCATCGTTTTAACCTCCAATAGTATTATACAGACAACTTTCTATTCTATTCAATGACATTGTATCACAGGTTATGCAAGATGTAAATAGCAACTATCGAATTTATTTCTCAAATTATTTAGGCAAGTATACGAAAATGACCTGTACTTTTTGTCACTAATGCTGTAGTTGTTGCCGATGAGACTGCTTTATTATGCTTTTTATAAATATAGCCCGACTCCTCATACTTTTTTCAGGTTGATTACAATAAGATTATACGGTCTTACCTGTTTGCTTTGATTTCGTCCCATTTTGCCCGCAGCAGCGGCATCCACAGCCCGCCGAGCACCGTCCTGTGCCACATCCAGCACAATTTGGCGTTTTTCGTTTCATACCAGTCCGTAAAGGGCACTCTGTTTTTGGTGTTTGCGAGCATATCCGCCAAATCCTTGGCGAATTTTTCAGTGGCTGCGCCGCTTTTGTCCAGCGCGGCTGCCCACATCAGCCAGTCGGATTTTGTAAAAGTCTTTCTGCTGTCCAGCGGCACACCATATTTGTTTTCCTTTTTGTAATAGTGCGCGATTTCGTTGGCCGCGACTGTTTCGTCAAACAAGCCAAGATCAAATATAAAGTCCCAAATCATATTGTATTTCAGGCTCCAGCTCGACTTTTTATCAAAAGTTAAGCGCAGCTTGCCGCCTTCCGTTGCCCGTTTGACAAGTTCCGCGGCGTTTTCCCCGGCAATTTTCAAATATTCTTCGCTGCCGTTCATCCCCGCAAGTTGAAGAATTCTGCCGAAGCAGGCAATGCCGACGCAGGATTTTATCGCCAGGTTGACATTTTGCGCCAAGGCACCCGCAAAATCATCGGTGCACAGTTGGAACGCAAGCTCATTGCCGGTTTTTACCAGGTAATCCGCCCATTTTTTCAGTAAATCCATGTTCTCTTGCAAAAAGGCGGCATCGCTGCCGGCAACAGCATACGCATACGCCATTATCAGCATGTTTCCGCATTCCTCCACCGGCATCTGGTGTTTAAAATCGAACACTTCTTCACTCATCTTGTATATCTCTCTGCGTGCTTTTGCGTCTTTTACCGTCACAGCATAAACCTGGCCGTTTGCAACCGGATATTGCCCCAAATCGTGCGGCGCGAAGTCCCCTTTCCAGACCGGAAGCCGGGCAAACTCGAAGATACCGTTCATCATCCCCTGCACCAGTTTCGGATTGTAAAGCAGAAACAGCGGCACGGACGGATACGAGACATCCACCGTGTTGATACAGCCGTTGGAATGGCACTCCTTGGACATATACAAAAGCTTGCCCGTATTATCTCTAACCAGCTTATGCGCGGCGAGCACCTGGCGGTAGGAGGCGGTAAGGATTGTTTGGTAATCCGGTCCGAAACCTTCGGCATCGGTCAATATTTTATCATTCCACCACACGGCTTTTTCGAGCAGAGACTCCCGATTCTCTCTGGAATATTTGATTGCTTCAAAAATATCACCGAATTTTTCCGTCCAGATACCTTTAAGTTTTTGCCCCAAATATTCGATGCTGTAACCGTCGTCATAGGCAATGATATCGGTTGCCGCAAAACTATTGTCCGTCTCGGCTTTGCTGATACTCCTAATACAAGCCCCTGCATCCCCACGGACAAAATCAACATTATCCCCGACCAGATAAAATTCGCCCCAGTCAATCCCGACGCCGTCCCCGGTATATTCCAGCGGCGTTTGGCTTTCCCGCGCCATGAAAGCGACCTGAACACCGTGAACGGTCTTTACGCCCCCAATAACATCCTTTTTCTTAGCACCGTTATAACAGAAGCTCTCATCCATCGTCAAACTGATTGCGATGCTGTGCATTTTGCCATCGAGCACCGTCACCCGGTAATCAATAAAACTGCACGGGGTAGACATAATATGAATATCGTCCAAAAACAGCGGCGTCCAAAAATCAACCTGCAGGCGAACCGACGCGTTTTCAAATGTGTAGGCGGTTATTAACGGCGT
>CAYUWQ010000060.1:5469-10274 GCA_964448455.1 uncultured Eubacteriales bacterium | reverse complement strand
ATTGCCGAATAGTTTTTTGAAACTCTCCGGTACAGGAGCTTTGAAACACATTACCTGATTATTAAAAGGGTTTACTATTTCCAACTTGGATGCGTGAAGACCTAATCTGTTTAACGGGTTTGTTTTTGCACCGTACTTTTTATCTCCGGCTATATAATGCCCCAGGTCTTTCATATGTACCCTGATTTGATTTTTTCTACCGGTTTCCAAGTTGATTTTCAGCATTGAATAATCATTTATTTCTTGAATGACTTCATAGTTTGTTACCGCTTCCAGTCCTTCTGCCTTGTTTTCGGTTGAATACATCAGCAGTGTTTTAGTTTGCTTGAGCCAGGAATGAATTCTTCCTGATTTTTCTATCATATTCCCCTCAACGACTGCTATATATTCACGAATTTTTACCGATTCAGACCATTTTTCCTGCAAAGCATATTTCATTGCTTCATTTTTTGCGAATAGCAGAACACCGGATGTATCTTTGTCCAATCGATGCACTATAAATATTCGATTGCCAGGATTTTTTTGAGTGACATAATCATTCATAATTCTGAAAGCAGTATTTATCTTTTCACGCTCAGTCGAAACACTAACCAGACCGGATGGTTTGTCAATTACAATAATGTCTTCATCTTCAAAGAGGATATCGGGAAATCCTCTATGCTTGTTATTTCCGATTCCAGAATTTGATATGCTTACGATTTGCCCTTTCTTCAGAGCATAATCATGCCGAGTTATGACCTCAACGTCCACTGACACCTCTCTGTGAGTCAGCAATGCTTTGATATTGTTTCTCGATTTTCCGGAAATATTAGACAGCAGAAATTCAAGCAGACCGGACTGCTCAGTAACAGTAAATTCTAATTTCCGGATATTTTTGAAATTGGTTTTTCTTTTAACAATGGCTTGCTTATTCATTTTGTCACCTGTCATAAATTTTCAATCAAATCAAGTATAGTGAATAAAAATGAGCGTGCCCAGCTATGATCAATAATCATTTCAAGACACGCCCATTAATTTTGATTCTGTTTACTTGTTAACGAAAATGGTCACTTATTAAACAAAGACATAATTTTCTCAATCAAAACTTGAAGCCGGGCCATAACGACTTCGAGTATCGTTTTGTAGAATAAAACATTCACCGTCTTTGTTGCAATAATATTATCTTCTGCATCATACACATTAACTGTGATTTTTGATGAGCGGACAAGGAAACCTTTATTGGTTATATTCCCCTGCTGATCAATGAGCATATTGAATGTTGATGAGGTATATTCAACTCTCGCTGCGTTTTCAAAATTTGTTGCGTAATCAAGTTTAATTTTCATCGCGCTGTACATCGTTGTCCAGGGAACAGCAATTTTCAAGGAATTCTCGATAATCTCACCGTCATAGATTATATCGACATAATAATCAATTGCTACCCATTGTGCTTCAAGCGTGATGTTTTCAGCAGGAAATGCAGCGGGAACGGCAGGACCCCACCCGGCAAAGTTATATCCCGGTTTTTCCGGGTCTGCCGGCGGCGTTACAGGGGTACCGAAATCGCCGGTAATGGGCGCAACTTCCGTGCCGCCGTTGCTGTTGAAAAAGATTGTTGTTTGTTTTAATGTCCATGTCGCGTTGACAGTCATATCCTCCCCCGGAAATACGGACGGCAGTTGAGGCGACCAGCCGGCGAAGGTATAACCGGTTCTCGTCGGCTCTTCGGGTTGTGTTACGATTGTGCCTTCGTTGCCAATGATCGATTCCACAGGGGAACCACCCTGGCTGTTAAAGCTTATCGTGGTCCTTTTAACCCATACAGCAGTAACGGTTAAATTATTCGCGGGATATGTCGCCGGCAAAGCAGGCGACCAGGTGACAAATTCATAACCACTTCTGACCGGCGATGCGGGAGGTAAAAGTGCTGTGCCAAAGTTCCCCGTTTTAGGCGCGACAGCGGAACCGCCGTTGCTGTCAAAAGTAACCGTAATCTGTTTGATTGTCCACTGAGCGGTAACGGTGAGGCTTGTTTCCGGGAATGTTGCGGGTATGACCGGCTGCCAACCTGCGAAGTTATAGCCATCTCTCAAAGGCGCGGAAGGAGCCGTTACATCCGTTCCGTAGTCGCCTGTTACCGGGTCAACCGCAGAACCGCCATTGCTGTTAAAGGTGATAGTGCTTGTTTTAATCTGCCAGATCGCCGTAACACTCAAATCGTTTTCCGGATATACTGCCGGCAGTTCCGGTTCCCACCTGACAAAGTCATAACCGGTTCTTGTAGGTGGCTGTGGTGCGATAACCGCAGATCCAACATCGCCGCGTGATGAATTAATAGCATTGCCGCCTGCGGTGTTGAAGGTTATTGTGCTTTTGGGAACAGGAATTGATAAAGGTAGGCGTATGTCCGCGTCGTCGAAATCAAAATTGAAATTATATCCGTTACCAGCACCGGAAGATGCCTGGCCGTTCAGACACTTTGGTATATAACTTTCAGCAGTAGTATTTGAAGCAGATCTGAACCAGCGGGCATCTGTCCATATCCTGGCATTGGTACCAATTATAAGATCAGATACGGCTTTTAGTCTAAACTGGAAGAGCCATTCCCCGGATAATACTTCTGGGTTTCCACCATTTTTAGAATTTGAATTAGCCTGTGTACCAACCTTAATGGCTTGATACACATTGTAGTTCTCCGTCGGACCGAAGGATGCAGGCCACGATGATGACGGAAGGCCGGCATATGTTATCCCCGCATCTACATACTGGGTTGCTCCAGCAAATCCTGTACAGGCAAAATCGAAATAATAGTTGCCGTTGTATCCCGGGAGTGTTTCCCACTCCATGGTATCATCGTTTTGAACGATATTGTCCGGATCCTTATTTACAGTAAATGCCGCGTTATTCGTACCCATTACGGTAAACAGGTTTTTATCAAACATAACGACATAATTTGACGCACCGACAAGATAATTGGTCGTTGGTATAATTCGAACGGCAATAATATCATTCGCTGCAACTGTTTCGCCAATAGTTAGTGGTGTAAACACTTTGGTTGTCGTGTTATATCTGCCGGCAACCAGCTCAACTTTTGCGTCAAGAGCATCGGGATCACCCGGAGCCGCAACTGCAACCAACGCAAAAATATTAACCACAAGTGCGATTGCCATCACCAGACTGAGTATTCGTTTTGACTTAAACATTTTTTTACCTCCCTGAAATAAAACACATATTGTTTTTGCAATCTATGTACAAACACCAAGATTGTATTTTGATTTTATCATATAACGGCTGCTTTTGCAATGATATCATAAGAATATACTGCCGATTTTATGGTTTATTTACTGAAGAACTTTAATTCGCTGTTTTTGCATTGTAATTGTCGACTATTTCACCGACAAATTTTATCCTGTCCAGATTGCCATTCGAGGAAATTTCGTCCGAAATGCCAAGGATTAGTTTCGGCGCAAAAAGTTCGATACACTCTTTTGTTTGCTGTTCTAACATCTCCAACGGCCAATCATCATTGAACAGCAGCGCAGCGATGCCGTCAAGCAAAAATAAATTGTTGCCAAAAGCGTCTTTTACTTCCTGCAGCGTTACATCGCCCTGTGGTTTAGGCGTAACAGCTTCGATACCATCAAAACCGCATTCACCCGCAAACGGCAGCAACCCTTTCACATCCCCATCCCAATGCGAGCAGGTAAACTTTCCCGCTTTGTGAAGCATCTCATTGCGCTTTTGGTATTCCGGCAGTACATATTTCTTAAAAAGTTCGGGCGGTAGTATGCCCGCGTGTACATTATCCCCGAAATTAATGATATCAATCGGCGATTGATTAATCAATTCAATTTCCTGCATTTGGTTTTCACTCATGGCTTTAAAATATTTTTCAACTGTTTTCGGGTAGTCATAAAGGGCATAAACACCTTCCTCAACACCCATTGTCGTTACAAATATTTCCTGAACATTTATGCGCGGCATATAAATTGTCGGTGCGCCCAAATCCCCCCACTCCAGTATGTTATCTTCATACTCTTCTTGGCTCCACTTCCATGAGAGGTGTTCCTCAATCCAAGTCATTACCTTCATATCCTCTTCATTGCTAACCCACCACTTTTTAGGATATCTTCCAATATTAGAATCATTAGACAATTCAATTGTACAGATACTGCCAACGGGGGTTGACATTGTGCGCTTCATTTCCATTTTGGATAGCATTTCGACTTTAAAACCGATTCTCGAATCATACAATCGTTCAAAACAACTGTTGAAATTATAATTGCGGTTGGAGCATCCGAGTTCCCTATATATTTCCGGCAAACTCATGCCTGTATATGGTGCGGGGAAAGGCTCATTTCTAAATATCCGGTCGTCATACCAGCAGCCTATCCTTGGCTGCCATATAATTTTTCCATTTGATTGACCTTTTGCAACATCAAGATGCAGCTGCCACAAATTCATGTTCCTGTGGTCGGTGGGTCTGCCATTCATCATAAAAAACCCCCTATTCATGCATTTAGCGCTCTTACAAAATCAAGAGTGCCGGATAAACAGGCACTCTTGATTTTCAGATTAAACAGATGCTAATCGCTCTAATTGATTGCCATCCACTGGGCTGTGTATGTTTGATTGCCGGCAACAACTTTTGTCGGTACCGCAGGTGACCAACCTGTGAAGATGTATCCGGGTCTTGAGACCACAGGCGGGACAAGATTGTCCCCAAATGTCATCAGATTGCTTGTGCCACCAATTCCGCCATTCGCATTAAATGTAACCTGAATCTGATTTCTGGACCATTGCGCGACATAGGTGACATTGCTGTT
>CAYUWQ010000060.1:0-5369 GCA_964448455.1 uncultured Eubacteriales bacterium | reverse complement strand
ACTTCCGGATCCCATCCCATGAAAGTATAACCAACTCTGGCTACGGCCGGCGGTGTTAACTCGGAATTGTATGCCATTTGTCCGCTTGTTCCTCCGGTACCACCTGCAGCGTCGAAGGTAATATTGTAGTTAATAGGTGTCCATTGTGCACTGTAAGTAGTATTTTCGGCAGGAACGGTTGCGGGTACTTCGGGCGACCAACCGGCAAATGTATAGCCTGTTCTCGATATAGAAGGTGCATTCAGCGGAGTACCAAAAGTCATCGTACCGCCTGTACTGCCGGTACCGCCGTTCGCATCAAAGAAAATACTATAATTATTTACATTCCATTGAGCGGTGTAGGTCGCCGGACCGGTTGCTGCTACTATAGCCGGATTCCACCCGGCAAATGAATAACCCGTTTTTGCTACTAAAGGTGCTGACGGGAGTACCCCGTACGGAACGGATGATGTTGTTCCGCCGGTACCGCCGTTTGCATTAAAGGATATTGAATAAATATTTTGTGTCCACTGTGCCACATAATTCTCATTATAGCCCGGTACAGTTGCCGGCACATCCGGTTGCCATCTATCAAATGTGTAGCCTTCTCTTGTGACGACAGGCGCTGTAAGTGGTGTACCGTAGGTTTTTGAGCTGCTTGTCCCACCGGAGCCGCCATTCGCATTAAAAGTTATCGTGTAGCTGTTAATTTGCCATACAGCGTAGAATGTAAGCACACTGTTCGGAGTCGCGGTCAAATTGATGACACTCTGCGAATTAGTATAAGTTGGCGTTGTCGCAGATGGTGATGCAGACCAGCCAAGATAAGTATGACCGACCTTTGTAAACCCGTTAGCGGTTAGATTTTTCGCCGTATTGTAAGTATGCGAAGAACTTGCTGTATTGCCGGATGTGCTGCCGTTTCCTAAATAATTAATTGTGTAATTGTTTGCTGTCCATTGTGCGGTATATGTTGCAGCAGTCGACGGAACAGTTGAAGGTACCGAGGGTGACCATCCGGCAAATGTATAGCCGGTTCGGGTAACTGTCGGCGCGGTCAGTGTTGTCCCGACTTCCATCGGTGATGGACCGGTGCCACCTGAACCGCCGTTGGCGTTAAATGTAATATCGGATGTAGCGCCCCATTTAGCGTATAAGGTAACATCCGATGTTCCAATCGTATAGTTCGCGCCATTAGCGTAAGCAACGTTGCCTGTAGGTGATGTTGCCCAACCCAAAAAAGCAGTCCCGTTTTTTGTATAAGTGTTAGATTTGATTGCAGCCGTTGTGTTTTTGGTGATTAGCTGCGGTATCATCTCGCCGGTTCCGCCGTTTGCGTTAAAAAAGATTTGCGCTTTCGTTAGGTCTGCTTCTGTTACATTATAGGTTGAATAAGTCCCGTTTATATCTAACTCAAAAATACGAGATCCCGGGTTACCATCATTATATGAGTTTAGTGTTGGTGCTTTGCCGTAACCTATATCAATACCATCATCGGTAGTTGACACAAACGAATTCTTGTGATCATGCCCATAATAAGTGCCGAGCATATTACCGTAGGCAACCCATGATTCATAAAGTGTTTTGCTGCCGTAAGTTGCCGATGAACGGTGAGCAGCACTATTGTAAGTTGACCATTCTGCCGGGCAAGGAGCTTCTTTAAATATTTCAGCAATATTTGTTCCGAAGCCTGATTTTGCCCAGTTTATTCTCTCCGGAATTAATGCACCGCCAGACATAACCTCTGTAGTTACATCGGGAACGATAATATGCATATACCACAAGGAAGGTACATTAGGATACTGCAGACTTCTTTGTATATAGTAGTCAATTTGGTCTGTATATGGGCAGTCATAATTATCATTCGAGTCATACATCCCCGAGTCCATCAAATACACTTGGAAGGCAGGTGTGCCGCTTGTTTGACCGTTTTGATATATAGGAATAACGCCACTGCCTGCACCGGTTAATGCATCAACATCATGATCAATAGCAGTGCTTTTTGTCATATAGTAATTATACTGCGTATCTTTTGATCCAGGGTTATAAATTATATTGCTTTCTGCATCGTGATTACCAAAAGTAACTGCGAAGGGTGTACCGGTATTCACTAAAGGTTGCGTAAACTGATCTACAGATGATTTAAAATCAGAGTTTGAAATACCACCGGAAATGTTGTCACCAGTAAACACAACTAAATCCGGATCATACCGGTTAATCAAATTTGTTATTAGGTTAATAACCCTTGAATCAACAGATGCGTTGTCTTGAATATCCGCAAGCTGTAAAACCGTGAACTTCCCGTTTGAGTCGAACTGCAATGAGCCGGTAAATCCGGCTGTTGAGCGAATGCCCGCCAATGGCATAATTGCAATAACCATAACCAATGATAAAATGAGACACAACAACTGCTTCTTTCTGTTCATAAATACCCTCCGTCGTTTCGATTTACTCTGAATATAAAGATTATTCATAACTAAATCCATTATTACATTTTCATTATATTATATACAGTGTGTTTTTATTTTTTAATCGAGAATATACAATAATTTAATTTATTCATTTTTGTTCAAAAGAACAGGAACCCATCGCCTTTTAAGCCAAGTGTTCCTATTGAGTGATTTTAATTCTCGATGTTATTTACACTATATTAACCGGTGTTTATCAAATAAATCCTCTTTAAATTGCAATAATTGTTTATGTTATTAACAATCCAGTCGCCTGATTCAGTATTTGAATATAGTTTTCCACATCAACAATCAATCCCGAATCAAGCGAGTCAAGCGTTCCGTCATTATTTAGGTCGCCTGCTTTTCTGAATACAAACGATGATTCCTCCGGCCAGTTGAAAACATAGTTCTCATAATCAATTAATCGTCCCGCATCCGTACTGTCGATATTGCCGTCGCCGTTCACATCACCGAAAATGACAATATAGAAAACTTGAAGGGTTGTATTACTGTCGTTGTCAACAACCTCAATTTTTGTCCCAGTACCTAAAATATCTGTATCCGGCGAATAGACGATCCGGCAGTCGCCTGTCAGGGTTATGAAATTGTTTTCGAACTCAGCTTTCGTCATTTGTGTGTCAAGCCCATATATCACACCTGTATCCTGTTCAATAACTGTCGTGGCGCCCTGTTTGGCCAACAACCCTCCGGAGCCCTGTGTCCAAACTGCGTACAATACGGTATTTCCGTTGTCAACAGAATAACTCGAAAGAGGCTGAACAGCAATGGGGGAAAGCGCCCATCCGATAAACATATAACCATCTCTTGAGATATCACCTTGAGCCGGTAAATCGATATTGCTGCCCACAGTAACCGTTTGCTGAGCAGGAACCGTACCTGTTCCGCCGTTGAGGTTAAAGGTGACGGAGAAACTCATTTCATACCATACGGCAGTAAAAACAACTTCTTCATCGGGCATTGAAGACGGAATACCGGGGTCCCAACCGAGGAAAATACTCCCTGCTTTGACCGGATCAACCGGCCTTTCTATTGGAGAGCCGTACGCAGTCGGTGTTCTTGAATACTCGTTAGCGTTTACAATGAAAACAGCATCATGAATGTTTGGTATCCAATTAGCGGTAAATTGAAGTGCTTGGTCCGGCATGGTTGCGGGTACTTCCGCGGACCATCCGGTGAACGAATAACCGTGTCTGTTAACAACGGGTACATTTATAGGAGTTTCAAACGCAAGAGTCGTGCTAATGCCACCCGTTCCACCGTTCGCGTTGAAAATCAACGAGTAGCGGTTGACTGTCCATTGCGCTGTATAAACCGCATCGGAATCCGGCGTCAAAGCGGGAACAGCCGGAAGCCAACCCGCAAAGGTATAACCCTGCTTTGTAACAACAGGCGCTGTCAATGATGCGCCGAAGACTTTTGTCTCGACTTTACCGCCGATGCCGCCGTTCGCGTCAAAGGTGATTGTATACGCGTTCTGACTCCAAATCGCTACATAGGTTGCATTCCCTGAAGGAACGGCAGGCGGGACCTCCGGATCCCATCCGGCAAAGGCGTAACCCTGCCTCGTAACAATCGGAGCAATTAAAGGTGAACCGAAAACATAAGATCCGTTTGTTCCGCCTTCGCCGCTGTTGGCATCAAAAACAATGGTATAACTGTTTATTGTCCACTGTGCAGTATAAGTTGAATTCCCGATTGGAACCGAAACCGGTACAGAAGGTGACCATCCGGCAAATGTGTAACCGCTTCTTTGTACCAAAGGTGCTTTTAACGCGGATCCGAAAGGAAGTGAAGCAGTGGTGCCGCCTGTTCCTCCGTTTGCATCGAAGGTAACGGTATAGTTGGTCGGAATCCATTGAGCTGTGTAAACGGTATTTGCAGCCGGAACAGTTTCCGGTACAGCCGGTGACCATTCGACAAAAGTAAAGCCGGGCTTCGATATATTCGGCGCGCTTAAAGGCGATCCATAAACGCGGGACGAAGTTGAGCCGCCGCTACCCCCGTTATCATCAAATGTTATGTTGTAATTGTTGATCGACCAGATCGCTGTGTAGGTGGTTGAAACGGCAGGCACCACAGCGGGCAATGCGGGTTCCCACCCTATAAGCGTATAGCCGGTTCTCATAACATTTGGCGCAATTAAATCAGCGCCAAAAACCATATTGCTGCTTGTTCCGCCTTCACCGCCGTTTGCGTCAAAAGTAATAAGACTGCTGTCCAGACTCCAGTGGGCTGTGAAAGTTATGTTCTCTGCGGGAACTTCGGACGGAACAACAGGTGTCCACCCCGCAAAAGTAGACCCCGGTTTTGTTACTTCAGGTGGTGCGAGTTTTTCTCCGTAACCTAATACTTCTGTTGTTCCCCCGACACCGCCGTTTGCGTTAAAAGTAATTGTATAATAATTCCTGCTCCATTGCGCGGTATAGGTAACACTTTCTGACGGAACTACAGGTGGTACCTCCGGTTCCCAGCCCAAGAAAGTATACCCGGTTCTTAAAACGAGCGGGGCGTCCAAATGCTCGCCGGTTACAAGCGTTTGTAACGATCCTCCCCCGGTTCCACCGTTAGCGTCAAAGGTGATGGTAAAAGTCTGCAACCCCCAAAGCGCCACATAGGTTGTGTTCGCGGCAGGAACGGTCGAAGGTACTTCCGGGAACCAAGTAACAAAATCGTACCCTTCTCTGGTTACTGTTGGCGGGACAAGCGTGTCGCCGAACAGCATGGAGGATGAGGTGCCGCCGACACCTTCGTTCGCGTCGAAAATGATGCTATAACTATTCCTTTGCCAAACAGCGGTATAAGTGGTATCAGCCGCAGGCACCGCTGCCGGGACAGCGGGCGACCAACCGTTAAAAGTAAAGCCCTGCCGATACAAATCCGGCGCATTAAGCGCGGAACCAAACGACATGGATCCTGTTG
>CAYUWQ010000059.1:0-10567 GCA_964448455.1 uncultured Eubacteriales bacterium | reverse complement strand
TTTTGCCCGCGCCGTTGTAACCGACCAACCCGTAAATAGACGCTTTTTCCACATGAAACGACAGTCCGCTTAAAGCGGTAAAGCTACCAAACTTCTTGGTAATATTAATGACATCAACCATTTGCACCCTCCTTTTCTCACATCTGAAGCATATTTTATATTCGTATGCGCAGGCTATTTACAGCATGGCGGTAAGCATTCAAGCATGGTCAGCGTTTCTTTGCCTTCGCTGACGATATCAAAAGCATCCGCCATCGCCGGCACAAACAAACAGTCGCCGCTCTTGACATCAATGCCGGCAACCTTACCCGCGCCCGCAACTACCGCCAGTGCGGAAGGCTTGCCCAGGCATTGGCGTGTAAAGCTATTCATCACTTCAAGCTTATTCAGCGAGAAGCAGGGGGTATCGTCATAAGAAATGATTTGCGTATACACATAACTGCTGTTGCTGTCCAATACAACGGGGTTCAGTTTGAACGCGTCAAGCAGGCCGTCAAAGGTATAATTGATATAATTGAAGCAATCAAACATTTTTTCAAAGCCGACACCCTGGTGGCATAAAAAGTCCGGCAGTTTTTCACCGAGTGTGTTGCATTTTTCAAGGCTGATGGTGTAGTCGGTCGGTTCCTGAATTTCCAGCAAAAAGCAGCCGGGGCCTATCGCGTGCGGGGTGCCGCCCATAATCATATATACTTCGCCCGCTTTGACGGGCACTTTGTGCATGAGGGCTTCCATGCCCTTTAAATCCTGCTTGTCAAACAAAGCACGCAGAATATCTGTGTTGACATCTTCTTTAAAGCCTAACAGGATATAGGGCTTTTCGCCGTTGATTTCCCGCCCGCCGAGGATACACCAGGCTTCTGTTTTGCCGTAATCGGAGTTAAATAATGCTCTCGCAGCCTTTTTATCCGGGTGAACCTGAATCGGCAGCCGTTCCGCGGAATCTAAAAACTTTGTCAGCACCCCGAAATTGACGCCGAAATTCCTGATATGTTCTTCGCCGAGGAACCCTTCGGGGTTTTGGTCAATCAAGTCTTTCAGATAAGCGGTTTGTCCATCCGCGGTCAGCACTTTGCTTAAGCCTTCGCGCTCCGGCTGGTCTTCATGCGGCGGATTGTTGGCCTGCACCACAGAGGCGAGCCAGTCTTCGGGGAAATATCCGTCCTTGCCCGGCTCGCCTCTCAATTCATCGAGCAGCGCTCCGCCGAGGTATATTCTCCATACTCTGTTTTCAAGCATTTTTAAAGGGGATAAGCCTTCCATTTCAGCACTCCTTCAAGTCGTAAAGTTTAGATTTATATTACACCGAAAGATAATAAAAAGCAACCGGTTTCAGTGCCAAAAAGCTTGCATTAAGGGTTTCGGTATAATATAATATTTTGGATTGATTTAAAGTTGAAATGGCAAAAACACGACAGTGGGGGTAAAAGATGAACAAAACAGACAGCTATTACTTTTCCGGCAGTTTTCCGCAGCGGGCAAGGACTTTTTTTACCGCGAAAAACGGACTGCCGTCAAACGAAGTCTTGTGTGCGGCACTGGACAAAAAGGGCCGTTTTTGGGCAGGCACCGCGAAAGGCTTAGCCTATTTCGAAAATGAAGGATTTGTTACACTGCCCGTTGACGCGAAAAGCCCCAATATGGCGGTAACGCTCCTGTTTTGTGATGATACCGGTATCCTTTGGGTCGGTTGCGGGGACAAGCTGTATACCTGCAAAAACAATAAAATGTCTTTCGTCAAAGCCTTTGGCGAAAACTGCGATATCGTCGGGATGGCACAGCACGGCCCTACCGTCTTTTTGCTTACAAAAGAAGTGCTGTACCGCTTGGTTGACGGCGACTTTCAGGTTGCCAAACCTGTGGACGGCACCGGGCTTAAGCTGACTGTTTTTGAAGAGATGCCTTTTGTATTAACGGAAGAACGCGTTATTATGGGGCTCAGCTGCAAACGCCCGCGCTGGAAAAGTGTTTGCGCCAAAACCTCGGACATGCCAAATTGTGCGGTGAACGATATTAAGTTTGACTCCTGGGGACATCTTTGGGTCGGCACGGACGAAGGCGTCTATATTTATGACAATACCGATTACTGGATCGGTCCGAATGAGATTGATAACCTGCCGGCGGAAAAAATCAACGCCATTGAGTTCAGTGCTGCCGGCGTCATATACTTCGCATCCGACAACGGCGTAATTTGCCTGGAAAAGGGCGCGCTCAAGTACCTTGGTGCTATGCGCTGGGTGCCGGCAACCGATGTGACGGCTGTTGCCGTTTCGGATGACGGCAATACTGTTTGGGCTGCGACAGATGCGGGCTTGAGCAGAATTACAACCGGCATGATGACCTTGCTGCAAAAAGCGGAACACTATCAAAAAACAACCGAGGCGCATCATGTGCGTGACGGCTTTGTTTGCGGCAGAGGAGGACTTGTTGACGAAGACCTGAATACCGGCAGTGTTCATATATCTGACAATGACGGGCTCTGGACCGGCTGTTATGCCGCGGCGGAAACCTTTCGCTATGCGGTAACAGGCAAAATAGATGCCTTGGCGAATGCAAGAAGGTCCATCAAAGCGATGATATACCTGACAAAAGTTTCCGGTATTCCCGGTTTCACCGCCCGTGCTGTGCGGCGGCCCGGTGAAGAGGGTTTCGGCAACGGCGACGGGGAATGGGACCTGACCGCCGACGGTTCCTGTGAATGGAAATGTGAAACATCCAGCGATGAAATGGTCGGCCATTTCCTTGCCTTCTCGCTCTATTATGATATTTGTGCCAGCGATGCGGAGAAAAAAGAAATCGAAGAAGCGGTCTGCGGCATGGTTGATCATATGATCAGGAACGACTATAAGCTCGTTGATAAAGACGGCCTGCCGACAACCTGGGCGAACTGGGCACCGGCCTCCCTCAACCATGACAATAAGTGGGTGGAGGAAAAGGGTGTTAATTCGCTGGAGCTGCTTTCTTTCTTGAAAACGGCTTACCATATGTCGGGCAAAGAAGTTTATAACGAGGAGTACAAGGATTTAATTAGAAAGCATCATTATATCCTGAATGTGGCGCAGCATAAGATTCAAGACGGCCATGGCTGCCATATTGACGACAATCTGGGCTTTTTGAGTACCTTGACCCTTTTGCGTTTGGAAGAGGATGAAACATTACGCGCAATTATATTCATGGGGCTTGAACATCATTGGCAATATGAAAAAATCGAGCGCACCCCGTTGTGGAATTTTATTTACGGCGCGTTCACGGGCAGATACTGTGATATTGACGCCGGGATTCAAACCCTGCGCGAAACGCCGCTGAGTCTCATTGAATACAAAATCACCAACAGTACCCGTAAAAAGCTTGAATACAACACCGATATGGCGGAGTGCGGAGAACCCGCACAGCTTGTTGCCCCCCTCCCGGCGGATGAACGCCGGGTCGGCAGGGATGACAGCAACCACTTCAGAGTTGATTCGGGCAACGGTACTTCTGCGGAAGACGGTTCGTTTTTCCTGCTGCCGTATTGGTTCGCGCGTTTCAGCAACTTGATAGAAGAAGGCGAGTAGTCAAGCGGCAGTATTATAAATGCATGAGGGACAAGTATGGTGAATTCGGGCAATTCTTACATTTCCGGCAGTTTTTCGCAGCGGTCGCGCGCTTTCTATACACATGAAAACGGCTTGCCGTCAAATGAAGTGGCAAAAGTTGTGTTTGACAAAACCGGCCGCCTGTGGGCAGGTACTGCAAAGGGACCGGCATATTTTGACGGCGAAAAGTTCTTGCCGCCAACATATGAAGGCGAGATTCCCCCGGGGGCGGTAAACCTGCTCTTTTGTGATGACAGCGGACGCATATGGGCTGCCTGCGGGTCAAAACTCTATACCTGCGCAAAGAATAAAATGATACTTTATAAAGACTACGGCACGGGCTGCGATGTGGTTGATATGGCACAGCACGGCGGCAAGTTCTTTATGCTTGTCAAAGGCATGCTGTACCGCTTTGATGGCGACTGGCAGCCGTATAAAAGTGTTAAGGGTGATGTGCGTAAGCTGGCGATTTACGAAGATTTGCTTTATGTATCGACGGACAATGTCTTCTATGCGCTCCAAGGCAAGCGCCCGCGCTGGAAGGATATGTACCCGCACTTGACCAATATGCCAAAAAGCAATATCAATGCCATGAAGTTCGACACCCGGGGTCACCTGTGGGTGGGCACACACGAAGGTGTGTATGTTTATGATAATACCGACTATTGGATTGGTTCTGCGGAGATTGACAACCTGCCTGCCGAGCGCATTTATGACATTGCCTTCGGCGCGGACGGCACGGTGCTGTTCGGGTCGGACAATGGCGTCATCCTTTTAGACAAAGGGGCGCTCAAATATCTCGGCGCCAACCGCTGGGTGCCGCAAAGGGATGTGTGCTCGGTTGCTGTGGGTGATGATGGCGTTATTTGGGCCGCTACTCTTCACGGAGTCAGCCGCATCAGGGCGGCGCGAATGACTTTGAGCGAAAAAGCAGCGTACTTTCAGCAACTCTCCGAAACCTATCATCTGCGGGATTGTTTTGCGGGTGATCTGGAGGATATCCGGGACGGGGATATTGCCACAGGCAGCATTCATATTTCCGACAACGACGGTTTGTGGACCGGCTACTATGCCGCCGCGCAGATTTATCGATACGCCGTTACCGGGGAAAAAGCCGCGCTGAAGTTGGCGCGTCGTTTCATAGACGGGCTGTTGTGGCTTAATCGGGTGACAGACTTGCCGGGATTTGCCGCGCGTGCCATTCGCCGCCCCGGTGAAAAGGGCTTCGGCGACGGGGACAAGGAATGGTTTTTAAGCGGCGACGGCAGCTGCGAATGGAAGTGCGAAACCTCCAGCGATGAGATGGTCGGGCATTTTTTGGCGTTTTCGCTTTACTATGACTTGTGTGCTGATGAGAAGGAAAAACGCGAGATTGCCGCGGTGGTTTGCGGCATTGTTGACCACATCTTACGCAATAACTTCAGGCTCGTGGACAAAGACGGTTTGCCGACAACCTGGGGCGCGTGGGCGCCGGAACTGCTCAATCACGACCAAAAGTGGTGTTGGGAAAAGGGCACCAACTCCATTGAAATATTGGCGTTTTTAAAAGCGGCGCACCACATGTCCGGCAATCAGGAGTATAATAATGCTTATCGGGAACTCATTCGCAAGCACCACTATGCGCTGAATGCCGTCCGTTACAAAATGGTGGACGGGCATCTTTGGCATAACGATGACACGCTGAGTCTCTTAAGCATAATCACACTGCTGAATCTGGAAAAGGACAACACGCTGCGGGCAATTTATCTGATGGGATTGGAGCACCATTGGCAGTACGAAAAAATCGAACGCACGCCGTTATGGAACTTCATTTACGGTGCGTACACGGGGCGGTATTGCGATGTGGAAGCGGCTGTTCAAACGCTGCGGGAAATTCCGTTGGATTTGATTGACCACGAAACCAAGAACAGTACGCGCAAAAAACTTGTTTACGATACCGACCAGGAACCGTGGGGAGAGCCTCCGCAACTCAAGGCGTCGCTGCCGGCGGATGAACGCCGCGTTGGGCGCCCGGACAACAATCATTTTTGCGCCGACAGCGGCAACGGGACCACTTCCGAAAATCCGTCTTTTTGGCTGTTGCCCTACTGGTTCGCGCGCTATCATAAGTTACTCAAGGAAACGGATGACAAATAAATATAGAGGTGTAAAAATGTACAAAAAAAATGACATGAAGCAATTCAACGGCGTTTGGTCTCTGGTATTAACCCCCTTTCACGAAGACCGGTCAATCGATTTCGATGCTTTGGTTCAGTATGCCGCGTGGCAGGCATCCCATAAGCCGCAGCACTTGTTCGCGGTCTGCGGTTCTTCGGAAATGTCAAGCCTCAACCTTGAGGAACGGTTAAGAATTGCGTCAACGGTCGTCGCACAAGCAGGGGGTGTACCCGTTGTGGCGACGGCCAACCTGGAGCCTTCCTGGCTCGCGCAGGTAGAAGAAGTCAAGCGTATGCAGGCAACCGGTGTTTCGGGGCTGGTGTTTGTAACAAAGGGCTACGGCGACGACCAGGACAGGATGTTCACTTACTTGGCAGAACTGTCTGCCTATTCGGAGTTGCCGATTATGCTCTATGAATTCCCAGGTGCTTCTCCGCATAAAATGGAGGCGCAAACCTACGGCAAACTGGTTGAAACCGGCCGTTTTGTTGCGATAAAAGACACCACCTGCACCATGCCGATGATAAAAGAAAAAATTGCCGTACAGGGCGAATCCTCTGTCCTTCAGGCCAATATTCCGTATTTGTTTGAAGCCTACAAAGCCGGCGCCCGGGGGGTCTGCGCGACGCCGACAACCTGCGGTAATCATCTTTTCGTAAAAATGTGGGATGAATTCTCGAACGGAAGAGTTGACGATGCGAAAAAGACCCATCAGCACATCTGTCTGCTTGATAACGCGCTCGACGGCGGCTTCTGTGCCACGGCCAAGTATCTCGTCAATCTGCAGGGTGTGCCGATGAACTGGTACACCAGGGGCAATCATAACCTGAACCCGCAGAAACTGCATGCATTGGAAGTTTGGTATGACTGGGCAAAAGACTACGGAATTATGTGATTATACTACAAGTAGAAAGAGGAAATTAACATGAGCGGTAAATATTTAATTATTAACGCGGATGATTTCGGTATGTGCCGCGCGGCAAATCTGGCGACCATGGACCTTTTTGAAAAAGGCGGTATTTCATCCTCCACCATTATGGTGCCCTGCGGTTGGGCGCCGGAAGCGTGCAAATGGGCGGCGAAGCATCCGGAGTACGCTATCGGTGTGCATCTCACTTTTACCAGCGAGTGGGGCGGCTATCGCTGGGGACCGGTCAGCTTGAGCAATAATGCGTCACTTTGTGATGAGCTGGGTTATTTTTACCCGGAAAACGACGAATTCGAGGAGCACTGCGATATTGACGAAGTGGACAACGAAATCAGAGCTCAAGTTGCCAGGGCGGTCAAGCTCGGGTTGAAGCCGTCACATCTTGACAACCACATGGGCTCCCTATACGGACTCAACGGAAATTACGAGGTGATGCCAAAAACCTTTGAGGTTTGCGGCGACCTCGGTTATGCGTTCAGAATGTTCCGCCGCTTCAGGCCGGAGGATGTGCCGGAAGATTTTCCGGATGATATACCTGTCGATATGGCGCAACTGCTCATTGACGGTTATGCGCAATGCGCTGACGACAACAATGTGCCGCTCATTGACAACCTGTTATTCCCCAATTGGAGCGAGGAAACAAAAGCGAATTATGAAACCTACCGTGAATATATTTACGACCGGCTATCCAATATTCCGGAAGGCATATCCGAAACTTTTATCCATCCGTCTTTGGAATGTGACGAGTTGAAGGGTATAACCGCTCTCTGGCGCTGCCGTGTGTGGGAACACAAGCTGTTTGCCGACCCGATGACCCGCCAGTATCTCGAAAGCAAAGGCGTCATTTATACAAACTATCATGATGTGGTCAGGCTCCGGGCAGAGCAGAAGAAAAACAAATAACAAATCGGCAAGTAAAACAGATTTCATAAGAAGGAAAGTGTATATGATAAAGAATAAGGTTTTTCTCATCGGCAATGCCCACCTGGACCCTGTCTGGCTCTGGCGTAAAACCGAAGGATTTGCGGAAATCAAATCAACCTTCCGTTCGGCGCTTGACCGCATGAATGAATTCCCTGACTATATTTTTACCGCATCCTCCGCGTCCTATTACAAATGGATAGAGGAAAGCGAACCCGAAATGTTTGAGGAAATCAAGCAGCGTGTTGCCGAAGGGCGCTGGGTATTGGCAGGCGGGCTTTGGGTACAGCCTGACTGTAACATTCCATCCGGTGAGGCATTTGCGCGGCATATGCTCTATTCACAACGGTATTATATGGCAAAATTCGGCAAAATCTGCGAGTTTGGTTATAATGTTGATTCCTTCGGTCACAACGGCATGTACCCGCAGCTGTTAAAACACGGCGGTATGAATGCTTATGTGATGATGCGCCCGGATAAAAACGAAAACCCTGCGCTGCCTACCGGGCTTTTCAACTGGCAGTCGCCCGACGGGAGTTCGGTAAGAACATTCCGGCTGACCATGGGTTATGGCGATGATTCGTTTTCGCCGGCACGCCATCCGGAATATGCCGGTCTCACCAACCACGAAGCGAAAGCGCTTGAAATGATTAAAAACGCGAACGAATACGATATTCCGCTCATGAGCTTTTACGGCGTCGGCAATCACGGCGGCGGCCCGACTGTACGGCATATCAGCGCGCTTGAAAAGGTGATAAAGGAAAATGCCGGCAAGATCTGTTTCGCCGGCCCTTCGGATTACTTCGAGCATGTTCGCCAGGCTGTTGAAGCTGGTGATATCCCGACGGTGGCTGGTGATTTACAGCATCATGCGAGCGGGTGTTACGCTGCCAACAGCACCGTAAAGCAGAAAAACCGCAAAACCGAAAATCTGCTGGTGACAGCGGAAAAATATGACTGGCTGTCAAACCGGCTTACCGGTTCAAAGCTCAATACAAAAGAATTCGCGACCGCGTGGGGAAAGGTAATGTTCAACCAGTTCCACGATATTCTAGCGGGCTGCTCTATCCGAAGTGCTTATGAGGAGGCTTATAATTCCTTCGGTTATGCCTGCGATACCGCGTGGGAGGCCGGCAATTTCGCGATGCAAAAGATTTCCTGGCGAGTGAATACCAAAGCGCTGTTTAAGATGCCGGGCAAAGAAGACGGGGATACCTTGTTTGCCGACAACGGCGAGGGCGAGCCTTCGGTCGTGTTCAACCCGCATTCTTTTCCTGTAAAAGCGCCGGCAACTATTCCATATGTATCGCATGAAGTGTGTGATGACAAGGGCAACGCGATACCGTTCCAAATCGTCCGGGCGGAAAAAACAAACGGAAATGACAAATACGAAACCTTAATTATGGCGGAGGTTCCGGCCTTCGGTTGGGCGACACATTATGTTTACCGCAGAAGCGGCGGGAATAACCCGAAAACAGCAAAGGTTTCGGTTGATGACGACACCCTGGAAAACGAGCTTGTTCGCATTGAGTTTGACAAACACACCGGTTGGATAAAGAGCTACTACGACAAAACAGCAAAAAAAGAAATGGTACAGGCACCGTTCGCGAAGCCGGTTCTTATCCGGGATGACCAAACCGACACCTGGTCGCACAGAGTCTTTGAATTCCGTGAAGAAATCGGCGCGTTTACCGACGCAAAGCTTCAGATTATTGAGGAAGGCCCGCTGCGCGCAGCTATCAGGGTTATCAGTTATTATAACAACTCCAAACTGATACAGGACTTTACCCTTTACGCGGGTTCAAAAGAACTTGAAGTCCGCGGGTTCTTAAACTTTGGCGAGCAGTTCAAAATTCTGAAACTATCGTTCCCGGTAACACAGAGCAATTTGAAAGTTACCTATTCGATGCCTTACGGCTTCATTTCAAAACCGGCCAACGGCGAAGAAGAGCATGCCCACCGCTGGATTGATGTGTCCGATGACAGTGGAGCGGGGATGGCACTCATTAATGACGGCAAGTACAGCTTCCATGTGATGGACAACGATATGCATATGTCCGTGGCCAGGGGCTGCGGCTTTGCCGACCATTTCGGCATCCGCGATGACAGAATGCAGTTCCAGGACCAGGGTGAGCAGTTCTTCAACTATGTGCTCATGCCGCACGATACAGCGGACTTTGCGCCCGTGGTAAAGCGCGCGGCATTGCTCAATCAGCCGCTGGATTTGATTCGCGAAACCCACCATGAAGGCCCGCTTGGCACAGGATTTGAGGGTATTCGGATTTCTGCCGGGAACTGTGTGGCGGAGGCCGTCAAATATGCCGAAGACGGCGGCGGAACGGTTATCCGTCTGTATGAGACAGCGGGCAGGCAAACCGCAGATGTTCAAATTGAGATTCCCTTGATTAACACAGCGTTCAGCGCTTCATTTAACCCACAGGAGATTAAGACTTTCCTGATAGATGAAAAAACGGGCGAAGTAAAAGAGGTAAATTTCTTAGAGGTATAGCAGAGCAAAATATAACATATTTGTTATTGACAAACGATAACAAATATGTTATCGTTAATCAGCAGGAGGAAGAAGTGTAGTGTACGAAGTTTTTTTTATAAGGATAAGAATGGTAAAGAACCCATCAAGGATTATATCTACGAATTGTCTCAAAAGCAGACCAGCAAAGATGCGCGGATAAAATTGAAAAAGATCATCGAATATATCGGTCAATTGAAAGCGTATGGCGTAAGCGCAGGTAAACCGGCAATAGACCACATAACAGGTACGGATTTGTTTGAACTTCGCCCAACATCCGACAGAATATTCTTTGCGTATTGGCAAAATAACACCTTTGTTCTTCTTCATCATTTTGTCAAGAAAACACAGAAAACACCGCCGAGAGAGATTGAGCAAGCCAAACGCAACTTGAAAGATTTTTTAGAAAGGACTGATAAAAATGAGCAAAAAGATTAACGGGATTGAATATACTACCTT
>CAYUWQ010000058.1:0-10676 GCA_964448455.1 uncultured Eubacteriales bacterium | reverse complement strand
ATCTGTCTGCGGCTTCAGCCGCAGCGGCAAGCTTTGCTTGCCGATTAAAATTGTGGCTACAATTTTAATGCAGAATAGTATTAACCGAATGTTCAAATTTATTTCATACGCATGCTACACATTCACCGGGGATGCGCGTTATACTGTTACCATTGGCATTAATCAATAACCGGGAGGTATTACAGTGAGCGACAACGAAAAAGACGAAGAACTTGGAACCAACCTTGGCATTGACGCGGACGAACCGGTTGAAGCCGGCGGCAAAGCAGAACCGGACGAAACAGTGAGCGAAACAGGCGGAGAGCCGGGGTCCAGCGAAGGCGCGGATGTGTTTACCGGAGCTGCGCAGCCGCAGCCGCCTTACGGGCAGACCTATCCGCCGTTTGCCGGCCAATACCAGTACGGCAGACCGGGTACACCGCCGCCGTTTTATTACGGCAAGCCGGGGCAGCCATACGGCATGCCGCCGCAATTCAATCAGCCGGCGCAATACGGGCAGCAACCGCCTCCGCCGCCGACCAAGGGCAGAAAAAAAGGATTAAATGTATTTTTGTCTATCCTTGCGGTGCTTGTGGTTGTATCTCTGCTGGCTTCGGCGTTCGCGCTTGGCCGGAATATGGTCCCCAAAGGCGGGGCAGACACGAATGCCACCACCAGCGGCGGTCCTTCGCTTAATATTAACGAAACGCCCACCGAATCCGGGCAGCCTTCGGCGAACGGCGCGCTTTCAACCGTTCAGGTTGCGGAAAAAGTGAAACCGTCGGTTATCGGCATCCTCGTTTACTCGGAACAAACCAATCTTTCCACAGGGAGCAAAAACACCGCCGGCGAAGGTTCCGGCATTGTGATGGGGACGGACGCAAACGGTGAATATACTTACATCATCACCTGCGCGCATGTTATCAGTGACAAGGGCGTAGGCATCTCCATCCAGCTTGATGACGGTGTGCAGCATAAAGCCGAACTGGTCGGTTATGATCTGCGCACGGATGTCGGTGTTATCAAGGTTAAACTGACCGGTCTGCGGGCCGCAGAATTCGGCAATTCCGGAGCGCTTAAGGTCGGGGAGCCGGTTTACGCGGTGGGCAACCCCGGTGGTACGGAGTTTTATGGTTCCTTTACCAGCGGCGTGGTGTCCGCAATTGACCGGCCCGTCAACAGCGAAATCGGTTATACGATGGAACTCATTCAACACGACGCGGCCATCAACCCGGGCAATTCCGGCGGCGCGCTGGTGAACGCGTACGGTCAGGTCATCGGGATAAACTCCCTTAAAATCATCGATTCCAAATTTGAAGGCATGGGTTTCGCCATCCCGATCGGTGCCGCTAAAATTATTGTAGACAGCATCATTCAGTACGGCTATGTACCCAACCGGCCAAAACTCGGCATCACTTATTATGCGGCAAATACCGACCAAACCTATAACATGATCATCAATATCAAAGGTCTGCCCGCCGGTTCCCTGTATATCAACGAAATCAGCCCGGACAGCGGCCTGGCCAACACAGATGCCAAAAAAGGCGATTTGATCACAGAGGTCAACGGCAAAAAACTGGACACGGCGAATGTGCTGCTTGAAATTATCGATAAAGGCAAAGTGGGCGACACACTGGACCTCACACTTTGCAGAATCGGCAGAGATTATTCGGTGACCGAATTCAATGTAAAAGTTCAACTTGTGGAGGATAAGGGCACCACCGTTCCGGCAGGCACGACAGAGGAAACGACAACGAACCCTTTCGAATATTTCTTCAACCCCTTCGGTTAACGAAAAAAACAGGGAGCGGCATAAAACCGCTCCCTGTTTTTTTTTGATCCTGAATTATTTTCGGTTTATATCCCGGTAATTGAGCACCTTGAGTTTTTTGCGTTTCTTGCTGCGTATTTTATAGCGGATATACAGCGCGGCATAAGCCGCTGCGCCCAAAAGGACAAAAACCGCGATAATTTTGAACAAAGGGGTCGACGCCGCCCGTTTCAGCAAAGACCAGGCGTACAGCAGTACATTTCTGCTCACATCGTCTTTGGCAGCGAGCGTAATGCGCGCGATTTCCTCACCGGCGTAAAGTACCCTGGCCTCGGCAATCGCCTGCCCCTTTTTAACCGGGGCGTCAATGCTCGCGGGCAGGCTTTCCGGTATAATCTCGATCAAAACGCTGCCAGCTCCGTCGCCCGCCGGCATCAGCGCGGTGTACTCCTCTTTGGGAATCAGCTTCACATGATCCGCCTGCCAGGACAGCTTGACGGGCACTTCCCCGATGATCTGATTGATCTCCGCGACCGTCCGGAGCCGGATATTCGCGAATGTCCATTTGAACAGGGCCTTGCAATCGATTATCGCGCAGTTCTCCATCACATCATCATCATCGATATCAATAAACGGCGCGCGCATGATGACAGCCAGGTAAGAGTATCCGTCCTTGCTCGCCTTTGAAATCACACAGCGCCCCGCGTTATCGGTCGAGCCGGTTTTAATACCGGTGGCATACTCGTAGTAATAATCTTTGATTCCCTTGTTCATCAAATGCACGGTACTCCTCAGCTGGCGCTCCCCGCTCAGGTTGGTCGCGGGCAAGGTGAAGGTTTGAGTCGCCGTGATTTGATTAAACACCGGGAAGGTCATCGCGTGTTTGACAATTTTAAGCATGTCGTTCGCGGTGGTGTACTGCCCTTCCTCATCCAACCCGTGCGGATTGACGAAGTTGGTGTTTTCGCACCCCAATTCTTTAACACGCTCGTTCATCAACGCCACAAAAGCTTCCATCCCATCGGAGATATAATCCGCCAGGATTGTCGCCGCTTCATTGGCGCTCGGCACAAGCAGGCAGTAAAGCAGGTTGAGCACCGATATGTTTTCGCCCGGCTTGAGCCCGGCGTTGGAACTGTCCGTACCGTCAAGCATGCGGATGGCATAGGCCGGCACGGTGACAACGGCTTCCAGGTCCGCGCATTTTTCCAGCGCAATGGACGCGACAACAATCTTGGTCAGCGACGCCGGCGCGGTTCTCATATCCGCGTTCTTATCAAAGAGCACAATACCGTTGTCGAGACTCTGCAGCAGGATGATGTCGGAATAGAACTTCTCCTTGTCCAGCACCTGGTTGTAGGAAGCCCCGGCAGGCACCGGCGGCACGCACGCCAGCGCGAATATCAGCGCAAACACAAATATTATAGCTTTTTTCATAGACAACAGACCACCAAATGATGTATTATTTATTTTATAAAGTATATCAGTTATCGGCAAAAAAATAAACAACTCTATAAAAATTAACCGACGGCGGGAGAATTTATTATGGTTTGCATCACCGGCGACACCCACGGGGATTACAGCCGCTTCAAACAGCCGAAAATCAAAAAACTCAAAAAAGGCGACACCCTGATAATATGCGGTGATTTCGGCTTTATCTGGGAAAACACAAAAGAAGAGCAAAAAATAATAAAAAAACTTGGCAAGAGCAAATACAACATCTGCTTTATTGACGGCACGCACGAAAACTTTGAGCTTTTGAGCAATTACAAGGTATGTGATTGGAACGGCGGCAAGGCGCGTCAAATCGCCGGCAATCTGTACCATTTGATGCGCGGTCAGATTTTTGAAATTGAGGGCATGAAAATTTTCACCATGGGCGGCGGCGAAAGCCCGGATATTGACATCCGTTTTGAAAACGAGCGCTGGTCGCGCAGCGAAATACCCAATCGGGACGAATTGCTTGAAGGGGCGAAGAACCTGGAAGATGCCGGCTGCGCGGTAGATATTATTGTTACCCATGAGCCGCCGCAAAAAATCAAAGGTTTTCTCAAGCTTCGGGACAACGGCCCTGTCCGCGTCACCGGGTTGAACACTTATTTTGAGGAATTGGGCAGCTCCTGCGAGTTTAAGCGCTGGTTCTTCGGTTCCATGCATGTTGACAAGCACATCTCCAGTTCCCACATCGCCGTATTTCAGCAGGTGTACAACGCGCAGACGGGGGAACTCATCAAATAACCGTGACCTGAACCGCAGATGCCGTTGGTGTGTGCGGTTTTTTTCTACCTCGCAAATGAATCCCCCCACCGCCTCGGCGGATTCCCACAACCTTAGATGCCGGACATAACATTTTAAATTTAGAACGCAATCCCTTCACCGCTGCGGCGGTCCCCTTCTCTTTAACAAGGGACATATAAAGCGAAAGTCCCCAATCCCCCTTGTTAAAGGGGGAAACCGGTCGCAACCGGAGGGGGATTGAATACTACTGATTATCTATTGCTTCCCGGGCGAACACAGTTCGCCCCAACTAATTTAGGAGGTCAACGCTATGTCTGATTTTTTCGCAAAAGTAACCGCGTTTTTCCTGTCCATCATCACAACCATATCCTCGTTCTTCGGCATGCTGTTCATGCAGGTCACCGAATATAAGGATTTGAGCTACGGCGCGTCCGCGGCGCAGAAGTTTGACCTCTATTTGCCCAAAGCCGCCTATTCCAAATGCACCGCCATCGTCGTGTATATCCACGGCGGCGGGTGGGCCGGCGGAGATAAGGATGTGTACCAAAACAGCTGCAAAAAAACCGCCAAGCGGGACTATGCCGCGATGACGATGAACTACCGGATGCTCGGCGAGGGCGCGAATTTGGACGATATGCTCGCGGATATCGCCGCCGCATTGGAAGCAGCCGTTGCAAAGGCGGCGGGAAAAGGCATTGTCCTGCAAAAAGCGGCGTTCACCGGCGCTTCCGCCGGCGGGCACCTGGCGATGATGTATGCCTTTAAAAATCAAAACACATCCCCGCTGGAAGTCGCCTTCTGCGCGAGCCAGTGCGGGCCGTCCAACTTCACGGATCCCCTGTTCTTCACGGAAAGCATCGATACCAACGGATTTTATGCCGTTATTTCCGGGTTGATTGATCAAACGCTCAATGCGTCCACCTTTAACGACTTGCTGCCGGAACTGCGGGCAGCGTCCCCTGTTTCTTATATCAACGCGGATTCCCCGCCGACCATTCTCGCGCAAGGGGTTAAAGATCCCCTTGTCCGTTATTCGCAGGCAACGGATGTTTATGACGCGTTTATTGCAGCCGGCGCGCATTGCGACTTGATTTTGTTCCCGAACTCCGACCATGGGCTGAGCAGCGACCCGGACTGCAGCGAGCGGTATGATATGCTGTTTAAAGAGTATGAGCTGAAGTATTTTGGGTATTGAAAGGGACCGCATCATCCGTCTGTAGCAACCACAGGCAAGGCAAGGAAACCCGCGGCATGTCAGGGATGCCTACGCTACATTTTAGATGTTAGATTCTAAACAAAGAACGTCGTGAACCACCACATCCGGTATGCCAATCCACGGAGGACGCCAACTATGGCGTCCCTATAAAATCATCCGACCATTAAAAAAGCGCCTGTAAAGCACAACGGCTTTACAGGCGTCCCCTCTTATTTTAACCCGATTTTACACAATCCCCTGCGCCATCATCGCATCCGCAACCTTGAGGAACCCGGCGATGTTCGCGCCGACCACAAAGTTGTCTTCCGCGCCGTATTCTTTGGCGGCGGTGGACATGTTGTTGTAAATATTAACCATGATGCTCTTAAGTTCGCAGTCCACTTTTTCAAAGGGCCAGCTGCAGCGCGAGCTGTTCTGGCTCATTTCCAGCGCGGAGGTGGCCACGCCGCCGGCGTTGGCCGCTTTACCCGGGGCAAAGAGGACCTTATTCTTGATGAACACTTCCGCTGCTTCGGCAGTCGCGGGCATATTGGCACCTTCCGCAACGGCGATACAGCCGTTTTTAATAAGGGTGAGGGCGTCCGACTCATCCAGTTCGTTTTGTGTCGCGCAGGGCAGCGCGATGTCACAGGCGACTTCCCACACTTTGCCGTTTTCAAAATACTTGGCGTTGGGGCGGTAATTGAGGTAATCCTTGATTCTGCCGCGTTTGACTTCCTTAATCTCTTTGAGCGCGGCGAGGTCAATGCCCTCGGCATCGTATACATAACCATTGGAGTCGCTCACAGTGACACATTTACCGCCGAGCGCGTGAACTTTTTCAACCGCGTAGATGGCCACATTGCCAGAGCCGGACACAACCACGGTTTTGCCTTTGATGTCGATTTTGTGGTCCCTGAGCATTTCTTCCACCAGATAAACCAACCCGTAACCGGTGGCTTCGTTTCTGACGAGCGAACCGCCGTAGGTAAGCCCTTTGCCGGTAAGCACGCCTTCATATAAACCGGTGATGCGTTTGTACTGGCCGAACATATAGCCGATTTCCCTGCCGCCCACGCCGATATCGCCCGCGGGCACATCCGTATTCGCGCCGATAACTCTGCACAGGGCGGTCATAAAGCTTTGGCAGAAACTCATCACTTCTTTGTCGCTCTTGCCCTTGGGGTCAAAGTCGGACCCGCCCTTGCCGCCGCCGATGGGCAGACCGGTCAGGGAGTTTTTAAAAATCTGCTCAAAACCAAGGAATTTGATGATACCGATATAGACGGACGGATGGAAACGCAGGCCGCCTTTGTACGGGCCGATGGCGCTGTTAAACTGCACACGGTAACCGCGGTTTACCTGCACCTTGCCGCTGTCGTCTACCCAGGGGATTCTGAAGGTGGAAACCTTCTCCGGCTCAATCAGGCGTTCGAGCAGCGCCCATTCTTCATAAACCGGCTTTCTTTCGATAACGGGCCGTATGGAATCAAGCACCTCAACAGCTGCCTGCACAAACTCCGGTTCGTTCGCATTTTTTTCTTTTACGGATTGGATAATTCTGTCAACATAGTTCATCTGTTTTCCCTCGACTTTCAAAAAATAAAATAGTTTTGGTGCAACCCGTATAATCGGTTGCACCTGTGGCACCTTTGCCTTGTAAATATGTTACTGCTAACGTCATATATTTGCAAGTATTTTTTTAACAATTTCATATTTTCGTTGTTTTGTACACAAACATAGTCACTTTTTGATGTTTATTGCAACATAAATTAGTTTTTCCGTCATTTGTTCCGGCTTTAAGCCGTTTGTTTTGTGTTTTCGGCCGCCCTTCACCCCGCGCCGCGCTTTGTTCGCGGCTTTTATTGACATTTCCCTTTGCAGATAATATGATAATTAAAATAAAAGCTGAATGAAAAGTTCGGGAAGGGTCTGCGATATGGTAACCATCGCGCAAATCAGCAGAATCGTTCTGCCCATTTTGGGCATACTCATTTTGAGTTGGTGCCTTTTTTCGCTCTTGCGGAAACCGGTCAAAAACGCAACCGGTATTTATTTGCAGAACACCGCGAACGGCGATATCTTTCCGCTCAAATACGGTGAGAACTCGATTGGCCGCAGCAAAACCTGCGACATTGTTTTTAATTATCCGACTGTTTCCAGACTGCACGCAGTGATTGCGGAGAAGAAAAAGGGCTGGTATATAACAGACACGCGCTCTACCACCGGCACAAATGTTAACGGAGAGGCCGTCAAAAAGCGGATCTTTCTGTTCGACGGCGATATCATCACACTCGGCGGGCTGACACTGGTCTTCTGTGTGGAAAGCGATACGGCGGATATTCCGGTGGGGAAGTAGGGGCGAACATTGTTCACCCGGGAAGCAGTTGAAAAGCGCGGCTGCGCCGCGATAAGCATTAGAGAAGCAGTAGGAATGGTGCCTTGTTGTCCCGTTCCTCATCCGCAGAATTATTTACCTTTTGTTAATATTACATCTGTTTCTTTGGTTGAAAGAAATGTCTATAATATGGTATAATTCTTTGAATATTTGGAATGGGACGGATGGGCCGATTAAGAACGACGGACGACCGAAGGTCGCCCCATAAATCAGATGTTAGATTTAGATAAAGAACAGCGGACGCGCAATGCGCGCCCCTACATTATGAAGGTGATCATTTGTCAGATTTAAAAACAGCCAAAAGAATCGTTTTTAAGGTCGGCACTTCCACGCTGACCTATAAAACCGGCAAAACAAACATCCGCTGCATGGCGAAACTTGCCGCGGTGCTCGCCGACCTGCACAATGCCGGGCAGGAGGTCGTACTGGTCACCTCCGGCGCCATCGGTGTAGGCGTGGGAAAACTCGGGCTCAAAGAGCGGCCGAAAGACACCCCGGGCAGGCAGGCGGCGGCTACGGTGGGGCAGTGTGAGCTGATGTTTATGTACGACAAACTATTCGGCGAATACGGGCAAATTGTCGGTCAGCTCCTGATTACCCGCAGCGATATTGAAAACGGGGAACGCAGAACCAACCTGATCAACTCCTTTGAAAAGCTGTTTGAATACGGCGCTATCCCGATTGTGAACGAAAATGACAGCGTCGCCGTGGAAGAAATTGTCTACGGTGATAACGACAGCCTTTCCGCCAATGTCGCAAAACTCGTCAAAGCTGACGCGTTAATCATCTTAACGGACATTGACGGCCTTTACAGCGATAACCCGCGTGAAAACAAAGACGCGAAACTGATCCCCTTTGTGGAAGGGATTACCGATGAGATTCTTGCCCTGGCGGCGCCGAGCAGCTCAAAGCAGGGCACCGGCGGTATGATTACCAAACTCCAGGCCGCCAAGCTCGCCACCGAAGCGGGCATTGACACCGTTGTGATGAACGGCAGCGACCCTGGAGAGATATACAAATTGCTGGACGGGGAACAGGTGGGGACATTTTTTAAGGGACAGGGCTAGTTGTAAGTGGTCAGTGGGCGCAAGTACTGAATGAATGATGAATGATGAACCGCAAGACTGAGGATTTTTAATCACGAAGGATGTGTTGTCATATGCTTAAAATGGAAGAAATCGGAATGAACGCGCAAAGAGCGGAGCGGACATTGGCTACCGCGCGCGGCGGATTAAAAGACACGGCGCTATCGGCTATTGCGGTTGCTCTGCGCAGCGGCAGCGACGGGATTATCGAGGCTAACAGGATAGACTTGGAAAACGGCAAAGCCGCCGGGCTGACACCCGCCCTGCTTGACAGGCTCAGTTTGGACGCCGGCAGGATAGAAGCCATGGCGGACGGTGTTGAAAAGATCGCCGCGATGGACGACCCCGTCGGCAGAATAATCTCCGGTTCCTCCCGCCCGAACGGGCTGAAAATACAGAAGGTCAGCGTACCGCTGGGTGTTATCGCCGTCATCTACGAGGCACGCCCGAATGTCAGCGTGGACGCGGCTGCGCTGTGCCTGAAGGCCGGCAACGCGGTCATCCTGCGCGGGGGCAAGGAGGCAATTCATGCCAACAAAGCCCTCGCGGCCATCATGCGCGCCGCCATAAAAAGTGCCGGTTTGCCGGAAGACTGCGTACAGCTTGTTGAAGACACCTCGCGGGAAAGCGCGAACGAACTGATGAAAATGAACCGGTATATCGATGTGCTCATTCCCAGGGGCGGCGCGGGCCTGATCAAGGCGGTGATGGAAAATTCGACCATCCCCGTTATTGAAACGGGTGTCGGCAACTGCCATATTTATGTGGACAGCGCGGCTGATATTGACATGGCGGTGAAAATTATACTCAACGCGAAAACATCGCGCCCGTCCGTCTGCAACGCCTGCGAAAGCATCCTCGTGCACAAGGATATTGCCGAACTCGCGCTGCTGGCAATCAACGCCGGTCTTTCGGAAAAATCGGTGGAAATCAGAGGCGACGAAATTGTCTGCGCGATTCTGCCCGGCGCGGTGCCCGCGGACGAAAACGACTGGGGCAGGGAGTATTTGGACTACATACTCTCGGCAAAAGTGGTCGCGGACATTGACGAGGCTATCGAACACATCGCAGCATACGGCACAAAACACAGCGAATGCATTGTCACCGGCGATTACGCGGCGGCGCAAAAGTTTTTGAACAGCGTTGACGCGGCGGCGGTCTATGTCAATGCGTCCACGCGGTTTACGGACGGCGGGGAATTCGGCTTCGGCGCGGAAATCGGCATATCCACCCAAAAACTGCACGCAAGAGGACCCCTCGGGCTGAACAACCTGACAAGCGAAAAATATATGGTATACGGGACCGGGCAGATTCGATAAAGCGCCCCTTCCGGCGGATGGAGGTTACTATGGAAGCCAACACACCAATCGAACATCGCAACCGCAGAAAACGCAAACACCGGTGGGCGTTCCCCCTGGGGCTCGCGATTATCCTTTTAGCGGCCGTCGGCACGGTGTCGCTGATTTTCTTCGCTGCAGACGCGGTGAAAAATATCACCGGCAAAGGCGAACTGAAAGTGGAATATGCAAAATTTCTGGCCCAGGTAGTCCGGAATGACCCGCAGTATTTTGACGATATCCAAGATGCCGATCAAGCCTATTTGCTTGATGCGGCTATCTGGGATTTTTTAATGAACGACGGGCTGAGCAAAAATACATACAAGTATTCCGAAACAGAGCCTATCGGCTACATTGTACCCGTCGAGGATATTGAGGTTTTTTACAAAAAACTCTTTGGCAGTGAATACGCGCCCAAATATGATACGGTGTACGGGCAGGGTTACACCTTCAACTATGACCCGGCAAAAAAAAGCTATATTATCCCGCTCACAGGCATCGACCCCATCTTTATCCCGCGGGTAGATACTATTGATAAACAGGGCGATTCGGCTATCCTGACCGTCAGTTGTTTAACGGCCGACAAATGGAAAATTAATAAGAATGGCGAATACACCCCTCCGGAAGCAAACAAATATGTAAAAATCACACTCCGTCAAACAGATGACGGAAC
>CAYUWQ010000057.1:0-10737 GCA_964448455.1 uncultured Eubacteriales bacterium | reverse complement strand
TCTTCTTGAATCGTATGATTTATTGGAAGACCTTGTAAACTTATCCGTGCGCCGCTGCTGGTCCGGCTTGCCGGCACTCTGCTGCCCTTGCATCGCCTGCGGCCTCGGCCGGCGGGGCTGCTGGGGCGGCTTTGGCAGAATAGTTGTGATCATTAGCGGATAGGGGTGGTCTTCCACCACCGGTACGGTTTTGCCGATAAGCTTTTCAATATCCTTGAGCAGCGCTTTCTCTCCGAAATCGCAGAACGATATCGCTGTACCGCCGAGTCCCGCACGCCCGGTGCGGCCGATGCGGTGCACATATGTTTCCGGTACTTCGGGCAGTTCATAATTGATGACATGCGAAAGCTCGTCAATGTCGATTCCCCTTGCCGCGATGTCCGTGGCAACCAGTACCCGCGTGCGCTTGGCTTTAAAATCATTGAGCGCCGCCTGGCGTGCATTTTGGGATTTGTTGCCGTGAATCGCCGCTGCGTTGATACCGGCCGCAACCAAATCTTTCACCACTTTATCCGCCCCGTGTTTGGTGCGTGTAAAAACCAGTGCGGATTCGACCGATCTGTTCTTGAGAATATACAGCAGCAGGTCGCGCTTGTTCCCCTTGTCCACAAAATACATGTACTGGTCAATCATATCCACCGTCGGCGATTCCGGCGTAACGGATATCTTGACAGGTTCAATCAGCAGCGAGTTGGACATCTTAGCGATTTCCGGCGGAATTGTGGCGGAGAACAACAGGGTTTGCTTAATTTGCGGTGTTTTCGCGATGACTTTTTTCACATCATTGATGAAGCCCATGTCCAGCATCCGGTCTGCTTCATCCAAAATGAAAATCTTTATGTATTGCAAATCGACAATACCCTGATTGATTAAATCGTTGAGCCTGCCCGGCGTGGCAATCAGCACATCCACACCGTTTCTCAGCTGAATCTCAGACGGCTTTTGGGATACGCCGCCGAATATGACACAGTACCGAAGCGGCGTATTGCGCCCGTAGGTGCAGAAACTGTCAAAAATCTGGACGGCAAGTTCCCGCGTCGGCGTGAGCACCAATGCCCGGATTCTGCGTTTGACGGTCGGGTTGATCTTTTCCCCGTTGAGCAGCTGAATCGTCGGCACCGCGAACGCTGCTGTTTTACCGGTGCCGGTCTGCGCGCAACCCAATAAATCTTTGCCCTTGAGCACAGGCGGAATAGCCTGAGCCTGTATGGGCGTGGGTTCTGTATAGCCTTCGCTTTCAAGCGCGGCAATAATGGCAGGATGAATGTTGAGTTCTTTAAATTGCATGTTTTCTCCTTAATAATTTTTTACCGAATATATTTTATCACAGATGTGTCTTCAAGTCAATCATTATATCGTAATGGAAAAATAGCAGCCTGCCCGGGAAGCCGTTTTGGGGCTCCAAAGCAAGCCGCTGACCTTTGATGAAGATTATTGAGTCAATGAAAATTTGACAATCAGCGAAGCGAACACGATGGAGGCCATGGAAAGGAGCTTGATTAAAATATTGATGGACGGTCCCGCGGTGTCTTTAAACGGGTCTCCGACCGTATCGCCGACTACAGCCGCTTTATGCCCGTCGCTCCCCTTGCCGCCGAGTTCGCCGGATTCGATGTATTTCTTTGCGTTGTCCCAGGCTCCGCCCGAATTTGCCATCATTACAGCCAGAATAAAACCGGTGGCCGTCGCGCCCGCGAGCATACCCGCAACGCCGTTCACGCCCAGAAAGAACCCGACCCCGAGCGGGAATATGATGGCAAGCAGCGCGGGGACAATCATTTCCTTTTGCGCTGCTTTTGTGCAGATGGCCACACATTTGCCGTAATCCGGCTCCGCGGTTCCTTCCATCAACCCTGTAATTTCTTTAAACTGCCGCCTGACCTCAAACACAATGCTCATGGCAGCGCGCCCGACGGCGCTCATGGTCAGGGATGAAAACAGGAAAGGCAGCATACCGCCGACAAACAAGCCGATTAAAACATTCGGGTTGGTGATATTCAGATTAAACACAAAACCGGGTTTGATGATTTTGATTTGGTCCACATAAGAGGCTATTAAGGCAAGCGCTGTCAGCGCCGCGGAACCGATGGCAAAGCCTTTGCCGGTCGCGGCGGTCGTATTGCCCAAGGAATCCAGCGCATCGGTGCGTGTCCTGACCTCTTTATCAAGATGAGCCATTTCGGCAATACCGCCGGCGTTGTCCGCCACCGGTCCGTACGCGTCTGTCGCGAGGGTGATACCAAGCGTGGACAGCATCCCCACAGCGGAAAGACCGATACCGAACAGTCCCGCGTCAAAATCAGCGCCTCCGCCGGAAACATGGAAACTCACATAAATCGATATGCATACCACAATAACCGGAAAAACAGTTGAGAGCATACCAAGCGACAACCCGCCGATAATGATGGTCGCCGGACCCGTTTGCGATGCTTTCGCCAGATTTTTGGTCGGTTTGTAGGTGTCAGAGGTATAATACTCCGTAAAGTATCCTATCAGGATGCCCGCCATCAAGCCGGATAAGACCGCGCCGTATACACCGATATTTTCTTTACCAAGCATATAGTAAACCAGCGGGAAGGCGGCAACGGCAATAACAAATGCGCTGATCCATACCCCGCGTCTGAGCGCGGACAGAAGATGCTTTTGGTCCGCGCTTTCTTTTGTCTTCACAAAGAAAGTGCCGAGTATGGAAGCGAGGATGCCGATAGCCGCCATGACCATCGGAATAGTAACACCCCGGAAGCCGAACCCGGCGGCAACAGCCAGGGCTCCGGTGGAAACGATGGAACCGACATAAGATTCATAGAGGTCCGCGCCCATACCTGCCACATCACCGACATTATCGCCCACATTGTCCGCAATAACGGCCGGGTTGCGCGGGTCATCTTCCGGAATACCGGCCTCCACCTTGCCGACCAGGTCCGCGCCGACATCGGCCGCCTTGGTGAAGATACCGCCGCCCACACGGGCAAACAGCGCCATAGAAGACGCGCCCATACCGAAGGTCAGCATAGCGGAGGTGATTGCCTGGATACGAAGCGCCTCGTCGGCAATTTCCTTCACGGAAGTGTACCAGTAGTTCAAAAAATAGAACCACACGGAAATATCCAAAAGGCCAAGACCGACCACGACAAAACCCATCACCGCGCCGGAAGAAAACGCGACTTTTAGCCCGGCGTTCAAGCTGCCCATGGCAGCGTTTGCTGTTCGGGCGTTCGCAGCTGTCGCTATTTTCATGCCTACAAACCCGGAAAGGCCGGAGAAAAATCCGCCCGTTAAAAAAGCGAAGGGAACAAACGGCGTTAAAAAGCCGAAAGCGGCCAAAATAATGAGGATGATAAACATCCCCCCGAAAAACATCGCGACCCCGCGGTATTGAATTTTTAAGTACGCGTTCGCACCCTTGCGGATTGCCATTGAAATCTTAATCATTAAATCGTTGCCTTGCGGTGTTTTTAAAACCCTCATTGCAAGTATCGCGGCGAATAGCAATGCTACCAGTGCGCCGGCGGGTGCCAGGAGCGTGATTTTTTGCATACAATTTCCCCCAAATATAAAGATAAGAAAATATCCAACAGCGCAAACCGGCTGAATCAGCCAACGCGTTTGGATTAAATTACCAGTATTATAACAAGGTTTTTGTAGAAAGTAAACATTTTTTTTGCGTTTTTTTAGTCAATCACGATAATTTTCTGTGCGTTCGGTGTAATTGACATCCCATGCCGATAATGTTACAATTGCGCTGTTCATTTAGTTGATTAACCGGGTCATTCGAGCATTGATTGAATGTAAGGCAGTAATGCTTTACATGTAAACGCTTGATACTGCACATTTTATACAAGTGATACAGAATTGGAGAGATTCATGCTTAAAGACAGATGCGTTATCATCGCCGGAGCGCCCGGTTTTACAGGCTTTTCGCCTAATGCGGGCGATTATATCATCGCTGCCGACAGCGGTTACCGGCACGCCTTGTCTGCCGGGATCAAGCCCGATTTGATCATCGGCGATTTTGACTCGCTTGATTTTTTACCGGACGATCGTATCAAAACCGTCCGCTCGCCTGCAATAAAGGACGATACCGACTCTTTTCTTGCCGTGAAGCACGCGCTGGCGCTTGGCTATAAGAATTTCCTGCTGCTGGGCGTTTTGGGCGGGCGGCTGGACCATCAGACGGCAAACATCGCTGCCTGCGCGTATATCGCGGAACAGGGCGGAATTTGCGAAATGCGGGACAGCGCCAATGTGATTTATACTGTTAAGAACGGAAAATTCCTTTTGAATAAAAAGGATAATTGTTCGGTTTCCGTTTTTTCGTATACGGAAAAGTCAACCGGTGTAACGCTTTCCGGGCTTAAATATCCCCTTCACAATGCGACGCTGACAAACACCTTCCCGGTCGGGGTCAGCAACGAGTTTACGGATGAAACGGCTACGATTGAAGTCAAAGACGGCATTTTGCTGGTTATCCTGTCCGATATGTCCTGATTCCCGGAACTGAAAAGAGCGCCTGTGCGTAGTGCACAAGCGCTCTCATTTCATCGTTTTTCCAGTTTTAATAAGCGCGGGGTTCGCTGTTAAGCGCACCTTTCGTTATACACCCGGCCGACAGCATTCAAGTTTTTAATAAGTATGCCAAGCCCGCTGAGCACCAGCACAACGCCGAGCAGAAAGATCACCATGCCGCAGAACGCAATCATCAGTGCCGCGTCAGGCGCGATATTTAAGGCGGAGAGTGTTTCCCGCAGCGCGGCGTCGTTATAACCGGCAAACGAAACGGTGTATTGGCCGCTTGCCACAAAGGCTAAATTACTCACGGAGGAGGCAACGCTGATTAAAAATGAACCCAGCAGCTGATATACCAAAACATTGCCGCCGCCTTCTTTAAAATCCAGCCCGTATGCCGGCGCCATGGTCTTCAACCGTTCGCCCTGCCTGTAAAGCCAAATCAAATAGTACAGCCCGCAGGTCAAACCGGAAAGCAGCAATACAACCAGATAATTCGGGCTTTTTTTACCGTCGCATACACAGGCATTGTTAATGTCCCTGATGTATCCCCACCAAAAAAAGAACCCGTAAATGCCGCAGGTAAGAAAAGACAGAACAATCAGTTTTGCAAGGCTGCGCTGCTTAATCATACGAATCCTCCAACTGTAGAATAAAACAACACGGATTCTTCAAATATTACCAAATATATGCTATCATGTTTTTGGTACTGCGTCAATAAAGTTAATCGTTTTACAGAAAGAAACCAATACAAAGGGGGGCATTGGATGAAAGCTTTGAACATCAATTACAGCATCGGAGCCAAAACGGTTTTACACGACCCGGACATTGAACGGATGCTGGCGGAAATGAAAGAAGCCGGGGTGGATGTGCTGTGGCTGTTCTGCTATTTTTACGGCCATTTTGCATCCACATTTGAGGAAATGCGCGCGGCCAAAAAAGTCCTGGAAGACCATGGCTTTGAAGTGCAGGCAATCAATGTGCCGCTGGGGCACGGCGGCAACGCCTTTGACCCGACCGACAATTCGGTTGATTTATCCATCGGCGAAGGCTGGCAAAACCGCGTGGACATCAACGGCGCCCGCCAATCTTGCTGCGCGTGCCTGACAGACAGAGTTATTGAGGACACCAAAAAGGTCGCGATGTCCATCCGCGAACTTGGGATAACAAAAATCTTTTACGATGACGATTTAAGGCTGGCGCATTGGGGCAAACAAGTGCAGGGCTGCTATTGTGACGGCTGCATCGCCGAATTTAATAAAACCGCCGGCACCGGTTTCAGCAGGGAAGCGTTAAAAGAGGTTATAAAAAAACCGGAGCAAACCAGTGCGGAAAAAGCGGTTGTTGAAGCATGGATGGATTACAGCTGCGATAAGATTATCCAGTACCTCAAAGAGGTCACCGTGCCCGGCATCACTAGCGGCATAATGGTGATGCACAACGGCGACCGCAAGCATGGCATTGATATTAAAAGAATCCGCGCCGAAGTCCCGGGTACGCTTATCCGCGTGGGCGAGGGGCATTTTGACGACAAAGCCTTTGAACATACAGACGCACAGGACTCCTTAACGGCAAGCATCAGTACCCACCTTGCTTTGGCGGGTGACACAAGCATTTGTTACAGCGAATCAACCGTTTACCCGAAGTTTGCTTTGACGCCGTCAAACTGGATTGAAAAAATGAGGCTGGAGATTAAGCTGGGCCTCCGCAACATCTTTTTGATGGGCGGCACCTGGTACCTGGCGCCCGAGTATTGGGCGGCGCTGAAAGATGCCATGCCGGAGCTGGAGGCGTTGGCGAAAAACTCGCCGGAGCCGGCGCATATGGTAATGCCGTTTGTTTGGCAGCTATGACCGGCTGTAATATGGAAAAGAGGTAACCTTTATGGGGTTACCTCTTTTTCGCTAATTACCTTAATTCCATTTTTCATCAGCAGTTCCGTTGTCAGTCCGTTGCCTTCAGCCAGTTTACCCGTAAAGGTGCCGTCATAAATAAAGCCGCACCCGCAGGAGGGGCTGTTGGATTTTAAAATTGCTTTTGTTATCCCCTTTTCTTTAGCGATTGCAAGGGTTTTTTCGGCGCCTTTTATAAACTCCGCCGTATAATCCCGGCCATCCTGCCCTGTCACTTTTTTATCGCCGTTTCCCGAAACAGTAATTTCACAGCAAGCCCTCGGCACAGGCAGCCCGCCCAATTGTTCCGGGCATACCGGTAACGCCTGCCCCCATTTAATTAAATCGGCAAATACCTTTTGTCCGCAATTTTTGCCGTCATATCTGCAGTCTATGCCCGCCAGGCATGCGCTGATCAAATACATACCAAACAACACTCCCGCTATCTGCCTTTGCCAAGCAAGGCATTCTTTTTTGTCCAATAGCCGAGGTAACGGCGGCTGCCGAGATTGCCGGGTTTTATCTGTTCTTCCCACTTCGCATAAAATTGCTGTTCTTTGTGCAGCGCGTAAAGGGAAAGCTCTGCCATGGCCGGCGCGTTATGGGCGTTGACGGTTGCCTCGGTGGCAAAACCCAATTCCAACGCGTCCCGCTCGGCATAGTATTCCGCCGGCACTACCGTGCCGATAAGCTTGCGGACAAAACGCTCATGAGACAGCCAGTAATCTTCCGCCCGTTTATCTCCAGCAGTAAAAACGGGCGCGCAGGGTTTGTTGCCGAAAAGGTATGGTTTAAACAAGCTGATACACGGTGTGGAGCCGCCCGTAACCCATAACACCGGCGCGGCCGTACCGCTGATGCCGGCAATCATGCTTTGCGTGGTGTGGTCCCCCACAAGGCCGCCCGCGTGCATGCACACGCTATCCACAGACCCCTGTGCGAAGGGATTTTTAACCTTTTCACTGTGCTGCCGCAGTGAACGCATGAGTCCGAGCGCGTCCGTAGCCGGATCCAGGAGCGAAGCGGTGCGCGCCTGCCTCTTTTCAGCACCGGAAAAGTGCGTAAACAGCGGGTCCTTATGTTTCGCTTTAAAATCGCAGCTTTCGCCGCCGTAATCGTCGGCGTCAGCGCCGATACTCAGGCAGTTCGATATGCTCGCCCTGGGGTGCTTTTTATAAGCCCATTGTTTGCCGAAGGTGTCCAGCACAAAAAGGTCGTCTTTGTCAATGATTAAAAAAGCGTTGTTATACTCAAACTTGTGGTCAAACCCGCAGTTGCCGCCCTGCCCGTAACGCTCCAGCAGCGCGATAATGGTGTCCAATGCCTGCTTTGCGTTCTGAGCGCGTTCGAGCGCCAGCCGCAGCATGTCCATGCCGGTGAGTGCCTCGGCGCCGTATTTGCCTTTGGTAAACACCGCTTCGTTGCCGATGGCCACGCCGCAGTCATTCACACCCATCTCACCGCCCCACATCCAAACAGGGCGCGAAAGCAGGAGTGCCCTGGTTTCGGGTGCCTGCTCCACATCAATATAAGTTGCTTTGAGATTCTGTTCGCTGTGTTTTGCCGCCGGGATGAATTCAATCACCTGCGGTTCGTTAGGGCTGCGGTCGCTGTTTTTCGCAAACCGGGCAGTGCCGTCCTCTCTGTCCGGGCTGATGCCGATGGTGTCGCACATACCGTTGACCTCCCCATACTATCTATCCAAGTTTTCTTTTTCATTATATCATTGCATCCGGCAATTCGCAAATCCGTACCGAGTAAAAAAAGTGAAGCCGGCTGCATTGGTTACAGCCGGCGCCTGTTATCTTTTTCTTATGACATGGTAAAACATTATTTTTTCTTTCTGGCGAGTATTACCGAAATAGCCGCAGTCCCAAAGACCGCGGTGACAGCTGCAATAATTATAATGATCTTCTGCGAACGGGTAACGCCGCCATCCGCTGAACTGTCTGTTGCAAGCGGCGAACCGTCCGCATTGGTCGCAGTGTCGCCGGGCACGGTTGTTTCCACATAATAAAATCCGTCATCCCGGGCTTCGACATCTTTCCCGTTCTCCTCCAGATAACCTTGGACTGCCTCCTTCTGCTCGGGTGTCAGGTTCGCCATATTTCCGTCCCAGTCTTTTATGCCTGCTTTGTCTACTGCCGCGTCAAGATCTTGCTGAGGGACCTTTACAGGTTCAGCGGTTGTTGCGGGTGCCGCGGTTGATTGCGTCATATCTGTTGAAGCAGCCATGTCACCGGGCTTTGTTGTTTGCCCGGCGGTTGAGGTGGTAGTCATGCCGGGCTTTGTGGTTGCGTCAGATGTTGACGGCGGATTGGTTGTTGGAGCAGTTGTCGGTATAACCTGATTGACGGTCAGTGCCAGCCTGATATTCGCACCGGTGAAATTATAGTTAAAGTTGTAGTTGTTTCCTGCACTTGAAGCAAGTTGGCCTTCAAGGCACTTCGCAATATAGCATTCCGCACCGGTATTGCTGTTTGACCTGAACCAACTTGAATCCATCCAAATTTGAGCAGCGTCGGCATTGATATCCTGAGTCGCTTTTAACCTGAACTGGAACAGCCAATTGCCCGCTAATATTTCCGGATATCCGCCGTTAATTGCGTTGCTGCTTGCTTGTGTACCGACAGCAACGGCTTGATACTTTTCTTTATCCGTTGGCAAGAATTTTGCAGGCCAATTTATATTTGCCGAAGTTGTCCCGGCAAACCCGGTGCAGGCAAAATCATAATAATAGTTTCCCGAATAGCCCGGAAGCGTTGCGCGGCTGTCCAGATCGATATTGTTTTTATCGCTGTTTACAGTGAATGCCGAATTAGCGCCTCCAACAATCGTAAAGAACGCCTTGTCAAACATCACTACATATCTGGAAGCACCAACCAGATAGTCGGTTTTGGGCGCGATGCGAACCGCGATATCTTCACCTTGTTTGATCATTTCCCCTGCCTTTAGCGGTGTAAACACTTTTGTTGAGGTGTCATATCTGCCGGCATACAGTTTTACCTCTGCCGAAAGTGCGCTCGCATCGCCGGGTGCCGCTATCGCCGTCAGTGACTGCGCAGCAGCTATAATAGAAACCATAAGTGTTAAAACAAAAACAACTGCCATTGTTTTTTTCACATGAGTTACCCCCAATCAGTCTATCCCGAAACGGATAAGATCTAAATCTCTTATGTTGATTAGATTAGTATATACCTATAATGAAGTCCGCCACCACTTTTGTGGGCGGATTTTACAAACTGTTAATATCCACAGCCGCGCGCCGCTGCGATGCAAGCTCGACCGCTTCAATCACCTGCGAACATTTGACACCGTCTGAAAAGTCCGGCGAAGTGCCTTTTCCTCCCGCAACCGCTTTGAAGAATTCGTACATCTCATGCACAAAGGTGTGCTCATACCCGATGACATGCCCCGCCGGCCACCAGGCGCTCATATACGGGTGAATGCCTTCACTCGCCTGAATCAGGCGGAAGCCCTGCAAACCGGCTTCATCATCCGCGCTGAAGTACTGGAGTTCGTTCATGCGCTCAAACACAAATTTCAAACTGCCCTTGTCGCCGTTAATCTCAATGGATAAATCGTTTTTGTGCCCTTGGGCGAACCTTGTGGCTTCAAAAACACCCAAGGCTCCGTTTTCAAACTCGGCAATAAAAACCGTGCCGTCGTCCACATCCACCTCACCGCGCGGCGCGTTATCATTGGCGCTTGCAGAAAGACCGATCATGTTTTCCACCATCGGGCGGGATTTGATAAAGGTTTTTTGCATGCCCATTACGCTTTTGAAGTCGCCGGCGAGGAAGCGGGCGAGGTCGATGAAATGCGCGCCGAGGTCGCCGAGCGAGCCCGAGCCGCAAACTTCTTTCCTGAGCCGCCAAATCAGCGGAAACGCCGGGTCAATGATAAAGTCCTGCAGATAGGACGCGCGCACATGGCGGATGGTGCCGATTTTACCGGCGTCTATCATATTTTTCATCAGCTGCACGGCAGGGGCGAAACGGTAGTTAAAACCGATTTGATGCTTGACGCCGTTTTTGCGGACAGCTTCCAGCATTTCGCGCGCGTCCGCTAAAGTCAGCGCCAGGGGTTTTTCGCAAAAAATATGCTTGCCGTTTTCCGCGGCGGCAATGGCGATGGCCTTGTGCGCGTTCGACGGCGCGGTGATGTCGATGACATCAATGTCGCCGCGGACAACCAGTTTTTCCCATTCGGTTTCATACCCTTCCCAACCGAATTTTTCGGCGGACTTCTTCACCCAGTCTTCATCCCTGCCGCAGATTGCCTTTTTATTGACCTGCGCGCCGCAGTCGAAAAACATACCGAGCCTGCTCAGCGCGTT
>CAYUWQ010000056.1:1563-10808 GCA_964448455.1 uncultured Eubacteriales bacterium | reverse complement strand
GAAATTGAGGCGGAAGGCATCGTTTTGCTGAAAAACGAGGGCAGCGTTTTGCCGCTGAACAACAAAAAAATAAATGTGTTCGGCACGGGTTCCATCGCCCCGTTTTACGGCGGCACCGGTTCCGGCGCGGTGACAACCCTTGACCCGATTGACTTTTATGAGTCGCTGGACATCGCGGGCATTTCCTGCAATACGGAGATCGAGGACATTTACCGGCAGTGGTACAAGTTCCGGGCGATGCCGGCAACAAACTCTTCTGTTATCAACAACGGCATTCAATATGTGATGATGGGTACCACCGTACCGGAAATGCCCGTGAGCAAGCTGAGCGCTCAGGCGATTGCACGGGCCAAGGCATATTCCGGCACCGCAGTGATTATGATCAGCCGTGCCGGCACCGAGTCCGCGGATTTTTCGCAAGAGGATCTGCAACTGACCGCGGAGGAAAAAGCGCTGGTCGAACTGGTCACCGCCTCGTTCACTGAGGTCATCATCCTGTTCAACACCGCGAACATCATGGAAACGGGCTGGCTGGACAAGTATGAAACCATCAAAGCGGCGGCGCTGATAGGGATTCCGGGCGAGGCCGGTTTTGAGAGCGTGGGCAAAATGCTCAAGGGTACCATCAACCCGTCCGGCAAACTGGCCGACACCGCGGCTTATCGAACAGGTGACCACCCGTCCAACGAAAACTTCGGGGATTACCGCTACAAAGGCGGCGGGGTTTCTCCGGCGAAGTTTGTGGATTACGAGGAAGGCATCTATATCGGTTACCGCTATTTTGAAACCTTTGCGCCGGAGAAGGTGCAGTACCCGTTCGGCTACGGTCTATCCTATACTACTTTTAAATGGCAGACGCTCGATTTCGCCGCCGGCGCGGACAGTGTCAGTGTCACAGTCAAGGTAACAAACACCGGCAGCAAGGCGGGCAAGGATGTTGTGCAAATGTACTACTCCCCGCCCTATACCCCCGGCGGTATTGAAAAAAGCGAAATTGTGCTCGGCGGTTATGCCAAAACAACCCTGATTCAGCCCGGCAGGTCCGACACCGTGACCGTGCGTTTCAACACCCGGGACATGGCTTCCTATGACGACTGCGACGAAGGCGCCTGGGTGCTCGACAGCGGCAAGTACAGTATCCGCGTGGGCACCACCGTCCGGGATTTTACGGACACTTTCTCGTACACCGTCGGTAATAAAAAGGTATATAAAACCGACGATGTGACCGGCGCACCGCTTGGTAATTTGTTCGACAGCGCGCGGGGCGGTTTGACTTATTTTTCCCGCGCGGATGCAGCGGGCACCTATCCCGTATCGCCGGCAGGCGCGGCCGCGCCGGATGCCGTGCGCGGTGCCGATGATTTGCCCGCGCCTTTAACAGCGGGCGCAGTTCCCGCCACCGGCGTTAAGTACGAAAGCGGTGCAATCCAACTTGCCGATGTCGCGCGGGATGATACGCTTTGGGACGCGTTTCTCAACCAGCTGACGCTCGATGAAATGATTAACATGGTCGCCAACTCCGGCTACAAAACAGCCGGGGTGGAACGCCTGGGTATCCCGCAGACCGCTGACAACGACGGCCCGGCCGCCGTGAAAGGAAAAGGCGGCGTATTGTACAGCAAATCCGGTGTCGCGTATCCGGCGGCGGCTGTACTCGCGTGTACCTGGAATGACACCCTGGCCGAAAAGTTCGGTGAATCCGTCGGACTTGAGGCAGAAGACATCGGCACGGACATCTGGTACGCGCCCGGCGCGAACATCCACCGCAACCCGCGGGGCGGCCGCAACTTTGAGTATTATTCCGAAGACCCGCTGCTCTCCGGCAGAATCTGCGCGGCGGTGGTCAAAGGCGCGCAATCAAAAAAACTGCTGGTTACCGTCAAGCATTTCGCGGTGAACGACCAGGAAACGAACCGGACAGGCTTGTTCACCTGGACGAACGAGCAGGCACTGCGGGAGATTTACTTCAAGCCGTTTGAGCTTGCTGTCAAACAAGGCGGCGCGCTGGGGATGATGTCCGGCTTTAACCGCATCGGCACGCAGTGGTGCGGCGCGAGCAGCGCCCTTTTAGTCGACCTGCTGCGAGTCGAGTGGGGCTTTAAGGGCTTTGTGATTTCGGATTTTTCCTTCAACTTTACCGGCACCGGTTATATGAACCCCGCGCTGGCGGTGTACGGGCGCAACGACGCCATTTTGTCCGGTCTTTGGTTTCTGCAGGCACCTTCCGCCCTCGCGTCGATGAAGGCTGCTTACTGCCGCGACCCGGCCGGCTTCGGCACAGCGCTGCGCGAATGCGTCAAAGACCTGTGCTATATAAAAATGCGCACAAAATCGTTCACCGCGCTAACCGGTATAAATGTCGCTCTGTACGAACCGGCGGCACCCGATACCACGGCAGTGCCGGACATCCCGAAAACCGGCTCGGCAGCCACCGGTGCCGTGCCGGTGCTGTTCACCGTTGGCATCCTCTTTGCCGGCACAGCAGCCTGTCCTGTTTTTCGGCGAAAAAACAGATTATAGTACTTTATTTCAGCCCCGCCGTTGTGGTATACTTTTCGGCGGCAGACAAATACAACGAAAGAGTGATGAGATTTGGAAAGACTTGTCGGTACGGTATCAAGGGGCATACGAGCGCCCATTATCCGGGAAGGTGATGACATTGCGGAAATTGTGGTAGCCAGCGTCCTCGCCGCAGCTGAAAACGAGGGGTTCGCTTTGGGTGACCGGGATGTTGTTGCCGTGACCGAAGCCGTTGTGGCCCGGGCGCAGGGCAACTACGCGACCATCGACCAGGTGGCAAGTGATGTGAAAGAAAAGTTCGGTGCCGGCACCATCGGCGTGATTTTCCCGATTTTGAGCCGCAACCGGTTCGCCATCTGCCTCAAAGGCATCGCCAAAGGCGCGCGAAAAATCGTGCTGATGCTCAGTTATCCCGCGGACGAAGTGGGCAACCACCTCGTATCCCTGGACGCGCTGGATGAAAAAGGCATCAACCCCTGGACGGATGTGTTGTCTGAGGAGCGTTACAGGGACCTTTTCGGAATGAACAAACACACCTTTACGGGTGTGGACTATATCGAGTATTATAAAAACCTGATCCTCGGCGAGGGCTGCGATGTGGAAATCATGCTCGCCAACGACTGCAGAGCGATACTGACCAAAACAAAAAATGTTCTGAATTGCGACATTCATACCAGGGCGCGCACCAAGCGCCTTCTTTTGGCAGCGGGCGCGGAAAAAGTGCTCGGGCTTGATGAGATACTCAACGCGCCCCGGGACGGCAGCGGTTATAACGAAAACTACGGTCTGCTCGGCAGCAACAAAGCGACCGAAACAAAAATCAAACTCTTCCCGCGTGATGCGCAAGCGGTCGTCGATAAAATCGCCGCGAACCTGCTGGCAGCCACAGGGAAAAATATTGAAGTCATGGTCTACGGCGACGGCGCGTTTAAAGACCCGGTCGGCAAAATTTGGGAACTCGCGGACCCGGTCGTGTCCCCCGCTTACACCAAGGGGCTTGAAGGCCAGCCCAACGAGGTCAAACTGAAATATCTGGCAGACAATGACTTTGCCCACCTGAACGGTGACGAACTCAAAGCGGCCATCTCCACCTATATCATCAATAAAGAAAACGACTTGGTCGGACAGATGTCCTCCCAGGGCACCACGCCCCGCAGGCTGACCGACCTCATCGGTTCGCTGTGCGATTTAACCTCCGGCAGCGGAGACAAGGGCACACCGATTGTGCTGGTGCAGGGGTATTTTGACAACTACACCAAATAGGCTGCCGTTTTTTTGCAACCGGCAGGTTTACGGTTCTTGACAAACCGGATGTATTATTGTAAGGTTATTTTGCCAAGGGAGTCCGTTATGAACACGAGTCGACTTTAAAACGCCGTGCATCTTTGAACAAGAAAGGATGATTGTTGTGTTAATCAAAGCCAAATCGCTCAAAGGTTTCAAACTCAAATGCACCGATGGAGAAATCGGAGAAGTCAAGGAGTTTATCTTTGATGAACAGCACTTTACCATCCGTTACCTGGTGGCGGAAACCGGGAACTGGCTCATGGACAGGCAGGTACTCATATCTCCCCGGGCGCTGCTCACCATTGATAAAGAAAGCAAGCATATAGCCACATCGCTGACCGTCAGTCAAATCGAAGCAAGCCCTTCCCTGTATAAAAACTTGCCGATCACCCGGGATTTTGAGACAACCTACCACAATTACTACGGTTGGCCAAACTACTGGAACGGCCCTTATATGTGGGGCGCGAGCCCGGCCATCATCCAAAACAGCGCCGCGTACAAAGCGGCCGTTGTGGGGGACAGGGACCTGGCGCCCGGCCTGCGCAGCACCTACGATGTGGAGGGACGCAAAATCAGCGCGCCGGATGAAGAATTCGGTCATGTCGTTGATTTTGTAATCGATGAAGAATGCTGGGCTATCCGCTACATTATTGTCGACACCATCAGTTGGTGGCCGAGCCCCTATGTGCTCATCTCTCCGTCGTGGATTGACCGCGTCGGCAAGGAAGACTTTAAGATTTATGTCAATGTACCGTCGGAAAAAATCAAAACCGCCCCGGAATACAAAGACGAAGAAGAACTCAACCGGGCATATGAAGAATGCCTCAACAATCATTACGGGTGCGACAATTATTGGGACACCCAGCCCTGTATCAACGATACCCCGGAAGAATAACGGGCAATTGCGGGTACAAAACCTTTCCGGTCATTCAACGGAGATTCGGCTTTTGCCGGGTCTCCGTTTTTTATTGACAGGGACACGCCATTGTTTTATAGTAAATGCGAAACAATGCGCACTTTAAATGAAACGGGGGTTTCGTTTGAGTATCCGTTTTTGGTCTGCCGTTAAGCTGCTGGTGTCCGCCGCGCTCGCTTTTTTCCTGGCGAACGCCGGACTGCCTGTTTACACTTTTATTTTCAACACCGCGCCTGTCCCCGTTAATCTGAGTGTCCCGCAGGCAAAGACAGCTACGCTCACCCCGGGGGACTTTTATGTCGCGCCGGACGGCAGCGACACGAATGACGGCAGTTTTGACCGGCCGTTCGCGACGATTGAGGCGGCGCGCGATACAATCCGTCAAATCAAGGCGTCCGCCGGTTTGCCGGCGGGCGGCATCACCGTTTGCCTCAAAGCCGGCGAATACGCCGTCGGCAGCCTCATTTTTGACCACCAGGACTCAGGGGAGTCGGGCAAGCCCGTCACCTACCGCGCGTATGGTGACGGCGCGGTCACGCTCAACGGCGGCACTACGCTAAAAAGCGCGGATTTTGAGCTTGTGAGCGGCAGCGCGAAAGACCGGCTAACGGCACGGGTCAGGAAAAAGGTTGTTCAAGTTGAGTTAACCCGCTATGGTCTGACCGCGGCCGATTGGGGCAAAATTTATGCCGTCGGCGCGTTCAACACCGCCGCTAAATATGACGGCGACACCGTCGGCCCTAACCGCTGTGAGTTGTTTTTTAACGATGAGCGTATGACTTTGGCGCGCTGGCCGAACGGTGATAAATACCTGAAAACGGGCGATATTGTTGATTTGGGCGATTACGCGGAGTATCCCCCGCAGACCTACAACCCGGACTGGGGCACCCTGCGCAACCCGCGCGGCGGCACCTTCAAAACCGATTTTATCACCAATCAAAAAATCAAAAACTGGCAGACGCTCGAGGATGTCTGGCTGTACGGCTATTTTTACTGGGACTGGGCGGACATGTCAACACCCATAAAATCTGTCGATACCAAGCAAAGTACACTGACGACCCTTTACGCCAGTTCCAGCGGATTTAAAAAGGACGCGCCGTACTTTTTCTTCAACGCGCTGGAAGAACTCGACACGCCGGGCGAATGGTATTTGGACCGGACAAGCGGGCTGCTGTACCTCTATCCGCCGGAAGACATGGCCGCCGCGGACATCAACCTGTCGATATCAACGCAAAACATCATCACCATTGATGCTGCCGCGCATATCCGCCTGATTGGGATTCAAATCAAAGGCACCCGCTCCGACGCGGTAAAAATCACGGGTGATGACTGCGCGGTGGAGGACTGCGTGATTTTCAACTGCGCGGGCTCCGGCATTATTATCAACGGAACTAACAACAAGGCAGCCGGCAATGAAATAAGGAGCATGGGCAAAGGCGGCATTCACCTCAACGGCGGGGACCGGATTACTTTAACGCCCGGCAACAACATCGCGGACAACAACCATATCCACCACTTTGGGGAAATCTATAAAACCTATCAGCCGGGCGTGGCTGTGCTGGGCACGGGCAACATCTGTTCGCACAACGAGATTCATGACGCGCCGCACGCCGCCATCCATTACGCGGGCAACGACCACCTGTTTGAGTACAACCGTATCTACGATGTGGTGCAGCAGTCAAGCGATGCGGGCGCCATCTACTGCGGGGGCGATTTTACCGCATGGGGCAATGTGCTGCGTTACAACGCGGTTTACAACCTCGGTTCGGGCAAGTTCCGCCCGGACGGCATCTATTTTGACGACGCCATGGCGGGGCAAACCGCTTACGGCAATATTCTGGTCAACATCCCGAAAAACGGTTTTATGCTCGGGGGCGGGCGGGAACTCAACATATACAACAACATTATCATCAACGCCGACACCCCCATCCGGTATGACGACCGCGCGCGGGAAGGCATTGTCAGCGGCGGCTGGTTCAAGGGGCATGTGGGGAACCTGAACGGCGGGATGTGGAAATGGCTGTTCGACTCCCCGTATAAAACGGAAATATGGACGGCCAAATATCCGCGCCTCGCGCAGGTCACGAGCGACTTTGACGATGTCGACAACCCCTATTTTGCTGTCAACCCCGCCTTCAGTGTGGTGAAAAATAACATCACCGTCGACCGCAGCGGCAATATCGGCAAAATCAACGCTTCCGTATACACCTTCAGCCTGGTTGAAAACAACCCGGCTTACCTGATTGTTCAAAACCCGGGCTTTGTCAATTTCCGCGGCGGCAACTACCATCTGCGCGGTAACGCCCCGGTGCTCGCCGAACTCGACAGCTTTGAACAGATTCCGTTTGAAAAAATCGGCCGGTACTGACAGCGGTTTTTCCGTTGTCCGCGCCGGTATAATACTTGAAATGAGGGGTCTTTATGAGCACGCGTTTCTTTTCCGCAGTCAAATTTTTGGTATCGGCGGTGATGGCATTGATTATAGCGAATACGGGCTTGCCGCTCTACACACTTGTTAACGGGGACGGCGCGCCCATCCCCGTAAATCTGAGCGTCCCCGCGGTAAAAACAACCGTACCGACAGCGGGGGACTATTATGTGGCTGTAGACGGGAGCGATACAAACGACGGAAGTTTTGAACACCCCTTCGCAACGATTGGGGCCGCGCGGGATAAAATCCGTCAAGTCAAAGCGGCCTCAGGTCTGCCGGCGGGCGGTATTGCCGTGTGCGTCAAGGCGGGCGAATACACCGTTTCCTCCCTTGTTTTTGACGCGAGGGATTCCGGCGAACCCGGCAAACCCGTCACCTACCGCGCTTACGGCGACGGGGCGGTCACACTCAACGGCGGCACTACGCTCAAAAGCGCGGATTTCGCGCCCGTGAGCGGCAGTGCGAAGGACCGTCTCACGGCACGGGCAAGGAAAAATGTTGTGCAGGTTGACCTCAACACTTACTCGCTGACCGCTGCCGACTGGGGCAAACTGTACGCCATCGGCGCGTTCAATATCGCGTACAAATATGACGGCGATGTCTCCGGCCCGAACCAGTGCGAACTGTTCTTCAATGATGCCCGCATGACCCTCGCCCGCTATCCGAATGGCGATGAGTATCTCAAGACCGGCGACATTATTGACATGGGCGAATACGGCGAGTTCCCCCCGCAAAACTATATTGAAGGCTGGGCGGATTTACGCAATCCGCGGGGCGGCACCTTTAAGACCGATTATGCGACCAACAAAAAAATTAAAACCTGGCAGACGCTGGACGATGTGTGGCTGTATGGCTTTTTCTTTTGGGATTGGGCGGACTCTTCCACCCCCGTTAAAGCGGCAGACACCAAAAACAGCACGCTGACCACTCTGTACGGCAGCCAATACGCGTTTAAAAAGGACGCCATCTACTATTTTTATAATGTGCTGGAAGAACTCGACGCGCCCGGAGAATGGTATCTTGACCGGGCAAACGGATTGCTTTATCTCTATCCGCCCGCCGGTATGGACGAAGCGGACATCAATTTGTCGATTTCGACCGCGAACATCATCAATGTCAACAATGCCGGACACATCCTCTTTAAGGGCTTCAACATCAAAGGCACCCGGGCAGATGCCGTGAGCATCACGGGCAATGACTGTGTGGTGGAGGACTGTGTGGTTTCCAACTGCGCGGGTTCCGGGATTATTATTAACGGAACCAACAACAAGGCCATCGGCAATGAGGTCATGAGCATGGGCAAGGGCGGCATCTCCCTGAGCGGCGGGGACCGGGTTACCCTGACGCCGGGCAATAACATTGCGGACAATAACCATATCCACCATTATGGCGAGATTTATAAAACCTATTCGGCCGGTGTCAGGCTCAACGGGGTGGGGAACATCTGCTCACACAACGAAATTCACGAAGCGCCGCACATGGCCGTCACCTACGGCGGCAATGACCATCTGATGGAATATAACCGCATCTATGATGTGGTCAAGCAGTCCAGCGACGCCGGGGCGATTTACAGCGGGCGTGATTTGACCGCTTACGGCAATGTGCTGCGGTACAACGCGATTTACAACATCGGCTCCGGGGAGTTTCAGCCAAACGGCATCTATTTTGACGACGCGCAGTCCGGCCAGACGGCGTACGGCAACATTCTGGTCAATATCCCGCAGTGCGGGTTCCAGCTTGGCGGGGGACGCGAACTCAATGTTTACAACAACCTCATCATCAATGCCGGTGTACCGATCCATTACGATGACCGCGCGCGCGACGGTGTGGTCAATAACGGCTGGTTCCGCGGGCATGTCAACGACCTGAACGCCGGCATGTGGAAGGGGCTGTTTGACTCCCCCTATCAAACAGATCTTTGGAAAGCCAGGTTTCCGAAACTCGCCCTGGTCACCAGCGATTTTGCGGATTTTGACAACCCGTATTTCGCCGTCAACCCCGCGTTCAGCCGGGTGAACAACAACATCATCGTCGCCCGAAAGAACCGCATCGGCAACATAGCGGACAGTGTTTACACCTTCAGCACGGTTG
>CAYUWQ010000056.1:0-1463 GCA_964448455.1 uncultured Eubacteriales bacterium | reverse complement strand
TACATCGGCACCAAGGAAACCTTTGCCTTTATCCTTAATGATTTTTCCAACAGTTTCAACATCGGCAAATACGGCAACCGTTTTATTTGGGATGTTGTTAAAATCGATTTTAAGATTGCCGCTTATGTCAACATTTTTACCGGTATCTGGGACACCATCAACGACATTTTCATCGGCACCATTGTGGACAAAACCCGTACCCGCTGGGGCAAGTTCAAACCCTATGTACTGTTTTTAAAAATCCCGCTGACCATCATTGGCTCGCTCTACTGGTTTATGCCGTTTTTCTTTCCGGACACCGCGGTGGATTACGCGCCGAAGCTGATATTTTACTTCACCTTCGGTGTGGTGATGGAAACGGCGGGTACCTTCGCCGGCATTGCCCAAGGGGGGCTGATGTCCACCATCACGCCCCATCCGATTGACCGTGTCCGGCTGATCACGCAGGCAAACTTTTGGTCCGGTTTTATCGGCGAAAAACTGCCGGAGCTGATGATGGGCGTTTTCATCGACCTGATCAACATGAACATTGTTAAATGGAAACTGCGCGACCTTTTTGTGGGCATGGGACTTTTAACAAGTTTTATTGCCACCGCCGCATCCTTCTTTTTCATCTTCCTCACCCGGGAACGCGTGCAGCAGACCATTGAAAAACCGAGTATTCTGCAAGGCTTCAAAGCCATCATCAACAACATCCCGATCCTGATGATTACGCTGTCAGACTTTTTGAGCGGTTTCGGTGTAAGCGTAGGGCGGTCGAATTATTTTATTGATGTTCTGGGTTCCGCCACGCTGCAAACCATTGTGGGCATCCCCGCCTCCCCCGTTTCAAGCATCAGTTACGCCTTAATCGGGCCCATGCGCAAGCGTTTTTCCACCAAAGCCATCTGGATCGGGGAAGACCTTTATACCGATATGTGCTGGCTGTCCGTTTTCGCCATCGGTTCCGTCAACCAAAATTTCACCAAACGCAAGGTGATGATTCCGACTTTTATGATTGAAGAATTTATCGAAATGTGGACCTACGGCTTGCGGCATGTCATCGGGCGGGAACTCTATAATGAGGCCATGGACTACTGCGAGTGGAAAAACGGCTACCGCATGGAGGCCATGACCAGCGTCGCCAAAGGTCTTGTCGGCAAACTGCAGGGCATCGCCATGAGCACCATCCAAAACCTGATCATGGCAAGAATCGGCTATATCCAGGGCAAGACCATCGGCACACAGGCGCTGTCGACGAAGTGGTGGATCTTCGCGCTCGGCACCGGGGTGCCGGTTATCACCAGTTCGCTGGGTGTTGTGCCCAAGTTCTTTTACCCCCTCACCGGCCCGAAGCGCGACATGATGTACGCCGACCTGCTCGAACGCCGCAAGCAAATGGCGGAAAGAGTCACCGAAGCCGGCGACGATTTGGAAGAACTCGACCGCATCGCCAAAGCGGAAATCCGCGGGGAATATGTGAA
>CAYUWQ010000055.1:0-10859 GCA_964448455.1 uncultured Eubacteriales bacterium | reverse complement strand
CTCAATTGACTCTTCTGATAAACCCGGCCGCCACGGCAGCCGCGGCCCAGAATGCCTGGAACAGCACAATCTGCAGCGCGCCGGCAGAACCCGCAGCGGAAGCCGCGGTCAGAATAATCAGCCCGAGCAGCCCGAGCCCTACGCCGACACTCTGCACAATCTGGCCGGCTTTGATCCCGTAAGTGATACAGAACGCCGCGGCAATGCTCTTGACAAGAGACAGGGTGGAGCCGTTGTGCAGTACGCGCGCGGGGGCTGTTTCTTTTACCTGCTCACGGATTCTTTTAAACAGCCTGCCTGCCGTCGCGCTGACAACCTTGACATTGGTAACCGGCAATTCAAAGCAGTCCGAAAGTAAATCTTCGGTGATATTCGCGTCGCAGGTGCGCACGAGCAGCTGAACGCCGTTGTTTTCAAGCGTTTTCAGGTACGGGAGCAGCGTTTCATCCGCCGTGTAACGCACGACGAAGATGGCGGCGATTTTATTGGCGATGGCGAGGTATAAAATTCTTCTGCCGTCGTGCTTATATTTGTCCTCGTCGCTCTTGCTGGGCACATCAATGCTGTGGTTGACCATTAAAGTCCGGTTGCCCAGGAGTACCTTGTGGGTATGTATCAGCGCGGAAATTCCTTGCCTGTCCTCATAAGAATAGGACTTGACAGGCGGCAGCAGTTCGCGGTGGCCTGCAATTACTTTGTCAAACACATCTGTCAGCGGACCGCCGGACTTTATCACCAGCGCGGCCGCGTACAGGATAACATCATCAATACGGACATTTTTGAAATCCTTCATCCCGTGCATACCGCAGCGGGCACGGTCAAAGAGTTCCGAGCTGTCCACAACAACAGCATTGCTCCCGGAAAGTTCCTGTGCAGCCCCCTGGCTGACGATCATCGCGCCGCTGTCATTAAGATGCTTGTTGGCAAAGCGCAGCGGCATCACCGAGGCGAGCAGAGAGCCGGCGGGGACGCCAAGGCACATTGCGGCGGTGAACATGGAAAAGCCGAACAAAAAGTTTTTGGTAACAAGTCCGGCGATTATGCCGGTAAGAATCGCCGCGGCGGCGGCGGCGGGGACAAGAATACGGCAGAATTTTTCTGCCAGCCCGACCTCTTTGGCGTTGGCAATAAAGCTTGCCGGAAAATTGATTTTGCTTGAATAAACAACAGCCGGGTTGCCCATTAAAATGCCCCGACCGAGTTCAAACGCCTCGTTGGCATCATCCACCGCGCTTACACTGTAAAGCGCCGGCGACTGGTCAAACGCGCAGAACCGGAAGTTGCCCAGCGTGCAGGTGTGGGCTGTTTTTTTTGCGGCGCTGTTGAGCAGCAGCGCGAAAACAGCCGCGGCGGAAAAAGCTGAAACCGCATAACCCTCGGGCGCGTTCAGAAACAGCGCGAAAACGAGGTGTGCCGCGCATGCCGTCACCGCGAGCGATACGCCGGCGTCACAGTTGGGCCTGAGCCGGATGATTGATTTGAACCCCGAGACAATTCCGCTCAAACCGACAAAGGCTGCCGAGAACAAAAGAAACAGATTGATGATAATCGTGGCGCTGCCATCGGCTGCCAGCGACGGAGAATCAACGGCCGCGGACTCCAGCAGTTTCGGCAGAAAAAGAAGAAGGAGACAAAATATTTCAATGACAGCCAAAAAAACGGTGCCTGTTGATGCCCGTTTGGCCGCGGTGCCGACGGCGTTGTAAATCCGGTTGCGCTGTTCGGGGAAACGGTATTCAAGCGGCACTGTTTCCTGCTTGCCGGCAGCGTCTTCGCCGGGCGCATCCTCTTTACTGTCCGGTTCGTCATATCCTTTAAAGATGTCCGCCTGGGCGTTTTCGTCCTCTTCGTCCGGAATGCCGACGATTTTTATAAATTTTTTCGCTTTTTCACGCCGTTTGGCAATCAAAGCCTCTTCCACGCTCAGCTCACTGACCGTGTCGGCCTCGGGCTCCTTGGTTTCAAAGCCGCGCAGGATGATTTGCCCGTCCAGCACATCTTTTTTATCAGCGGGTATATCACCGGGCGGGGGGGCCGCGCCGCTTAGTCTTGTTTTTTCCTCAGCCAGCTGTGCCGCGCGGAGTACTTCTTCCGCGGGCAGAACGGTTGGCATCGGTTCCAGGTCGGATGTCCTGGCGGAAACGCCTTTTTCAACAACAACGCCCGGTTTTTCAATCGGATCATTGGGTCCCGGCACATCGTGTTCCGCGGTTTTCTCCAGCACCAAATCGCTGAAAAAACGCTCGCGCGCCTCGTCGGTTTCCATACCGCCGCTGACGGCAGGCACGACCGGTGCCGGGGCTGGCGGCTCGGGCGCACCGGGTGTGCCGGGTGCGGCAAAAAACACATCGGCGGTTTGGGCGGGTTCAGCTTGTGTATCCGGTGTTTCCACCGGTTCTATAATTACTTCCTCGGGCGGGTCTGCGGTTTTGCGCGGCCCGAAAATTTCCTCCGCTTCCGGGCTTTCCCACCAGGGCAAATCCGGACTGCCGCTGAAAAACGGGTCAGGTTCGATTACAGGCTCAATTGCCGTTTCGACTACTGATTGAGTTTCTGCCGGCTCAAACAAAGCCGAAACGGGCGCGGCGGCCGGTTGTTCCGTGTCGTCCGCATCCGGTTCCTCATGTGTGTCCGGGGGGATATCGCTTTCCCCGTCCGGCAGGGCGTTTTCGGGCATGCTATGCGTTTCATCACGGTCGAGGCTGTCCCCTGCAATTGCGGGCTGTTCGCCGTTTTCATCGCCGGCGGAATACGGCTCACCGGCAGGGCTGTCATCCCCCTGCGGGTCCGCCGCCTTCATTGCCCGGACTTCGGCAAGTATTTTGTCGATGTCGAACTCATCGGTTGAATAATTGTCTTTGTCGTCGTTCACATGCTCACTCTCCAAACACCTGTTTTTCGGGCGGTCTTATTGGCCCGGTGCCGGCGGCGCAGCGCCGATTGCCCGGATACCCGCGCGCTGTCTGGCGGCTTCAAACATCAGGATGCCTGCCGCGACGGAAGCGTTAAGGGAATTTATTTTACCCTTCATCGGCAAAGTGACGATGAAGTCGCATTTTTCTTTCACAAGGCGGCCAAGCCCCTGCCCCTCGGAACCGATTACCAGGGCAACGGCACCTGTATAATCCTGCTCGCACCAGTTTGTTCCGCCGGTTTCCGCGCCATATATCCACAGACCCTTTTCCTTAAGTTCGCTAATGGCCGCGGTGATATTGGCGACTCTGGCGACCGGCACATACTCCAGCGCGCCGGCGGAAGCTTTCCCCACGGCATAACTTAAGGAAGCCGAGCGCCTTTTCGGCACAATGACGCCGTGCGCGCCCGCGGCTTCTGCTGTGCGCAGCACGGCGCCGAGGTTGTGCGGGTCTTCGAGTTCGTCGCAGATAATGACAAACGGTTTTTCGCCCCGGCTTTCGGCAAGGGCAAGAATATCTTCTATGGATGCATACTCGTGTACGGCGGTAAAGGCCACGATGCCCTGGTGGTTGCTGTGCCCGCAAAGATAGTCGAGCTTGCGGGCGTCCGCTTCTTTGACCACAATGCCGCGCTCCCGGCACTCGCCGATAATTTTACCGAGCGTTCCGCTGCGGTCGCCCCTGGCGACAAGGATGCTGTCAACAGTTCTGCCGCTGCGCAAGGCTTCGGCGACGGCGTTCCTGCCGATGATGATATCGTCTTTTTCATCTTTTTCAGCCATGGACAAGGAGTTTCCTTTCTTTCCGGACAAAGCAAAACACAACATATTGAGTTTGCTTTAAACTTATTTAGCGTAATTATACCATACTTTGCGAAAAATCAACAGTTCAAACAACCGTTTTTTAGGCTGATTTTGACCGATTTCAGACGAAAGCAAAAAAACAGCCGCGGTCACCCGCGCCGCGCTAAACGCTGCCGGCAATCAAATTCACAAGCGCGATAAGCGCGTAGAGTACCGGTACATGCACAATATAGACAAGCAGCGCTTTTCTGCCAAGCCACGCGACAGGTTTAACGCGGGTTTTACAAACCCACGCCGGCAGTTTTTCGGACTTGACAAAGATGCCGAAATAGGTGCCTGCCAAAAATAAAAATATTCGCGGGAAAATCGGAAAATAATCGGCTGAGGTAAAGTCGGCTGTGCAAATACCGATGGGAAACAGCCATGGAAGCTCGTAAAATTGAGCCGGGATAATCAGCTTGAAGTCAGGCGCGATACCGAGGTAGCCGTCCCCGATACCTGCAGTAAGCACATACAAGGCCATGCATAGTACGATACCCCATGCGGGCGGAATGCGGCTGAGCGCCGGCCTTGCGAGGGCGAAAATCAGCATCGACACGGACAAAAAATGCAAAATGCCGAAGTAAATGCCGAAACCCTCAAGCCCCATCAGCGGCAGCAGCACGGCAGTTGCGAGTGTAAACGCCAAAGCAACACCAAGGAGTTTGGCGCCGCGTACGGCATTGCTGCGTGACAGGCGGGAGGAGATGCCGGCTACGGCGATAAAAATACCGGAGATGAGCGGCTGCACCGGCATGAAAAACCGGAACAGCATACTGCCGGACGGAAGGTCAAACACTTCGCTCATCAGGTAAAAGCCGTGGTAAAGAATCATCAGGAACACCGAAAACCCCCGGATTTCATCCAAGAGTCCGATTCGCCTGCTGTCGTGTTTTTTCGCCGTTTCCATATTGACCTGCCCTCCGGATTCCCTTCATTCGCCTGTGCAAACAGCACAGCATTATTCTAACATACCTGCGCGCAATTGCAAGCCTTGCGCCGCTGAAAGCAACCCCTGCGCCGAATCAACTTGACAACGCATTTCGGCGGAGGCTATAATTGCAGTAATAAATGATGCCGCCGCGGCTTTTTTCAAATGAAAGGGCTGAACAGACCATGAAAAACACCTATGAGACTCCCCTGAATTCCCGCTACGCGAGCCCGGAAATGCAGTATTTGTTTTCCCCGGATTTTAAGTTTAAAACCTGGCGAAAGCTTTGGATAGCGCTGGCGGAAAGCGAGATGGAGCTTGGGCTGTCCATCACCCCGCAGCAGATTGCCGAGCTGAAAGCGAACGCGGATAATGTTAATTACGAAACAGCAGCCCAAAGGGAAAAAGAGGTCCGCCATGATGTAATGGCGCATGTGTTCGCCTTCGGTGAGCAGTGTCCTTTAGCAAAGCCGATTATTCACCTGGGCGCGACCTCCTGCTATGTGGGGGATAACACGGATGTCATCATCATGACCGACGCGCTCAAACTCACGCTCAAAAAACTTGTTAATTTGATTGATGTGCTTGCCCGTTTCGCGCTGGCAAATAAAGATTTACCATGCCTTGCCTATACACATTTTCAGCCCGCGCAGCCGACGACTGTTGGTAAAAGAGCATCGCTGTGGCTGATGGATTTGCTCATGGATTTGGTCGCGCTTGAATTCCAGCTCACGCAGATGCGCCTGCTCGGCTCAAAAGGCACGACCGGCACGCAGGCGAGTTTTATGGAGCTGTTTGACGGCGATGATGAAAAGGTAAAAGCGCTCGACAAAAAGATAGCCGAAAAAGCCGGGTTTGCCGCTTGTTATCCCGTATCCGGGCAAACCTATCCGCGCAAGCTCGACGCCCAGGTGCTGGGGGTGCTTTCCGGCATCGCACAGTCCGCCGCCAAGTTTTCCAACGACCTGCGGCTGCTGCAAAACCTCAAAGAGATTGAGGAACCGTTTGAAAAAAATCAAATCGGTTCTTCCGCCATGGCCTATAAGCGCAACCCCATGCGCAGCGAGCGCATCGCATCCCTGGCGCGCTACATTATGGTTGACGCGCTCAACCCCTGCGTTACCGCCGCGAACCAGTGGTTTGAGCGGACGCTTGACGATTCCGCCAACAAAAGAATCAGCGTGGCGGAGGCATTTTTGGCAGCGGACGCGGTGCTGGAGCTGTATATCAATGTTGCCGACGGGCTTGTTGTTTACCCCAAGATGATTGAAAAACATCTGCGCGAGGAGCTGCCCTTTATGGCGACGGAAAACATTATGATGGCGGCCGTCAAGCGCGGCGGAGACCGGCAGGAACTGCACGAAAAAATTCGTACGCATTCCATGGCCGCGGGCAGGGTCATCAAAGAAGACGGCGGCAAAAACGATTTGCTTGAAAGAATTGCGGCGGACGAAGCCTTCGGTATGACGACGGAAGAACTTGAAAATCTGCTTAAGCCGGCCGATTTTGTCGGTCGGGCACCCAAACAGACAGAGGAATTCATAGAGAACGACATAAAGCCTGTGCTTGCAAAATACGCTGAACATTTAGGGTTGAAGGTAGATATCAAGGTTTAACACAACGCTGGTTACCGCTGATTAATTTAACAGACCGGATGTGAGTTATTCTGGAAAAAATTTGGCGCCTGATCGAAAAAAACAAACTCTATCGGAAAATCTGCGAACACAGGTTTTTCGGCAAGTTTTTTAACCGGGAAACGATTAATTATATATTTTTCGGCGTGCTGACAACGATTGTCAGCATCATTACCTATGCGGCGTTTCTTTGGCTTTTTGAAAAAGAAGGATGGCTTGCGGGGGATTCAACAACCCTGACGGAGTTGTTGGTAAAGCACCCGTGGCTTACGCATGTCCCGAATCTTTCAAAATCCCTGCGTATTTTTGCTGTCAACATTATTTCCTGGCTGATAACGGTTGTTTTTGCGTTTGTTGTCAACAAGCTTTATGTTTTTGAAAGTAAAAGCTGGAACAAGAGCATCGCTCTAAAAGAGTTATCCGGTTTTGTCGGTGCAAGGCTGTTCTCACTTGTTGCGGAAACGGCAGTGATCATATTATGGGTCAATGTTTTAAACGGAAGCGAGCTTTTCGCGAAGGCGGTCATCGCGCAGATTTTGGTGATGGTGCTGAATTACATCTTAAGTAAATTGTTTATTTTCAAGAAAAAGTAACACCGGGCTGCCGCAGAACGGCCCCCCGGTGTATAGAGAATTGTCAAAAAAAAGCTGCCTGATTTCACAGGCGGCTTTTTGCATTAATCAGCCAAGTGAAGGGGTAAAGAACGGGAACCACGATCCGTAATAGAAATATTCGATGATGATGATGACGCGCGCAAAAAAGAACTCGAGAATGGGGTTGCTGTGCAAGACCCAAAGAATTTTATCCCAAACAGTCGGAATGTAGATGTAATCGGACGGGAGGAACGAATAAGAAAGCATTTCGCTCTGCGCTCCTTCTGCGGTTTCAAACGCATAATCGTAAATCTCCAGGGTATAGATTTCGTCCGGGTTAACAATGAATTCTTCATTCACAGTCAGATATACAATGAGGAATTCGGGAGGTACTTCGCCGGAGTCCCGGCTGATAGCTTTGCTGACAGCCGCACTTTTTGCCGCATCAAGAAGTTCGGGCGCAATGGCCTCGATATCACACATGGACTGGTCAAAGACCTCATTATCATTGCTGTCAAAAATAGAGCAGGCAAAGGCATCCTCATTCAAAACAGAATATCCCTCGACCACAAAATAGATGATGAAAACCTCGTTGGTTTTGTAATCGATATCCATATCAAACCAGGTGATTTCTTCCGAGTTTTCGGTTACCGCAAAAGCGGTGACAAACAGGGTGGAAGCCAGCATTACAGCGAGCAGAACGGCAAGTGATTTTTTCGCGAGTATTTTCATTTAAATGGTCCTCCTTTTATAGTACTAATTTCGCAAAGGGCGTTGATTTTGAACTGAAAAAATTACCGGAAACACAAAGAAGACCGCCTGCGTTGCAGCCGGCCTTCTGCATAAAACTAAAAGAAAATGGGTGTCGGGAACCAGAAATCAAGCGGATTGTAGCGAAAGTACTCAATAAAAACAATTACTCGAGCAAACAAAAACTCAAGAACGGGATTGCTGTGCAGGAACCAAAGAATCTTGTCCCAAACGGTCGGAACATAGATATAATCCGAGGGTAGAAATTGGTATACAAGCATCTCGTTCTGCGTTCCTTCTGCGGTTTCAAACGAATAATCGTAAATCTCCAGGGTATAGGTTTCGTTCGGATTAACAATGAACTCCTCGTTGACATTCAGGATAACCCAGATAACCTCGTAGTCTTCAACTGGCTCCAAATCCTTCGCAAACTCATAGTCGCCCGGCGTGGAGTATTCAATCGTACACATGGACTGGTCAAAGACCTCGTTATCATCGCTGTCAAAAATCGAGCAGGCGAAAGCGTCCTCGTTGAGGACAGAGTAACCTTCCACATCAAAAGCAACGGCAAAGACTCGGTTGGTTTTGTAATCGATGTCCATATCAAACCAGATGATTTCTTCCGAGTTTTCGGTTACCGCAAAAGCGGTTACAAACATGGTGGACGCCAGGATAACGGCGAGCAGAACTGAAAGGGATCTTTTCGCGGTTCTTTTCATTTTCATTCCTCCGTTTTTAATTTGAAATGATGCGAAAAACGAGACAGGAACTTTACATTCTTTTGACACTAGCCCCCTCACAATAGAATTCTGTTTGCAAAACAAGTATATGCGTGACACGATATTTTGTCAACAAAAAAAATAAATGAATAGCCGGTGCCGATTTAACGCAGGATGACCGCAACAGGTTACCCGATATGGAGACCAAAATACTTCTCAAAAACTTCACTCCGCATCTCTTCGCTCTCAATCGTCACCTTGTGTTTGCCGTTTTTGTCCCAACAGGACAGGTTGTCGCCGTTGAGCGAGTTTTTACCGCCGAAGCCGGTCAATATAGCAAGCATATAATCTTTAATGAAAGGGGAATCCGGATGCTTTTCGCAGTAAAAGGAGGGCATAACAAAATCGATGTCGAGCTGCGGTTCGTCCGTGAATGAAAAGAAACGGTCCCAGACCCCCTCGACACACTGGTGAATAACCGTGCCGAGAAAGCCGTCTTTTTCAATCCGGTAAAGCTCATTGCCGATTGCCTGTTCCTCAAAGGTATCCAGACGCACGGGGAAAACAGGGCTGATCATGCCCACACCGGCATCGCATAAAAACAAGCCGTCGCCGCAGCGCACTTTGAGTACCCTGTGCCGGCGCATCGGGATTTCTTTTTCGTTTTTAAAAAAACGCGCCATGCAGTCGGTCACATCAAACCCGAGCCCGCGCAGCAGCGCGCCGAACGCGCCGTTGAGTTCAAAGCAGTACCCGCCCCTGCGGCGGACAACAATTTTTTCATACAGACTTTCGGTGTCAAGTTTTAACGGTATGCCTGCCAAAATATCCAGGTTTTCATACGGCACCGTCATCAAATGGCAGCGCTGCAGCTTTTTCAGCGTTTCATAGTCATGCGCGGCAGGGCCTTCAAAACCGATTCTTTTCAGGTAGAGAAAAGTGTCCATAGGGGTACTCCTGTTCATTTAATTGGGATGTACTAAGCCATAAAAAATGCCCGAAGAGCGCCGTTCCAAAGCACTTCGGACAAAACTTGCAGGGTAAATCGCGCGGCATCGACACAAACCGCGAAGCGGTTTGCCGGCGGCGGTCATCTGACATCCAGACTCTCCAGATATTTTCTTAAATTGTCCATAAAAACGCCCTGCAAATCTGCGATTTCCTCCGCGCGTTTGGCACAGGCTTCCTTTTCGACAGGAAAACCGGACGCGTTGTCTTTGAGCACAATCTTGCCGAACCAATAAAGCTGCTGCCCGCATTTGGCGAGGAAGATTTCCAGCATTTCGAATAGGGGTTTTGGAATAAACGGCGCATATCGCTTGAAGGTTTTATCGGCCGCGGTATAGCTTGCCGCTGCCTTGCGCGCCCGCTCTTCAAAGGCGGCGGTTTCTTTGTCATTATCCGGCGGCAGGAGGTCAACATCCTGCGGGAACAGCAGTCCGGCATCGGCGGTCATGGTCAGCAGGGTTTCGGATATATCCTGATAAATCTTGAATTCCGTATCGAACTTTGCTTTGCTGATATAGAATTTATTGCCGGCCTGCGGTTTGTCTTCCTCTTTTTTGGATTTAAACTCCGACAGGTCTATTTCATACTCAAGCGTTTTGCAGTTATAGTCGCTGTCCAGCCCGATGGTGAAAGTAAGGGGGAAACTATCACAGTAAACCCGGCTGTCATCCTCTTTGCCGCCGCTTTCCGTTTCATACTGCATGGTCACATAAATGGCGGCGCAGCCGGAAAGGGAGATGAGCGAATGCTCGAAAGAAGCGGTGAAAATTTCCTCTACCTTGACGGCGTTAATTGCGGTTTCGCCGGGCAGTTCGGCCAGTTCCGAGGGCAGTTCGCCTGATAAAAAATAATCGTTGATAATGGTTTCAAGTTCGTCAAAAAGAATCTGCTTTTCCACCGGCGTTTTGACATAAACGACGATCGGCTTGGCGCCGATACTGTCGCAAAGGCCGTTTAACAATGCCATTCTATCACGGTGACTTTCTTTATTGCCTGCGAGCTGAAAGTCGTAAATCCTTTTTTCCGTATCGTTTTCGGCGTACAGGTCAGCAACGAACGCTTCACCGCCAAAAAGAAACTTCTTTTTGGTTTCGGTCGTAAAGCCCTCTTTTTTCAGCTCGTCGTTATATTGCAACATGGTGGCAACAAAATAACTTTTGCTGAGATAGTTGCTGTTCAGCTTCAAAATATAACCCCCGCATCCTGCCCCGGCGCACACAAGCGCCCGCAGTCTGTAACCGGTAATACGGCTTAGACAATATCATTCTGTATTGTATCACCAAAAAACGGACTTGTAAACCGTCCCGATGCATAATTATTTGACGCGGGCGGTTATCCCATTCGGGACTGAGCAAAAAGCACTATATATTGTATGGATATTTCATCAGGCATCAGTATACAGGGTGAATAAAAATTACCTGCGGTACAAGCGCGCCGTCAGTTCTGCCAAAACTTCCTGTCCAGGCT
>CAYUWQ010000054.1:0-11128 GCA_964448455.1 uncultured Eubacteriales bacterium | reverse complement strand
CGGATTCCAACTGCATCTGGACACCGCGCAAGGCGGGCACATACACCATATCGGTGCTGGTGAAGAACAATGCTTCCTACGGCGCGTATGACGCGATGGAGACTTTTGAGATAACTGTAAGCTGAAGACGAACAAAAAACGCTGGCTGAACAAATCAATATATAATTTTCGGGCTGCCTTTACGATTTATTTATCGCAGAGACAGCCCGATTTGATGTCTTGTTGCCGGTGTGCCTGTTGCGGAATACCGGATCAATACCTGTAATTGCCTGCTGCGTCGTAGCTTTCCTTGATCGCCTGCGGGCTGACCCATTTGAGCATGTTGATGATACTGCCGGCTTTGTCATTCGTGCCGGAGGCTCTGCTGCCGCCGAACGGGTTTTGCCCCACAACGGAACCGGTGCTTTTGTCGTTGATATAAAGGTTTCCGGCTGAAAAGCGCAGCACCTTTTCGGCATGGTCAATCACGGCTCTGTCTGTGCCGAAGAAAGCGCCGGTTAAACTGTATTTGCTGGCATTGGCGCAGCTGTCCAGGATTTCCTCATAGCGCTCATCTTTGTATATGTACAGCGTGATCACCGGCCCGAAAATCTCTTCCGTCATGGTTTTGTAACTCAGATCCTTTGTCAAAACAACCGTCGGTTCGATGAAAAATCCTATTGAGTCGTCACATCCGCCGCCGCAGAGAATTTCGGCATCGGTGGAGGCTTTTACATCGTCGATATAGCCCCTGATTTTGTCAAAGGCCGCCTGGTCAATCACGGCGCCCATAAAAGTATCAAGTTCCGCGGTGCTGCCCATTTTTATGGTGGCAATTTCATTTACAAGTTTTTCTTTGATTTCGTCCCAGCGGCTTTGCGGAATATAGCCGCGGGAAGTCGCGGAGCATTTTTGCCCCTGGTATTCAAACGCGCCCCGGATGATGGCGGCCGCTACCTTGTCCGCATCCGCAGAGGGATGCATGAAGATGAAATTTTTGCCGCCTGTTTCGCCCACAATGCGCGGGTAGCATTTATAGCGGTCGATATTTTCGCCGATTTTTTTGAAGAAGCTGTTGAACACGGCTGTTGAGCCGGTGAAGTGGATGCCCGCGAGGTTTTCATCGTTGAGTACAAGTTCGCTGATTTGCCGGGCGTTGCCGGGAATAAAGTTGATAACACCGTCCGGGAGCCCGGCTGCCTGCCAGAGTTTCATCACCACATAGCCGGAATAAACAGCGGAGGACGCCGGCTTCCATACCACCGTATTGCCCGCGATGGCGGGTGCGGAGGGCAGGTTGGATGCGATGGCGGTAAAATTGAACGGGGTGACCGCAAAGACGAAACCGTCGAGCGGTTTGTAGTCCGTTTTGTTCATGCTGTCCAAGGTTGGGGCGGGCTGCATGTCATACAAATCGCACAGCGCCTTGCAGTTCATGTTGTAAAAATCAATCAGCTCACAGGCAGAATCGATATCCGCCTGGTAAAAGGTTTTGCTCTGGCAGAGCATTGTGACCGCGTTGAGCCGAGCACGCCAGGTGGTGGAGGCGAGCCGCGCGGCTTTGAGGAATACCAGCATCCTTTGGTCATAGGGCATCTCCGCCCACGCTTTTTTCGCGTCATTGGCTGCTTGAATGGCCAGTTTGATTTCCGCTTCGCCCGCTTCGTGGTAACGACCGATAACCTTGTTTTTGTCGTGCGGCACAATGCAGTTTTTGATGTTGCCGGTGCGGATTTCTTTGCCGCCGATGATTAGCGGAATATCAATAATGCCGCTTTGAACATCCTCAAGTGCTTTCAGCAGTTCGTTTTTGGCCGCGCCTTGAGGATTGTAGCCCAAACCGGGTTCGTTTTTGAATTCGCGCACTTTGAAATAACCGTTGTTCACCGTCGTCAATCCCCTTTCAGCGCAGTTTGAATACGCCCGATTGCCTCGTCAAGTTCCTCTTTAGTGATGACAATCGGCGGCGCGAAACGGATGGTGTTTTCGTGCGTTTCTTTGGCGAGCACGCCGTTGGCAATCAGTTTTTTAACATAACCGGCCGCCGGAATTTTGAATTCGACGCCGATTAAGAGGCCGCGCCCGCGGATATCGATGATGTCATCATTTTTTATTTCACGCAGTTTTTCTATGAAATAACTGCCTTTTTCCTCAGCCTGTGCGGCGTAATCGTCCCGCACAAGGATTTCCATCGCTTTCACGGCGACAGCGCAGGCTAAGGGATTGCCCCCGAAGGTGGAGCCATGAGAGCCGGGCTCAAAGACCCCTAAAATATCTTTATTTGCCGCAATGGCCGAAACGGGCAGAACGCCGCCGCCGAGCGCTTTGCCCAGCACATAAATGTCCGGCTCAACATTTTCTCTTTGGCAGGCGAACATGGTACCTGTTCTGGCAAAACCCGTCTGGACTTCATCCGCTATAAATAAAACATTGTTGGCGGTGCAGATTGCACGCGCCCTTTGCAGGTAGCCGTCCGGCGGAACAATTACGCCTGCCTCGCCCTGAATCGGCTCGACCAAAAACGCGACGGTGTTCGGGGTTATCGCCGCTTGCAGCGCGTTCGAGTCACCGAACGGGATTTTCACAAAACCGGGTGTAAACGGGCCGAAGCCGCGCCGCGCTGTTTTATCTGTACTCATGGTAATTATTGTAATCGTTCTGCCGTGAAAGTTGTTTTCGCACACGATGATTTCCTGGCAGTGTTCTTCAACGCCTTTGATATCCGCGCCCCAGCGCCGTGCGGTTTTAATCGCTGTCTCCACCGCTTCCGCGCCGGTGTTCATAGGCAGCACCATGTTTTTGCCGGTTAACGCGCAGATATTTTCATAAAAATCGCACAGTACAGCATTGTGAAAGGCGCGCGAGGTGAGCGTCACCTTGTCAAGCTGTTCCTTGGCCGCGGCGATAATCTCCGGATGCCGGTGGCCGAAATTCAGCGCCGAATAGGCGCTGAGCATATCAATAAACGCCTCGCCCTCGGGGTTGTAAACCATAATCCCTTCAGCCCGTTCAACGACTACTTCTTTGGGCTTGTAGTTGGCGGCGCCGTATTTTTCGGTCTTGTCGATGATGTGTTTTGATGAACGCATGGGTTTCCTCCGAGGACACAAGGGGACGGTTCTCTTGTGTCGGTTAATATTTACACACAGGAGAACCGTCCCCTTGTGTTTGTTACATCGTGTCCGGGACGGTAATCTTTAACATAGTCAACACATTGAAAATGGTCGCCTTCACGCAGGTGCACAGGGTGATTCTTGCCTGCATGAGCGGCTCTTCCCCGCAGTTGACACGGCAGACATTGTAGAACTTATGGAACAGCGTAGCCAGATCGACAACATACCGTGTGATGCGCGCAGGGTCGTAGTTAGCTGCCGCGGCGATGATTTCGTCAGTCAGCGCGGCAAGGTGGCGGATGAGCTCGCGCTCTTCGGGGGTATCCAATTTTTCAAGTTCAGCTGCCGAACAGTTTCGCGGCGTTTTGCCTTCCTCCGCCAGTTTCTTTAAGATACTGCAGATGCGGGCATGCGCGTACTGGCAGTAATACACCGGATTTTTAGCGCTCTGCTCCACCGCGAGGTCAAGGTCAAATTCCATTTGCGACGACGGCTCCCGCAGATTGAACCAGAACCGCACCGCGTCAATCGGAATTTCTTCCAGCAAATCCACGAGCGTGATGGCTTTGCCCGTTCTTTTGGACATTTTGACGACTTCGCCGTTTCTTGTCAGACGAACGAGCTGCATGAGGATGATATCCAGCCTTGCGCCCCCCGCGCCGATGGCGTCAAGCGCGCCTTTCATCCTTGCCACATGGCCGTGGTGGTCCGCCCCCCAGATGTTGATGGCTTTATCAAAGCCGCGCACGGTTAACTTATTGCGGTGGTAAGCGATATCCGCGGCAAAATAAGTGGGGTTGCCGTTGGCGCGGATGAGCACCTCGTCCTTGAGTTCGAGCTTGTCGATTTCTGTTTGCGTTTTGCCCTGTTTGAGCAAGCCCTCGGTGAGGACTTCGATGTTTTTATACCAAAGCGCGCCGTCTTTTTCATAAGTCAGACCGCGTGACTTCATCAGCGCGAGTGTTTCGTCCAGCTCGCCGTTTTGATAGAGTGTGCTCTCGTGAAACCATGTATCGTACTCAATACGGTATTTGGCAAGATTTGCCCGCATGGCGTTTAGGTTTTTGGGCAGCGCGTAATCCACCAGCGCCTGCCGGCGGTCGGCTTCCGGTGCGTTGAGATACTTATCGCCGTTTAGCCCCGCGAATTCCTCCGCCCGCTGGCGGATATCCTCGCCGTGGTAGCTGTCCTCCGGGAGCTGCACAGTTTCTTCGCCTTTGAAGTGCTGCTGATAGCGGATATCAAGCGACAGCGCGAATTTGTCAATCTGGTTGCCGGCGTCGTTGACATAAAACTCGCGGCTGACATCATACCCGGCATAATCGAGCACCGCTGCCAGACAGTCCCCGAGCGCGCCGCCCCTGGCGTTGCCCATATGCATCGGGCCGGTGGGGTTGGCGGACACAAATTCAACATTGATTTTTTTGCCCTGCCCGAAACCGGAACGGCCGTAGCTTTCGCCCTTTTCAAGAATATCTTGCAGCACGGCGGCATAGTATGCGCCGTTCAGGTAGAAATTCATAAATCCCGGACCTGCCACCTCGCAGCGGTCCAAAAAAGTGTCGGACAAATCCATGCGGGTTGTAAGCAGTTCCGCGGTTTTGCGGGGCGGCATTTTCAAATCTTTTGCCCAGGCCATGGCCGCGTTGGCGGAAAAATCGCCGTTTAACCGGTTGCCCGGCACTTCAATATGGAAGCCGCTTAACGCCTCCGCCGTCAATTCGCCGGCGGCAACCGCTCTGCCGGCTGCGTCAAGAATAGCCTGCCGGATTTCATTTTGCGCTGTTTTAACTAATAGGGACATGGCCGTTTACCTCCTTGACGGTTACCTGCAGTGCGTTGACGGACGCGAACCCGGTGTTAAAATCAATGGTGTATTCAAACTTCAGTTCGCCGCCGTCCATGTTCATTTTGGAATTTATGTAGCGCGCGAAGATGCCCATCATAAAATCGCCGTGCGGGGTGATGTAGTGGCAGTTGTGGCGCTTGTCTTTTTCTATAATCATTTCCGCGCTGATTTCACCCGTCCGGGTCATGACGATGCGGCGGCTGTCTTCCACACGGATGGTGGTGACACAGCCCTTCAAAGCCTCGTCCTGCTCATCATAAACCAGCGAGTAGTTGTCGCCGTAACCGTTGAGTGTCCCGACTGTAATCAACTCCGAAGTCGTGTTTTCCCCCTCGGATTCGTGTTTGTCCGTGATGCTGATGATCACTTTTTTATCTGTTGATTTTTTGCTCATTTTTTTACATTACTCCATTTATCAATAGCCAGGCAAATCAGTTTGTCCAGCAGTTCGGGATAAGCGATGCCGGAGGCGGCGAACATTTTGGGGTACATGCTGATGGATGTGAAGCCCGGGATGGTGTTGGGTTCGTTGAGCAGCACCGCGCCGTCGCTGTGCCGCACAAAAAAGTCGATGCGCGCAAGCCCGGAACAGCCGAGCGTTTGATATACCTTGCAGGCGCTTTCCCTGATTTCCGCCAGTTTTTCCGCCGGCAGGCGCGCGGGGATATGCAGTTCGCTTGTGCCCGCGACATACTTCGCGTCATAGTCATAAAACTCGTTGCAGGGCACCACTTCACCAGGGACAGACGCGAGCGGTTCGTCGTTGCCGAGCACCGCGCACTCGACCTCCATGCCGTCAATGCCCTCTTCGAGCACGACTTTATCGTCAAAAGCAAAGGCGGACTCGACGGCCTCGAACAGCTCCATCTTATTTTTTGCTTTGCTTACACCCACGGAGGAGCCGGTGTTCGCGGGTTTGACAAAAATCGGGAAACCGAGGTAATCCGCCGCGTCCTCCAGCAGGATTTTCGAGGAGTTTTTAAATTCAAACTTCGTGATACTGCGCCATCTTGCCTGCGCTATGTCCGCGGCATCCGCGAGGGCGTTGGTAACCGCTTTATCCATACAAACCGCGCTCGACAGCGCGCCGCACCCGACGAACGGGATGCCTGCCAGTTCCAGCAGCCCCTGCACCGTTCCGTCCTCGCCGTTTTTGCCGTGCAGGACGGGGAAAACAACATCGACTTGAACCCTTTCGATTCCGGCAGGGGTCAGCAGCAGCAAGCCTTTTTCACCGCGGTCGGGGGAAATCAGCGCGGGGGTCAGCACCGCGTCATCTTCCAGCCATATATCCGCCGGCAGTTTGCTCACATCGCCGCTGTAGACAAGCCAGCGCCCGTCCTTCGTGATGCCGGCGCAGATAGTGTTGTATTTATCTTTGGGTATGTTCTCTATAACGGATTTTGCGGAAACAAGCGAAACATCATGTTCGCTCGAAACGCCGCCGAACAGCACCAAAACCGTTTTCATACCAATCACCCTTTCCTACTATAAAAAGCAGTACATATCAAGATAATAATTTTAACATAACGCTTGTGGTTAGTCAATGAACACGGACGCATGGAATCTGCCCCGAAACGGCAAAATTTTGTGCAAAAAAGCAATGAATCCCGAACGAAAAGACCGTGCCGAAAATATTTTCAGAATTGTTGAAATATCTGTATTATTTCCCGCTGCTTTGTGCTAAAGTATGTTGAAATATGAATGATGCGAAGCATGTATCAAACCCTATTTTATGAACAGTGAGGGATTAATTATGAGCATTCAAAAAGACAAACGGACTCCGTATTTTTCATTCCTTTATAACGGTGAAAGTGTCGAGGAGATGCTGAAAAACGCGAAGATAACAAGCGCGGCAAAAGATGATGCTGTTGAAACGGCCTTCGCGCTCCCCGACGGGCTTGAAATCACGCAAAGCATCAAAGAATACCCGGCCTTTGGCGCTGTGGAATGGGTGTTGTCCTTCCACAACAACTCCTCCGAGAAGAGCGGGCTGATTACCGAACTGTTTGACTGCGATATTGCCCTGCCGTTTGACTATGACGAGCCGCAGACACCGGGCTTCAATGTCGGGGAAGGGGCGGCCAGAATTTACAACCCGAAAGGATCGGTATGGGCGCGTGATGAGTTCACGGCAAGCGTAACGCCGATTCTGCCCGGCAAAACGCATAAGTACAGCAACGAAGGCGGGCGTTCCTCCAACGGTAAAGCACCGTTTTTTGACATCAACCGCGGGGACAAGGGCGTACTCTGCGCTGTCGGCTGGACGGGGCAGTGGCACGCCGTGTTTTCAAGGGACGATGAAAACATCCGTGTACAAACCGGCATACAAAATATCGGGTTCAGGCTGCTGCCGAATGAAAAAATCAGGACATCGTCCATCCTGATGATGCCCTACGACAACGGGCAGAACAACGGGCACAATCAACTCAGACGCCTGGTGAAAGAGCATTTTTCCCTTATCGGCAAACCCGGCAGACCGGCGCAGGGGCCGCACAGCATCATGGCCTGGGGCGCGCTGCCCACAGACCAAATGCTCACCCGCATTGAGCAGTACACCAAAAACAAATTCGATTACGAGTATTTTTGGGTGGATGCCGGCTGGTACGGTTCGCCCGAAGGATACTGCCCGAGCGAGCATGTGGGCGACTGGGCAACGCAGACCGGCAACTGGACCGTCAACACCAAAACCCATCCGGACGGGTTGCTGGAGGTGGCGAAAGCCGTCAAAGCAAGCGGCATGAAGTTTTTGTTATGGATTGAGCCGGAGCGGGTCATCAGCTCCAACCCCACGCCGCAGGCGCATCCCGACTGGTTCTTCAAGCTGCCGGGCGGCAGCGGTAAAAATGAAACCTGGCTGCTGAACTTGGGTAATGAAGACGCGCTGGCCGGCACCATCGAGCTGGTTTCGGATTTTATTGAAAAACTGGACCTCGGCTGCTACCGGCAGGACTTCAACATGGACCCGCTTCGTTTCTGGCAGATAAACGATGAGCCGGAGCGCGTCGGGATGAACGAAATCAAGCATATTATGGGACTGTATCAATTCTGGGATACACTGCTGCAACGCTTCCCGAATCTCATCATCGACAACTGCGCGAGCGGCGGGCGCCGGATTGACATTGAAACGCTGCGGCGCTCCATCCCCCTTTGGCGCAGCGATTACCAATGTACCTGGGACGCCGATGCCGAAACATCCCAAACCCACAACATGGGTATTTCCTGGTGGATTCCCTATTCCGGCACCGGCAACGGTTTTGGCATCGGGGATACCTATAAGGCGCGCAGCTGCTATTCCGCGTCTTTCGTTTCCTCCTATTGGGGCTATGAGGGGATGGAGCTTAAGGACAGTCAGCCGCTTGAGTGGGTGAGGCAAATCAGAAAAGAATACAAGCGCGCGCGGCCGTATTTTTCATGCGACTATTACCCGCTGACGGAAGTCACAGCCGTAGACAGCAGCTGGGCTGCCTCGCAGTATGACCGGCCGGAAGAAGGCGACGGGATGATAACGGTGTTCCGGCGTGTGCTGTCCCCGTGCGAAACCGCCCGTTTCAGCCTTGGCGGCATCATTCCGGGCAAAATCTATGCTTTTGAAGATGCCGATACCGGTGAAGTATTTGAAATCCGGGCGGACGAGCTGGTTAAAAACGGACTGGCAGTTGCGTTGCCGCTGAGACGAAGCAGTAAAATCTATTTCTACACGGTTAAATAATGTTCTGAAGGATGTTTAAATGAGCTATTTTATACTTTGCGTCGATGTCGCGCTGATGGTTTTAATTTGGCCTGTGAACCGCTGGGTGATGAAAAACGGCGGGCGCACACGCAGCATCGGGCTGTCGATCACCTTTGCCGGCACGATTTGCGCCGCTGCCGGTGCTGTTTTATCCGGTCAGCCGCTGTTTTCGTCTGTGGGGCTGACATTCGGATTTATCACCGCGGCGGCTTACGATTTCGGCTTTTGCATGATTATTTTTTATTGCCTGAAAATCGGACCGTCCGGCGCGACGGCAACCATCAACAATTTCGGCTTCATGTTCCCTGTCATAATCGGCATCATCGCGTTTTCAGACGGGAAATCACCGTCTCTCTTTGCGGTTTTGGGTATTGTGTCCGTCGTCGTATCACTCATCCTCATGGCGTTCAATAAAACAGCCGGTGATACGAAGGCGGCTTCGGCAAAATGGTTCAAATGGATGCTTTTAGGCGCATTGCTGTCGGGCATCTCGTTGGGCTCCCAGTTTATCGCGACACAGCTGACACCTGACAACCCGTATACCTTCGCTTTCAGCTGCAACCTTCTTGCATTTTTAATACTGGTTGCCGTTACACTGATCATGAAGGATTCCCGTCCGCGAAAGGCGGAAATGATCGCGGGGAGCATAACGGGGTCCATCAATGTAATCAGCACAGCCATGCTTTTCTATCTGCTTCAAAACATCCCCGGCTTCGTGGTTTATCCGGTGATTATGTCCGCGCCTGTGATCATCATGCTGGTTGTCGGACATTATATATATAAGGAAAAAATGAACCGGTTCGGCTGGGCAGCCTGTATTATCGGCGTTTTGGGACTCGTGCTTTTTAACATTTAAAACCGCTCGAAAAAATGAAAAAACGGCAGTCTGTTTTATGAAACAGACCGCCGTTTTTAAAAAGTCATTTTAACAGAAACGCAAGTCCCAGGCAGTTCGGCCCGCAGTGCGCGCTGATGGTGCAGCCGGCTTCGGTCAAAATCACCTGCTCAAAATCCAGCGTACTTTCCACCAAACGGCGCAGGGCTTCCGCCTGTTGGGCAGGGATGCCGGAATGGCAGAGGAAGACAATCCCGCGATGGATTCTGTTGTGCTTTTGGAGCTGGTCCTGAATGTAATTTGTCTGGATGGCTTCGATTTTACCGCGGTATTTTTTGGCAAGTTCAAGTTTGCCGTCAACCATTTCGATGCTCGGATGAATATTCAGCACATTCGCGCCAAGCGCCGTCAGCGCGGAACACCGCCCGCCCTTGCGCAAAAACTCCAGTTTGTCTATCACAAAACTCTGGCATATTTTTGAGCGCAAAGCGTTAACAGCGTCAAAAATATCCCGCGCATCAAGCCCCTCATCCCGCATAGCGCAGGCGTTTACCGCGAGCAGCGCGATACCGGTGGAGAGATTCAGGCTGTCCACCACATGCACATCGCTGAACTCTTCCGCGGCAATCAGCGCGTTTTGGTGGGTGGAGGAGATGGCGGAACCCAGCGAAAAATGAACGACAGAAAAACCTTTATCCGTGAATTCATGGAAAAAAGACATATAGTCGGCAATCGGGATGGCGGAGGTGCGGGGGATTATTTTCTCGGTTTCATACCGGTCAAAGAGTTCCCGGGTTGAAATGTCGACACCGTCGCGGTAAGTCTTTTCGCCAAGCGTGACATACAGCGGTATGACGGGTATATTAAACCGCGCAGCCAGTGCCGGCGTCAGGTCAACGGGGCTGTCGGCAGTAATCACGACGGGCTTTGGCATAAAGAAACCTCATTTCAAAATTGCGCTCCGGGTAGAAGTATAACAGATACATGCTCCAAACACAACTTGCAAAAATGCCGCATCGGTAATATAATAAAAGCCGTTGGATAAAGTGTAAAAAAGGGGGAGATTTCATGACAAAATTCACAATCGAACAAGCAAAAGCACTTGCGGAAAAATTGAAAGTGGACTTTACAAAAGCCGGGTTTACACCGGCGGAATTCCTGGAGGGGCTGCATATTGAACTTGAGCACGGTCTGGTGGACCCCGCAACCAATGTCACCGGTGACGATCCCCTGACTACGGCGAAAATCGTCATGGCGCACCTGAACGAAAACCCGAAGTATTACGATGAAAATGTCGGACTCGAGGCGTGGGAACACGCGCTGGATAAAATCAAAGGGGACACAACGGGCAAAAAGGTTCAAATCGTTTAACGGGGTCTTCGAGGTGAAAACAGACAACAGGGCCGGCGGCATTTTGCTGCCTGCCCTGTTTTTTGCATCGGGTTTGACCGAAAATCCTCTGATTTGAATAAAAACACAAAAAAATCATTTCTATTGTTGGCAACAATAAAAATAAACATAATATCTGTGTTATTATAAAAAAGTGTGAAGTTCGCGGCAGCCGCCGCGTCGGAGAGCGGGGGATTCGAATGAAAATCGCCGTCTGTGATGACGAGAAA
>CAYUWQ010000053.1:6643-11169 GCA_964448455.1 uncultured Eubacteriales bacterium | reverse complement strand
TGGTTGCCCCAGCTGTAGTATATCACCGTGTAGCCCAAGAATTCGCACATGTCAAAATCGCTGTTGTTGATGTCCAACGCGTTATCGATACGCGTACGCTCTTCTGGGGTAAAGAAGTGATTGCCAAGCTTTTTATCCTCCGTGTCATCAAAAATCAACACCGGATTCACCTGGCTGCGGACCCACTTGACCAAATCCGTGCTTCTGGCAATATACGGCACATACCCCCAGCCGGGCAGCGCTTCCAGGTAAATCATATAATAGTTGCCGTCATCCGGAACATAACGGATATACGGGCAGGCGGTGTAGCGGTCCTTTGAATAAACGCAGTCGGAAGGCGTGAGCGCCCAGTTCCACAAATCCGCCGACTCCGCAAAGCGGATGGTAAACGGGTGGCCGCATTCCTCCGGCGGGTCGCCGATTTCGAACGCCATAATATAGCCGTCCGGGCTTGAACAGACAGAATTGTTGAATAGCCGCCAGCCGGGCAGGTTGAAAATATCCTTTTGCTCCCAGTCCACTAAATCTTTTGAGCGGAATGCTGTCATGATTTCCCCGCCGATTTTTGGTACGCCGAACACATAGATGGTGCCGTTGTCGTTATATGCGCTGCCGAAGTGGTACCCTTCAGCGAACGATGCCGTCACCGCATTCGTTTCGACATCCTTAAAGCGGAAGTAGGATTTGCCGGTTTTATTTGGTTTGTAATTGTCCCGCACATATTCAAAGCGGTACAGCCGCTCGTTGATGACAATCGGTGTCGTTTCCACCATATCGCAGTCAATGGTGCCGAGTTTGCGGATTTGTGGTTTACCTTTGTAATTTTTCATACATTATCCGTCCTGTTCAAATTCATTCCGCTTTACTCACCTTGCGCAGGCGGCCTTTCACCGGCATGGTCTGCAACGCCTGAAAGACCATTTCACCCTTGTTGTTTAAAACTTCCACAAAGGTGGAGACATCCACAATGTTAATGATGCCGATATCCGCCGCCTTCATGCCCGGAATATTGCACAGGGTGCCGACGATATCCACCGCCCGCATTTTTGTCTTTTTGCCGGCGTTGATGTGCAGTTTCAGTATTTCTTTGCCGAGTTCGGCACCTTTTTCTTTTTTAATTTCCGGCGCGGTGCCTATTTTTTCGACAAATTCCAACCGCTGTTCATTAACTGTTTCCTGCTCCGGTCTGCGTTTAAAGTCCATCTTCTTACCTGTATATTTTTCGATCGATTCCAGCTGTGCGGCTTCTTCCGGTGTGACAAAGGTGACCGCCCTGCCCGCATTGCTCAGTCGCCCGGTTCTGCCGATTCTGTGTACATAGCTTTCGCCGTCTTTGGGAATGTCATAATTGATAATGAGCGAGATGTTATCGATATCTATCCCGCGCGCCGCGACATCCGTGGCAGTCAAATATCGGAAATAGCCTCTTTTAAAATCGTTCATCACCATCAGGCGGTTCCTTTGGTCCATGCCGCCATGAATTTTCATGCAGGCAAAGTTCAGCCTGCCGAGTTCGCGGCTGACTTCATCCACTGTTTGTTTCATGTTGCAGAATATGATGCAGCTGTCCGGATTTTCAATAACGATGATATCCTTCAACAGCCCGGATTTATCCATTTGCTCAACGGCATACTTTTCCTGGCAGATTCTTTGTGCCACCGGGTTTTCTTCTTCCACTTCGATGCGGACAGGGTTATTCATATATTTTTTGCATAAATCATCAATATCCGCCGGCATGGTGGCGGAAAGCAGCATGGTCACCCGCTCGCTTGGCAGGGCGGCGATGATGGTTTCAATCTGCTCGATAAAACCCATATTCAGCATTTCGTCCGTTTCATCCAAAACAAGATATCGGATATTGGTAGTGTCCAGCGTGCCCCTTTCCAGGTGGTCGATAATCCGCCCCGGGGTGCCGGTGACAATGTGCGTTTTTTGCTTGAGCTGTTTTTCCTGACTATAAAAAGAGGACTTGCCGTATATGGCGGCAACCTTGAGCCGCTTAAATCTGCCTAAATTGAAGATGTCTTCTTTCACCTGAATGGCAAGCTCCCTTGTGGGGGTAATCACCAAAGCTTGCGGCTTGTTTTCTTCCCAGTCAACCGCCTGGCAAACAGGGATGGCAAAGGCCGCGGTCTTGCCGCTGCCCGTTTGTGATTTTACAATGACATCCCGCACCGCGAGCAAAACCGGGATAACCTGTGCCTGCACCTGCGTAGGTTTGTCAAAGCCCAGCAAACCGATTGCTTTGAGCAAATCCTTGCTTAGATTATAATCGTTGAAATTCGCGTCGTTCATTTATTTTCACTTTCTATTCATACTTACCGTATGCATTCTTCCATTTTTCGGCAAGTTCCAAAAACGAATCGTAATCGTTGTTCCTTATAAAATCAATTGCCTGTTTATATTTGGTGTACTTGTAACCGTTTTTACCGTAAAACTCATGAATGACGGCACAGGTGGAATAGTCCAAACAATCTGCGCAGGAATTGAGCTTCTTTTTTATACAGCATACTTTCATTTTACATTTTGCTTTGGTGATATCCCTGTCACCATCTTTATAGCCGATCTTGCAGCCTTGGCAAGCTTTTTCAGCATAAACACGGCAAGTTCCGCAGTATGCGCCGCAGCAGCCAATCTCCTCAACTGACATAAAACGATTCACATCCAATTTATTAAGCATTTATTTAATCAAAGCCCATAATCAAACCGGCAAAATCGATACAAAACTGCATGTCTTTGACGCCGAGTTTCGCTTTGTAATATTGCTTCGCGTTGTTGACAGCCGTCACTTTTGCCAGCATTTCCTCTGCCGGCGCTTTCGCGATATCGCTGATTGTTTTGTATCCGGCTTCATAAAAAGCTCTTGCCGCAACAGCGCCTACCCCATTGATTCTCACCAGATTTGAAAGGGCATATAGTTCGTCGACAGTATCTTGGGGTATGTTCATACTGCCCGCTGCTCCGAATGCGCTGCTGTTATGATAGAAATCAAAGAAGTCTTTTGAGGTTTTTATTGCCGCTTGGTTTAGTACGCCGATGATATTTACCTCTACACCCGGGAAGTCACCGAGCGGTACGGGTTTCTGCTCCAAGCTGCCGATTTCACGCCGGAGGAAGGTCAAATACGCCTCGCTTAATCCGGTTTCTCCGGCAAAGGCGCTCAGCTTTGCAGGTGTGGACAAAGCGTTTTTCAGTTCGAAAACCGTTGCTGTTCCGGTTTGCCGGATCGCGGCAAACCGGGCATCCAAATCCTCCTGCAATATCTTGCGCCCCGGCAATAGATTTTGGTTGCTGATGAGTTCTTTATAATTTTGCAGGGTTATGTTTTTCAAATTCAATGTATACTCCACAAACAACCTCCTCATATTTCTTAATTGCTACTATTTTCACAAAAGTCAAACGACTTTTTGTCACATGATCCACTTTGTCGTTCGACTTTGCGTAAGAAGTGTCTAAATCCCGTATTCTTTGAGCCGTCTGAGGACTTCCTCCGCATCCGTGCACCAGCCCAAGTCGCTTTTCACACAGATGCTCTTGAAGTCACCGATCTGCCGGCCGACCACATCGAGGGTGTCGAGCCCGCCGTAAATTTGGATTTTTTTGCCGGCCGCGTGGATTTTTTTGTAAACCTCCGGCCAATGCCGCATATCCGGATTGCCGTCGCCCGGTATCCATTGGATTCCGTTGAGTTCCGGAATCGCAAGCAGCGAATCGAGGTGCGGGAGCTGCCCGATGCCGTCCAAGTGATAGATGGAGCGCTCCAGCGTTTTGCACAGGTGAACGATGGTCGGCTTGGTAAACTCATTAAACATCGGCGTGCCGATCATGTAGGAAAAATCGCTCTGCAGTGTGTAAAACGGTTTGTCGCTGTAAATCCCCGCCCAGTCGGTATAGCCGGGGCTGAAGGGCTGCATCACAGCGTCTATCTCATTGTAATATTTCATCCAAAGTGAATCGAGCTCCGCTAAAAGCCGCTTGACTTCTTCGGGGCTGTCGACCAAATCAAACAGCAGCTGTTCGGTCGTGCGGAAGGAGGCGAGGATGTCCAGCCCCATACCGACATCCGGCATACCGACGAGCACATTGCCCTGCCAGCGTTTTACAGCCGCCGCGCAGATGTCTTTGATGCGGCAAAACCACTTGTTATTCGGGTCATATTCAAAGTGGAGCTCGCTGATATCTACCGGCACATTGTCCGGCGGGTAAAACCAGACCGCGCCGTTTGAATTGTCCAGCCTTGCGCCAAAAAAAGCCGCCTCCACACCGGGGCCGAAACATGAAAGGTTCACCATCGGAAAAGAGTCGCCCAAAAAGGTGAGCGCGGACAGTTCATAGTCCAGCCGGTCAATCAGTTCGTCCGGTGTGTATGAAAAATCCGCGCAGCTTTGTTGGGAAAGATAAGGCGCGTCCGGCTGGTCCCGGTCGGGGTATTCGTCAAACATCGTCAGCGCTACAATCGGGCGGTCCAGCTCGTTGTTCCACCATTTGGTGTAATTATCCCTAACCTGTGCCCATCTGTCTTTGTT
>CAYUWQ010000053.1:0-6543 GCA_964448455.1 uncultured Eubacteriales bacterium | reverse complement strand
CTCAGCTAAGCTTTATCACCGCATTATTGTCCGGCATCCCGGTGTTGCCGATAAGCGAAGCAACAAACGCGGGAATGTCGGTCAGCGCGGGATTCTTCTTGCCGAGCTTTTTCTCTAAAATCCGCACAACGGGCTTAAACCGTTTGAGCGCTTTCATCAGCAGCGTATATACCGGTGTGCCCGGCACATACGGTTCGTCCCCTTCAAACATGTTTCGGACGATTTCAACGCCGAGTTCATTTACCAGCATATTTTTCAGTGACGGGTCAACCCTTATCCAAAGCAGCCGGCCGAGCTTGCCCAGGGTCAGTTTCTGCATGGTTTTACCGGCAAAGCGTATCAACCATAAGTTCTTGGGTTCACTGCCGGCTTTGCCGACTTTTCGGCTGAATTTTTCGGGGTCTTCGGCCATCAGCGAAATGGTTGTGTTAATCATCCGGTCAAACCGCCAGGCAAAATAATCGTTGGCGGTCATCCCGTTTTTATCCCAGTCGAAATCTTCAATCCTGGATGACTTTATATCCACGGTTTTCTCGTCCAAAAAGGTCACCTTGCGGATAGACGCCGGACAGCCCACGAGCGAACCTGTGCAGACATCATAAATGGTGTTGCCGTTTTGGGTCGTTTTAGCATTGATGGTCTGCATATGCATGTGACCGGTAAAAATCAGCTGCAGGCCCCAATCCGCAAGCGTTGTGGAAACTTTCTGCCAGTTCGTCATCACCGCGTCGCCAACCATGCTCATCATCGGGGAGCCCGGCAGAACCGGGTAATGTACCATAGCAAAAAACACATCGCCGGCAGCCTTTGCAGCATCAATCTGTTCTTTAATCCATTGCATCTGCTCTTCGTCAAAGCCATGAAAGTCTTTGCAGTCGCCGTCGCAGTTTAACGCGAGCAGACGGATACCGTCTGCTAATTGCGACACATAGGAATAAGTGCGCTCATCAAAAACCAGATAATCCGAATATCCGTAATCCTTGTAGAGTTCCAAAAGTTCTTCCCGCTTCGTGCCCTCGACCGGGATTCGTTTGTCCCCTTCAAAAGCCATGGGGTTGTCGCTGAAATCATGCCCGGCGGTTGTGACATAAATCCGCTTGCCGCAGGCTTTGAGTTTCTCCAGCTTTTTTACAAAGCCGCGGTGGCTTTCCTTCTCGCCGTTAAAAACCAGGTCACCCGGGATGAGCACCGTCTGCGTTTCATGGTCGGCGCAAAGTTTTTCAAATGCGGCATCGATAATCGCGCCGGTTTCCGCCAGGCATTTTTGTTCCTTTAAATTGAACCGGTCATATTCCGCCCCGCTCGCGCCCAGCGAGTTTTCAAAATAATGCGGGTCGGTAATCAAAAAAAATGAAAACGGTTTTAGCATTCGTGTTCCTCCGGGATTTTTATTTCAATTTAAATTGCAGCTGCACCGGATTATGGTCACTGTATGCAAAGCCGGTATCCACATTTTTCACACCAACCACTTCGACGCCGGGTGACACAAAAAATCCGTCAATAATAATCACGAAGGTTTCGCCCTTGACATATGGAATATCACAGTTCCGCGCCGTTGGCACGAGCGTGCTTTCATCATAATCCACGGCCATCGTGATACCGGCCGGCATCAGCTCTGTCGGGAATGGCTTCGCCCAGCTGAACTCCGCCTTGCCCGCGCCGTTTAACAGCTCCGCGGAATTGCCCAACAGGTCGTGATTGAAGTCGCCGCCGCAAATCACATAATCGCCCTGTTTGATGCGTTCATTCATATCGTCAAAAAGCATTTTCACTTGAGCTTCCCTGATTGCCGGGTCCCCGCCGTAAGCCGACATGTGGATATTATAGACAAACAGGTTTTTACCGAGCTCCGTTTCGATTTGGGTCACGGAGTAGCAGCGGTCCAGGTCAATGAGTTTGGACAAACCGGTGGAAATGGGCAAACTGCGCCGGACCGAGTCCACCATATTAAATTTTGACATGGTGACAATCGAAGCCAGCGACTTGCCGTGGGGACTGGTAATCGGATACATCAAATATGCCGAATCGTAATTGACCGCTTTGACCGAGTCCAAACCCGGCAGCTTGCTTTGGAGCATTTCATACTGGTTAACTCCGTAACTTCGCGTTGCCTTCAGGTCAACTTCCTGGAACAGCAGGATATCAGAATTCAGCGCGGCAATGGTGTCTGCCGCGTCATTGACATTGGCCATGCAGCTCTCCTTGCTTTTTGCGCGCGATTCGGTGCCGCCGTCCATAAAGAAGGTAAAGTCCGGGCTGTAGGCACCAAACCCGATGTTGTAAGTTGTGATGGAATAGGTTTCGCCAAGGCTCATATAGGCATCCGCGCCTTTGTCCACTGTCAAGACCTGATTGTCTTCAATCCGGCTGTAAGAAATCAGCACATAAGCCACATATACGCCGGCGACTGCGATAACCGCCGCTAATAGGATTCCGACAGCCTTCAATATCTTTTTCATCACGACACCCCGTTCTTAGTTTTTGGTTCAGGCATTATTGTAGCACATTCTGCCCTGCTTCTCCATCCTATTCGCAAAAAAGTTAGCAGGCACTCAAATCAGCTTGTTGTCCGAAAAAGCCGCAAACACCAAAATGGCATTTGCGGCGGATTTATTCCTGCGTATAAGCCTATTTATGAATTTCTGGCTTTTGTCTGTAAATATTTGTAAAATTTGCAAGATACAGTATCAGATACGCAGACCAAATCGGCAGCGTCTCAATCGCGCCGTTTTCTTTGAACAGGATCAGCAGAATAATCATAATCGCGAGAACGGCAATGAATAAAATCAAGGTTATTTTAAATCTCTTGTTTGATTTCGACTTGTTAATCAAGAACAGCACGATTGACGCCGCGCAGAAAACGCCGAAAGCAAGTGCCGCTGTCCAGTGGACAACCATCTGCCAATTAAAGTCGTCCTCATGGGGAATCACTTTTGTAATAATGATGCAGATAAAACCAAGATACATGGAAACCTTGCCCGCTTTACCGTTGTACCCGTTATGCCTGTACAGGTAGCTGATGTTAAGCCACAGCGAAACGATTGTGAAAATTACCCAAAAATAGTACAGGTAGGGGTGAACCATTGCGATAACGCTTGCGGTTTTGACAAATCTCGGGTACTCCACACCAAGATAAGTAACCTTGAGCGCGCCGAACCATGTGATAAATACCACCGCGATGATCAGCCATGCCATGCAGAAATAACGGTTGTCAGCAATTTTCATTAAGGTGCTTTTTTGTTTTTCCATTATCTGTCCGCCTTTCAGCGCCGGGGGCGCAATGCTTGTGTTCCGCACCGTGTAAAAACTTATGATATGATCAGAAAAAAACAGGCAGTGGTGTTGACAACAAATAAACAAACGGCTATTTGCCGGTTTTCCATAACCCTTCCATCAAACTGCACCCGTTGCTGAAATAGACCGCCCTGTTATCCAGCCTATGCTGAACCTCCCGCACGGCGATATCCACCGCCGCTTCAATAATCTCCGCGCCGAAAGCGGCGGTTGAATCGGCCGGGTGCCGCTTCGGGTTTGTGCCGATGAGCTTTTCGCCCTTCGGCGGCAGCAAGCTCAAATCAACGGTGTCGGGATGCAGCGCCATCATATGCGAGGTTTCCCACCCGCCGGCATGGTCACCGGCATTTTCATATAGATGGCTTATTAAAAGATGATCCACAAAAGCCCATGCCAGCATCCCGTTTCGGTAGGAATACGGTCTTTTATTAAACTGCAGCACCGCCGCCCTGCTGTGGTCAATGAGCGGATAATGACCGGCGACAATTACGCCGACTTTAAAACCCAGCGATTCCGCTTCGGCAAGGATATGGAGCAGCAGTTTATTGTAGTTGAGTGTCTGTTCGGTTGCGTTGAACGGCATTTTATCCGGCAGAAAATTGTCCGGATTCAACCCCATTTTCTCCGCAATCATGTCCCGGTCATCCGCGCAGGAATCTTTAAGGTGCTCCACGCGGCTTTCCCCGTAATAAAGCGGGGGAAAGACAAGCCCCCCGCCTGTTTGCGCGCAGCGGATGGCGATACCCTCCGCCTGTAACCCGTCCGCACCGACGGCGTTATGCTCCCCGTGCCACTCCAAGGTGCCGACGGGAATGTATATGACCGGACATTCCTTGCGTTTTTGCACAATTTGGTCCGGACGCAGCATTTGATATCTGACTTCGCAACTCATAGCAAGCCTCCGTTTTTGCATCAATCAAAAGATTACACCACCAGACCGGTCGTTTGGTCAATTGTTACAACATAGTTCTCGGCATCCACCGTTATGCCGGCATCCAGGCTGTCAATGCTGTTGTCGCCATTCAAATCGGCAGCTTTCAAATAGGCTGCATCGGCTGCCGGCTCCCATGGAATCAGATAGTTTTCATAGTCAACCATGATGCCTGCATCCAGGCTGTCAATACTGCCGTCTCCGTTTACATCGCCGTAAAGCAGGATGGTGTAACTGTCGATTGTGATGCCATCCTTGGTGATGTTGACAATCGTCCCTGTGCCGAAACCGTTGGCACTTGGAATATAGGACAACTCATATCCGCCTGCAACACTGACATAACCGGTTAAAGAAGTCACGCCGGGAGATAACCCGCTTATGATCATCTTATCATAATCAATCAGGCATGTTGTGCCTTCGGCAGCCATCAAGATTTCCGGTTTCCGGCTGATTTTCATTGCGGGGCGGACACCGATGAAGTTGCTGGAGACAAAATTACCGTAATCGGAAAAATTACCGTCGTAGGTCACATAGCCGGCACTCCTCTGTTCGCCGCCGGGTGAGCGCAGCCACCAACTGATATTCTTGAAATAAGTACTGTATAATTCAACATAGAGTCCCTGGCTTTTTGAAAAGTCCGTCCCCTGTGCCCTGCGGGCAGTGTCAGAAATGTCAAAAGTTGAATTGAAACCGTAGTCCGGGTTTGTCATCTCACTGTATGAGAGCAGAAACAGCTTGTCGCTTGTGTTGTTGCCGCCGGTCGTGCCAAACCAAGGATTGTAATCGTTAATAATCTGACTTGTCTTGATCTTATACCTCTCGGTTGCGTCAAACGCCTCGCTGTAAAACCCATTGTTCAGCCAGGAGCGCATGGTGCAGGTTTCCCATGTAACATTTGTACTAACTTGATTGTATGCCCTCGACCCCAGTACCTTTTCTGCCATAACAAACAATTCACCGTCTATGTCGGACAACACACGCCATTGAATCGGCTCGTATTTGAACCAGTAAACCGTGTTGATATTATAACCGTTTATAGCCTGCTGCGGATTGGTAAAATAGACCCGTTTATATCTCGAACCGTCGAAGTTAACGGTGTCATCCGCTTGCAGCGGTTGCGCATTGAGCGTGGTTATCAAGCCGGCGTCCGTCACCTCGGATTGCGGGTAGGAACCAAAGGTGATAATATTCGGATCATTTGGAAACGAAAGGGTGATGTCCGCACCTTCAAGATCCACATCAAAGTAATAGTCTGTGGAGCTGCCGGTGGCGGCAAGTTGATCCAAGCGCTCAACTTTTACAAAGTATGCGCCAGCTGTTATATTATCCGGATTCCTAAACCAGCGGTTATCCATCCAAATGCGCGCATTGCTGCCGGCATTCACCGCTTTGATAACTTTAAGGTCAAAACGAAACAGCCAGCCGCCCGGCATATAGCCCGGGTAGCCGCCGTTTGCAGAATTGGTGTTTGCAGTATTATATACTTTTACAGCAGTGTATTCGTTGAACTCGTTTGTTTGCATAGCGGCAGGCCAAGCGTTCTGCGGAATATTGGTTGCACCTATATAACCGGAAGCTACCTGCGCATAGAAAGCGTTATCATAATTGGGTGTGAACGCGTTCGTGTTTGAACCGACAACCTCGAAATACTCCTTGCTGAACATCGTAACATATGCTGTTATACCGCAGAGAAAATCGCTTTCCGGGCAGATGCGAACGGTGACAACATCATCGACAGCGAGGGTTTCTCCCCGTGCGACAGGTATCCAGTTCACTTCAGCAAAACCGCCGACATAGCGACCCACTTCCAGGTTTATATCAACGGAAAGCTGTTGACCGTCACCCAGAACAGCCGCGGCTGTAAAAACACCCGCCGGTATGACTGAACCAAGCATTAGGATTGCGAGTACCGCGCTGAACATTCGTTTGGACAAAAACCGCATTGCCGTCCCCCCTGCTTATAACAAAAGATAACCCTTACCGAATTATCATAACATTTTTCATCTTTCAAATCAACGCAAAGATAATTTCTCACGCTGCCGCTTTCAATGCGCCGCTGTTTTTTCTCTTGTTTCGGGCTATATTTTTGTACCAAGTTCATACCCGCTTGCCACTGCGGTTTTGATGTCGCCAATTTGATCGCTGTCGCCTATATTATAAACCTCTTTGAAGCATTCTTTACATGCCCGATACAATTCATCATTTTGCCGGTCACCCACGCACACAATCACCGTTTTGGTTGGTACAAAAACACTGTTCCCCTTTTGGTTAACTTCAACGCCGTTATCAAGAATTTCGGTTACTGTCGAGTCCATCAT
>CAYUWQ010000052.1:5448-11288 GCA_964448455.1 uncultured Eubacteriales bacterium | reverse complement strand
GGGCATTATCGGGCGGTCAAATTATGCGTTTATTTATGAGAATGATTTGACATACCGGGTGCGTTGTGTTATTTTATATGTGTGTAATACTAACCTTATTATATGGTTGCCCCGGATTTTATAAACCAGATGGAGGGTATTTGAATGTGTAAACCCAAACGAATTCTCAGCTTGCTCATGGTCATGACAATGGTTATCGGCACAGTCAGCATTGGCTTTAGCGCTATCGCTGCCGGTGCGCAACCGCAGGCGGTAAATCCTTTCAACGCATCACAATTCCGCAGGCCGGCGCCCGATATAACCCTTGATGTAACCGATGTTACACGGGTCGGTGCTTCCGGTGACACGATGGGCAGCGGCACGACCATTAAGAGAGCAACTCCGTCCGGCGTTCCTTTTATTACCGGGTCATATGCCGCCCAGGCGTATGACGGCGAAACGCCGCAGTGGCCATCAATTGTTTTCACATCCTCCGTACCGGTTGATATAGTTTCTGTCGCAATAACCGGGGCGAGCGCATCCCCGACACAAACATCCGGCTTGTTAACCAATACAACCGCTGCTGCTTGGGAAATAAGGGGCGGAACAGCTACTCCGGGTGATGTAATGAAAATTACTGTCACCTATACATACACATGGAATAACCCCTATACCGGTGTATCGGTTACCGATACCTATATCACAAACGGGTTTTCATATGTCGAAAACATTATTTTCCCCGCCGGTATCTGGGCGTTTGCCTCCGCTTATAGCAATGTTGATAATGCCGCGGATGTGCCTTATGTCGGCAGACTGCTGGGCAAGGGTGTCTATGGCAACACCATCGGGGAAGCCGCGGACGGCGGTGAATACAGCTCCGGTTATTTTGATTTTTCAACCAATGCCCGTGTTGATGACGGCGACACAACCATCCCGAAGAGAACAATGTTGATAGCAGATCCGCCGCATGAAGGCGCTTACGACCAATATATTGCAGACGGGCAGGGAACGTATGCAAGCGGAGATGCCCGCCGCGGGAAGACAACGGTTTATCTTGACACCAGTGTGCAGACGCTGCAATCCAACAACTTCAGAATGCATTTCTTTATCCATACAACACCAAGGTCAACAAACAGTAATAGGGACTTAACTTATGAGACTATCCATGTCAGAGACGGCGATGTTGGGTATACAGGCGACACGGGCAATGTGCTTGGCGTCAGCAGTACCGGAGCCTTGGCAGCGCTCAATCCTTCCGGCCCGGTTGACGGAGCAACTGCCACAGGCGGCGGATTTCTCACCGCGGGCATGCAGACCCGGTCCACTCTTTACGGAACCGGAGCGGCGGGCAGTTACACGCTGGTAACACAATGGACAGGAAGAGGCGATTTACCGGGTACCGCCACACCAAACTGGATGCAGTATTATCATGCGGTTACGGTTGAAATTGTCCGCGTCACCAAGGCAACACTTCGCGCGGCGCTGAATACCGCAATCGGCACAACCACAAAAACAATTACAGGGTCAAACGGTGTTACCGCGATTGTAACAGCAAACGGCACAGACCCCGAAAACGGGGGACTTGACAATAACGGCAAGGGCAAGAATCCGCAAAGCTGGTATTATTCAGCCGGCTGGAATCTGTTCAGCGGTTATTATGAGGATGCTTGGAAAAAAATCCACCAGCCCAATGCGAGCCAAACCCTTATCAACACCTCGCTCAACAACATCAACGGCGGCTATGTCAGCCTTGTTTTAGCCGGGGCGAACTATACGAACCGCACCTCTCAATACCTGACAACGGGATTGGGCAACACCTTTTATAACTCGGCGGTTAATCCGCTGGGCACAATCATAACAGCCGTTCAAAGTGCAGATACTGCCTTCAGCCCCAAACTTCGCCTCTGGAAGGCCGGCAGTTATTCCAACTATACCGACACCAGCAGGCAGGCGCTTGAAGAAGCGTATACCGCCGCGGTGGCTTGCCAAACGGCGAACTATAATGTGATTTATCAGCTTTATGTGGACTACTGCGCGAAACAGTTGCAGGACGCCGTCAACAATCTCGTGTTTAAACCGAACACTTTAACCTTCGATGCCAACGGCGGCTCCGGTACGATGGGCGCGCAGGCAATTGATGCCGGCAGCACAGCAAACCTTTTTACCAACAGTTTCGCCCGGTTGGGTTACACCTTTATCGGCTGGTCGACCACAGCAAGCGGTGAGGTTGTTTACGCCGACAGCGCGGCTTACACCATGGGCGACAGCGACGCGGTGCTCTTTGCGCAATGGACAGCCAACAACTATACCGTTATCTATAACGGCAACGGCAGTTCGGGCGGAACGACAATTAATTCAACACACACTTATGATACTGCAAAAACACTGAATGTTAACGGCTACACAAAAACCGGGTATACTTTTACAGGCTGGGGTACCGGTCCGTTGGACGCAGAGCCGGCTTACGCTAATCAAGCATCCGTTCTAAATCTGATTTCACAACCGGGCGGTACCGTAACGCTGTACGCGCTTTGGACACCAACTGTTTATACCGTCGTCTTTGACGCCAACGGTGGTACCGGCACCATGTCGAACCAATCGATTGCTTATTTGTCAGGCGCATCCCTCAGACCGAACAACTTTACGATGGTCGGTAAAACCTTCAGAGGATGGGCGACCACACAGGCCAATGCTGATGCGGGTATTATCGCTTATTCGGACGGCGCGGTATATACCATGAGCACACCGGAAAACAAGACACTTTACGCCGCGTGGAATTCCAGTTCTTACGCCATCAGTTTCAATCCCAACGCATCCGGAGTGTCCGGGTCCATGCCTCCGCAGAACCTGCCGTTCGGTCAGACCGCGAACCTGAACGCAAACACTTTCTCCAGGTTGGGCTATATCTTCTTGGGGTGGGCAAATACCCCGTTCGGTGCAAAAGCCTTTAATGACGGCTCGAGTTTCACCATGAATACCGAAGGCGCGAATCTTTATGCCAAATGGAACCCGATTGTCTATTCGGTCGTATACAACGCCAACGGCGGTTCCTCCGCACCGGCACCCAATGCTGCAGCTTATGATGTTGAATTTGTCATCCCGTCCGCGGAACCTGTCAGAGCCGGATACAGTTTCCTTGGTTGGGCGCTGTCGCCAAGCGCCGGCACAACGGATTTCATCACCGGGCAGAGCGTGACGAACCTGACAATCAATAACGGCGCTACCATCAACCTTTATGCAATTTGGCTGCCAAACACCAACACAACCTATAAAGTCGAACATTATCAGGAGAATTTGACAGGCGGCTATACGCTCTATCAAACAACAACGCAAATCGGCACTACCGCGGCTATTGGGGTTGCGATTTATAAAACCTACCAGGGTTTTGTGTCCAACACCACTTATCCGTCCTCCCTGAGTTCCGGCATCATTCTCGGCAACGGCAGTTTGATTTTGCGCGTTTATTATGACAGAATCAATTATCTGATTTCTTTCAATACGAACGGCGGCACCGCGATTGCGTCTATTAGCGGCAAATATGGCACCCCGCTTGCAACACCGGCAAACCCGGTGCGGTTAGGTTATACATTTAACGGCTGGTCGCCGATTGTCCCCTCAACCATTCCCGCGGCCAATCTTGCGGTGAACGCGCAGTGGACAGCAAACCAATATAACATCGTTTACAACGGCAACGGAGCAACCAGCGGCACCATGCCGGCGCAAAGCGTTACTTTCGGCTCCGGCACCGTATTGAGCCTCAACAGCTTTTTCAGAAGCGGTTATACTTTTAACGGTTGGTCCACCACATCCGCGGGCGGTAGAGAGTATAACGACGGGACCAGCTTTACCATGCAAACCACCGGCATTACGCTTTATGCTGTATGGATCCCGGCAGCGGGCACGGAATTCAAGGTCGAGCATTATCTGCAAAGTATCAGCGGCGCCTCATACAGCCTTGGGCAAACAACCATTCAAACGGGCACCACGGGGGATATCGGTTGGGCGCAGTGGCAGTCGATTCCGGGCTTCACAACCAATCCGGGTCATGCGGGCAACCTTGTCGCGGGAATCATCGCCGGCGACGGTAACTTGACATTGCGGCTCTATTACGACAGAAACACCTTTACCGTTACCTTCAGCGGAGTAGATGGCATAAGCCCCATAACCGCCAAGGTTGGTGAAAGCGTGACAGGTCCCGCGGCGCCATCCAGAACCGGATATACTTTCAACGGTTGGGCAAAGGATGTGCAGCTTACTCAAATCGTCACATGGCCATATCAGATGGAGGCTTTTAATTCGACATTTTATGCCAAGTGGACACCGAATAACTACACAGTATCCTTCGACCCGACCGGCGGCAGAATCAACAATACGACCGGTGTCAAAAACTCCACGGTCAGTTACGGCAGCAATTACGGTGCCGGAACGCTTGGCTTCCCGACGCCGGTTAAAACCGGCTACACCTTCAATGGATGGTTTACCGCTGCGAGCGTTATTGTTTACGCGGATACCGTATTTCAAATTACCGCCGCGCAAACACTTTCAGCCTCTTGGTCGATAAACTCTTACACCGTGAGTTTTGACCTCAACGGCGGCAGCGCAACCGCGCCAACAGCCGTTACAAATGTCTATGGTACCCCGATTGGTCTGCCGACAAGCGGCTTTGCGAACGCAAAGCCGGGTTACAGTTTCATTGGATGGAACACTTCCCCGACGGCAACGGCGGCACTCGGTTCCTACTCCATGCCGGAGGGCGGCGCGACACTGTACGCTGTTTGGCAGGTCAGGAGCTACACCGTAAGTTTCAGCCTCAACGGCGGCAGCGGAACAACACCGTCGCCGGTTACGGCAAATTTTGGAACGGCTGTCGATATTAGCATGACCGGTTATACCAAAACCGGATTCACTTTCGGCGGTTGGGCAGCTACAGCGAGCGGCACACTGGCGGACAGGCTGACAAATTATACTGTACCTTCCGCAAACTCGACATTGTATGCCATTTGGGTGCCGAACTCTCATACAATTACATTATTCTCAAACGGCGGTACAGGTCCGACATCGGTACAGATACAAACCGTTGTGAACGCCACTGTTGACCTGTCGGCGTATAACAATTATACAAAAGCGGGGTACAGTTTTATCGGTTGGAACACTAGCCAGACCGCGACCACCGGTTTCTGGTCGTATCAGGCCCCAACAACATCGACAACGCTCCTTTTTGCCATCTATGTACCCATTGAAAATGTTACCGTATCCTTCAATCTCAACGGCGGCAGCGGGACGGTACCCGGCGGGCAGACCGGCGCGCCCGGCACAGCGGTTGCCCTTCCGCCGCAGGGGAATATTATTCGGCAGTATTACAGTTTCCTCGGTTGGGCGGAATCATCTTCCGCGGCAACACCGCTTGCGAGTTATATTATTCCGTCCGCCAACACAACCTTATACGCTGTTTGGGGCAGAGTACCCGTTACACTAACGGCCAAAGACGGTACGGCAACCGTGCTGGATGACAGCAAGGGATTTATTTACGGCATTCAACCCGGCACAACAGCAGGCGATTTTACCGGCAATTATGTGCAGATGACCGGTGACGGCGAACTTCGTTTCACTTATCACAGCGGTTCGTTCGGCACAGGCACAAAAGTTGAACTCGTTGACTTGGCAACAGGCGCGGTATTAAAAACCTATTACATTGTCATCTTCGGCGATGCGGACGGTGACGGCGCTGTCAACGAAGTCGACGCGGGGCTTGTCCGCTCGATCGCTTCATATCAGAGTGCCTTTGAGGAAGGGTCCATCTTCCGTTTGGCTGCTGACATCAACGGCGACGGAATTATCGACGCGCTCGATGTTAATTTATT
>CAYUWQ010000052.1:0-5348 GCA_964448455.1 uncultured Eubacteriales bacterium | reverse complement strand
CAATGCTCCCTTCCTCAATATTGAAGTCTTCGGCAGCATTTTCCGGCGCCTTGCAGTTTGATTCTGCCGGAAAGTTCACCGTTATGCAAATCGCTGATATTCAGTCAAGTACAGCCACCGCATTGAGCTCAAGAGTAATAACTCTTCTCGAAAACGCAATTGCAAGATATCAGCCGGACCTTTGTGTTTTCACCGGTGACAATCAAACCGGAGGAAGTTTGAATTACAAGTTTGTTATCAATAAATTCCTTGCCCCTTTGATTGATACAAACACAAAATTTGCTGTTGCATTCGGCAATCATGAGGAAGACGGATGGCCGAAGGTTACCAAACAAACGCAATATGATTATTATATGTCGCGGGGCGGCAATAATGCCGTTGATCACGATGTTGACGCTTTGAGCGGCGTAGGCAGCGGCGTTATTCCAATTTATGCAAACGGACAAACCAGCGGTACACCGGCGTTTCAAATTTACCTGATGGATTCCGGTATGTACGCGTCTTCGGGCTATGATTGCCCTTATACTGACCAGGTCGATTATTACATTCAAAGGAGTTTAACTTACCCGAATGTTCCCTCTCTTTGGTATATGCATATCATTGTGCCGGATGTATACACGAAAACAATGTTGCAAGTGCCGGCGGGTACTCCTAATTCTTACGGCGGCAGCAGCACACCGTTCAGCAGTTCTGCCTGGATTCTCGACCCGGCAAAAATTGATTGGACGAAATCCAGCCAGTCTCTTTCGGAGATATACAAAGAACCGCCATGCCCGGCGGACCTTGCCACCTATACGAGCGCGGCACACCGTTCTTCCGCAGCCTATGGCAGCAAAACCCTATATGAATCCTGGGTTGCTTACGGCAACATGCTCGGCACCTATTACGGGCATGATCATAAGAATTCCTTTGTCACCAGAACAGATGACGGAATTGACATCGGTTACGGCAAAGCGCCGACATTGGAGTCCTATAATGACGGAAATCCGGGCTTGCGAATTTTTCAGCTTGATGTGAATGGCACTTACACCTCCGAATCGATTACCGAGGCGGATTTGGCGAAAGCAATGGTTTCTTTTGATGCGAATGGCGGCGAGGGTTACATGGCCAATCAGTATATCGCAAAAAACTCATCGGCTGCGCTGCTTAACAACACCTATACAAGAAACGGCTATTCTTTTGCTGGTTGGGCAACATCCCCTTCGGGCAGCGTTGCATATGCCGACGGGGCAAATATTTCCGTGGGTACGGCGAATATTAAACTTTACGCGCAGTGGGAACAGACGACATTCATCAGCATTGGCTTTGACGCAAACGGCGGCAGCGGGGGGGCAAGCCCGACACCCATGATTTTCGGCACACCGCTGACGGCGCCGGCCGTCACCAGAAATGGCTATACATTCAGTGATTGGCAGCCGCATGTGCCTGCTTTTGTACCGTCTGCGGACACTACCTTTATTGCCCAGTGGACGGCAAATACCTATACGGTAAATTACGATGCCAACGGCGGCACGGGCAGCACAGCAAGCTCATCCCACAGCTATGACACGCCAAAGGCGCTGACGAAAAACAGTTTTTCAAAACCGGGCTACTCTTTTATCGGCTGGGCTTCTTCCGCCGGTGGTCTCCCTCTCTTCGCGGACGGTGATACGGTTATGAATTTAACTGCGGGTCAAGGCGATGCAGTTACCCTTTACGCAGTATGGAAATTGGACGCCGTGCTGAGCGCCGGTCAAGGGACATCAACGGTTGTTGATAATGCCGCGGGGTTGATATACGGACTTGAACCCGGTATCACGGGGGAGCGCTTTGAAAGTGATTTTGTTAATGTGATTGGCGATGCGAGACTTGTTATCACACAGAACGCCTGTGGGTTTGGAACCGGTACAACAGTTGACCTTGTCGACAATACAACGGGGAACACCATCGCTTCTTATACGAGTCTGATATTCGGGGATATCAACGGTGACGGCACGGTAGACAGCCTGGATGCCGGGGTGATGGTAGATGTTGAAAATTATCTTGTTGACTGGGACAATCCTGCGTTTGATATCTTCCGTCAGGCAGGAGACTTAAACGGTGACGGTGAAGTGGATTCTATTGATGCCGGTCTCATGGTGGATGTCGAGAACTATATGCTGGCGATCAATCAGGTAACGGGTGCGACTGTTTAATGCACTGCTTGCATATTTTCTGCTTCTGCACAGAAATGTATTTCTGTTCCGTCCGGTTCGCGTTAGCCGGCATGATCCGATAAAACAATCAAATTATTTGGAGGCTTATTATGTCAAAGTACAAGCGCATTATGAGTGTGGCTTTAGCGATTTCGCTGATTGCCGCAGCGGCACCGTGGTCAGCTTTAAAAGTCTCGGCCTCTTATACCGGATCGTTTCAGTTCGACGAAAAGGGCAAGTTCACCGTCATGCAAATCACAGATATACAAGACAATGCAAGTGTTGACAGCCGGATTATTGATGTTATTACAAAGGCGATTACCCGTTACAGTCCGGACCTGGTTGTTTTTACGGGAGACAATCACTCCGGAACTATATCAAAGTCAGCATTTCAGAGTTCGGTAAACGCATTTCTCGCGCCGTTGCTTGCGACCAATACGAAATTCGCGGTAACCTTCGGCAATCATGACAATGATAAAATCGCCTATGTTGCGGATCCCGGAACGCTAACAGAGCAATACGACTACTTTAAAACAAAGGGCGGAGATAATTTCGTTGACCATGATGTTGCTGCGCTCGATGGCGTCGGCAGCGGGGTCATACCAGTCTACGCAAACGGTCAGACAAGCGGGACACCGGCCTATCAGGTTTATCTGATGGACTCGAATGATACGCCTTCCTCCGGTTCTTATGACAGCCCCTACACCGGTCAAATCGATTACTATATTCAAAGAAGTATCACTTACCCCAATGTGCCGTCCCTCTGGTTTATGCACATCATTGTGCCCGATATTTATACCAGAGCAATGACAATCGACACTGCCGGCAAAGTCGGCGGCGCGGCGCCTTTCAGCAGCAATAAATGGGCTTTAAATTCCGCTTTCATCAACTGGGAACGGTCCTCCTCAAATGTGTATTCCGACATTTACAGGGAGGGTCCCTGTCCGGCGGACCAGAGCGTTTACGAGTCTGCCGCACACCGCTCATCCACGGGTTACGGCAGCAAAACACTATATGAGGCATGGCGGGACTACGGCAACCTCAAAGGGGCCTATTTCGGTCATGACCATCTAAACGAATTCACCGTAACAACGGCTGATGGTATTGATTTGGGTTACGGAGATTCGACCGGGTTATTGTTTGGGTACAAAGATGATGATCCCGGTGTCAGTATTTACGAACTGGATATTGACGGTTCCTATACCACGGAGTTTTCGGCTGAAACGGACCTGGCAAAAGTGATGGTTTCTTTTGACGCCAACGGCGGCAGCGGTTCGCTGAAAAGTCAATTGATTGCCAGAAATTCCACGGCACCTCTTACGGCTAATACTGGCATATCAAAAGCGGGTTACACTTTCGGCGGGTGGAATACAAAGGCTGACGGAAGCGGTACATCCTATGCCAACGGCGCCAACATCACCGTTGCCACGACTGATTTAAAGCTGTATGCCGTTTGGGAACAAAACACGATGATCACTTTTGACGCCAACGGCGGCACGGGTGGGTTTGGTCCGGTCTCTATGCAAGCCGGCACAGCGTTGACCGCGCCGGCTGCAGCGAAAACAGGCTATACGCTAATCGGATGGCTGCCCGAAGTGCCCGCCACGGTTCCTTTGTTTGACACCACCTATGTCGCTCAGTGGAGTATTAACAGTTATACGGTAGCCTTTGACGCCAATGGCGGGGATGGCGGCAGCAGTGCGTCCATGGAGTACGCGTCAGCGCTTTCGGCGCCGGTGGTTGCCAGAACAGGTTATACTTTTACCGGCTGGGTGCCGGCAGTGCCCGCAACGGTTCCGGCGGAGGATTGCACCTTTACGGCACAATGGCAAATTAACAACTACACCATCACCTTTGACGCGAACGGCGGAGAAGGCGGATCGGTTGCGTTCATGCAATATGGCGATACGCTCCAGGCGCCCGCAGTAAATAAAATCGGCAACACCTTTAACGGTTGGCTGCCTGCTGTACCGGATACGGTTCCGGCGGGTGATGCGGTCTATACAGCGCAATGGATTGTCAACAGTTACAATGCCGTGTTTGACGCCAACGGCGGCGAAGGCGGAACGGAAGGGCTCGTGCTCTATGGCACGCCGCTTGCAGTTCCGGAGGTTACAAGATTTGGCTATACGCTTACCGGCTGGGACCCGGAAATACCGGAAACGATGCCGGCGAACGATGTCATCTTTACGGCGATATGGGAACCGGCTTTATTCGCCTATACTTTTGATCCGGGCGGCGGCACAGGCGGAAGAAGCGGTATGTTCTACCTGTGGGACGACCTTGCCTCATTCGCGCCGGCTGTTACCAGAACCGGGCACACTTTTTTGGGCTGGTCACCGGAAATACCGGCAATAACACCGGCGAGTAATGTATATTTTACCGCGCTGTGGAGCGTAAACAGTTACACAATCACCTTTAACGCCAACGGCGGTACGGGTAATACAAGTGCCGTGATGGTTTATGGTACACCCCTTTCCGCACCGGCGGTTTATAAGCAAGGGTTCACACTGTCCGGTTGGTCGCCGGCGCTGCCGGATACTGTTCCGGCCGGCAATATTACCTATACTGCTGTATGGACTGTTAGCAAATACAGGATAACTTTTGACGCCAACGGCGGCACGGGCGGTACAAGTGAAATGATGGCCTACGGTTCTTCAATCGTCCCGCCGACCGTGACAAGAGCGAACCATATTTTTATCGGTTGGACACCGGAAGTAGCGGCGATTGTCGGCGAAACAGATTTGACCTATACGGCACTTTGGCAATCCATACCGCCGACCATTCTCCCCAAGGCTGACTCAACAACGATTATTGACAGCGATGAATATTTCCTCTATGGGTTAAAAGCCGGCTTGACAGCGGAGCAGTTTGAAAGCAGCTTTGTATACCTCAGCGGCAACGGCAGTTTTGTCTACTCCACCACCGGATTGTTGGGCACGGGAACAAAAATCGACTTGATCGACAACAATACCGGGCTGGTTATTCACACCTATACAGTCATCATATTCGGTGATGTCAACGGCGACGGCAATATAGATGACGGGGACAGCGGCCAGATCGTAGACCACGAAAACTATTTATATAACTGGAGCAATAATCCCGAAAAACTCCGAGCCGGCGATGTCAACGGGGACGGGGAAGTTGACTCGCTTGATGCCGGTATTATTACCG
>CAYUWQ010000051.1:0-11361 GCA_964448455.1 uncultured Eubacteriales bacterium | reverse complement strand
TGTGTTAGGCACGCCGCCAGCGTTCGTCCTGAGCCAGGATCAAACTCTCTAAAAAATTGTATTAAATGGCTGCTTGCGCAACCGTCCAATCTTTCAGAGCTTTCTCTGCTCATTTTGATACTGACGTATCATTCATCTCTTCGTTACCGAATTAATTACTGTCGCAAATTTTTATTAAAATCTACAAAAAAATCTCAGGGTTATTTTTGATCGTTGTTTAATTTTCAAGGTGCGCGGTCTCTTGCTCTTCAAAAAGCGTCCTCACAGAATCTTTACTGAAATACCCTGCTCTTCCGCTTCTTTTCGCCCCAAACACGACTACCCTCGTCTGAGGCGCTTAAGTAGCATACCAAAATCACTTCCCTTTGTCAACAATTATTTTTGTTTTTGCCGCTTTTATTTGTTCTTTTCTTCAACTCGTCCGGGTGTTCCGCATTCCGCCGGACAATTCCCGTACTTCCGGTATCGGCAGCGGCGTTCTTGAGCGGATGAAGACCGATGAAGACCGGGGGAATTTTTGTTTGCAATCCGTCTTATCGATAGTGTATAATATAATGAAGTATAATGGTATAGTGTTGTTTGGAGATGAATAATTGGAAGCCTATTTGGATAACAGCGCAACCACTCCGCTTTGCGAGGAAGCTGTGGCTGCGGTTACAAAAGCATTGAACAATTACTGGGGCAACCCGTCCTCCCTGCACGCCAAAGGGCAGCAAGCGGAAAAGTTACTGGAGCAAGCCCGGAGCGAAATCGCAAAAAAGCTCACCTGCCGGGAGGAAGAAGTCTACTTCACTTCCGGGGGCACCGAAAGCAGCAACATCATTCTGTTCGGCGCGGCGCACGCGCTCAAAAGGCAGGGCAGGCGTATTGTTACAACAAGCGTTGAGCATACAAGTGTTTATGAACCGGTCAGGCAGCTTGAAAAAGAGGGCTTTGAGGTTGTTCGTCTGAAGGTCGACGGCACCGGCAAAATATCCGAAGATGAACTTAAAAGCGCGGTAAATGCCGAAACCATTCTCGTGAGCATTATGGCGGTGAACAATGAAGTCGGAACTGTTCAGCCCGTTGAAGCCGTGAAAATAGCGGTTGCCGCGGCCGGCGCGCCCGCCCTCATCCATTGCGACGCGGTACAGGCTTTCGGTAAAATGACGGTCAAACCGTCGGCACTGGGCGTAGACCTGCTGACTTTGAGTTCGCATAAGGTGCACGGCCCCAAAGGAGCCGGCGCCATCTATATGAGAAAAGGTGTCCGTCTTGTTCCGCGGTTCTGCGGCGGAACACAGGAAGGCAAACTGCGCCCCGGCACCCAGCCGGTGCCCGCAATCGCCGGTTTCGGCGCGGCGGTCAAAGCGCTGCCGGACATTGCCACGGAGCTCGAAAGCGCGGGGATGCTGAGGGATTATTTTATCAAGCAGCTTGGCAAACTCAGTAATATAGCCGTTAATTCCCCGAAGGACGCGTTGCCGTTTATCGTGAACATATCCGTTTTGGGCATTTTGTCCGACCATATGCTCAACTTTTTATCCGAACGCGGTGTTTATGTTTCAAGCGGTTCCGCTTGTGCCAAAGGGCAAAAGAGCAGAGTGCTCACCGCAATGGGGCTCGATGAAGAAAGGCTCCGCAGCCCGCTGCGGATCAGCTTCTCAAGGTTTACAACCAGGGAACACCTGGACATGCTGCTGGAAGGGATTGCCGAAGGGCAAAAAAGGTTCTTGAAGAAATAATCAAGATTTGATTTGGAGAATACAACGATTCATGAAAGAAATCATTTTAATAAAAAACGGCGAGCTTGCCCTCAAAGGGCTCAACCGCCACACCTTTGAAGATATCCTCATCGGCAACATGCGCCGCCGGCTAACCGACTTGGGGCGTTTCCGTTTTGCGCGCTCCCAGTCCACCATTATGGCGGAACCGCTCGATGATAACCTCGACTTGGACGAAGCCGTTGAACGCTTGACCCGGGTTTTCGGTATTGCCGGTTTATCGCGCGCCGCAGCTGTGGAAAAGGACATGGACACGATCCTTTCGGCAGCCGGGGAATATCTCGCGCCGCAGCTACTTGCGGTAAAAACCTTTAAGGTGGAGGCCAAGCGTTCCGACAAAAAATTCCCCTTCAATTCCCCTGAAATTTGTACAGAACTCGGCGGCCGGCTGTTGGAAGGATATCCGCACCTCACAGTCGATGTTCACCACCCGGAGCTGACCGTAACCGTTGAAATCCGGGACCGGTTCGCTTATATACACGGCAGCCAAATAAAAGGCGCGGGCGGTATGCCCGTTGGCTCTTCCGGCAAAGCAGCCTTATTAATTTCCGGCGGAATTGACAGCCCCGTTGCCGGTTGGATGATGGCTAAAAGAGGTTTGGAGCTCATTGCGGTTCATTTTGCCTCCCCGCCGTTTACCAGCCCGAAAGCGGAGATGAAAGTGCACAGCCTGTTGAAAAAAGTTGCCCTTTACAGCGGAAGAATAAGCCTTTTCGTGGTCCCCTTCACCGCCATACAGGAAGAAATCAGGAAAAACTGCCCGGAAGAACTTTTTACGGTGATCATGCGCCGGATGATGATGAAAATTGCCGAGATCATCGCCGGTAAAGAAACCTGCGGCGCTCTAATTACCGGTGAAAGCGTCGGGCAGGTGGCCAGCCAAACGATGTATGCCATCGCCTGCACGGATGCCTCCGTATCCATGCCCGTATTCAGACCCCTTATCGGCATGGACAAGGATGAGGTCATCATCCTCTCGCGTAAAATCGACACTTTTGATATTTCTATTCAGCCTTATGAGGACTGCTGCACCGTATTCACCCCGAAACACCCGAGAACCCGCCCGAAGCTCGAATTTGTTGAAAAGGCGGAACTCGTTTTAGATACCGAAGCGCTGATAGCCGAAGCTGTCCGCGGTGTAAAAATCACGCCTATAAACTAGACGGGAGAACTCAAATGCCTGTTTGTGAAATCATATCGGTGGGCACCGAACTCCTGCTTGGCGAGATCCTTAATACAAATGCCCGCTTCCTCTCCCTCGAACTTGCGGCGCTCGGTATTTCGGTCCTGCGTCAAAGCACCGTGGGCGACAACCCCGAACGCCTCGCGCAAACTTTACGCGACGCGCTCTCGCGCAGCGATATCGTTATCGCAAGCGGCGGCCTCGGTCCGACCGCGGACGATATCACCAAAGAAGTCTGCTGCGGCGTGATGGGTTTTGAGCTCGTTGTTGATGATGAGATTCTTGCTCTGCTCAACCGGTATTTTTTGTCCCGCGGCATCAAGATGCCGGAAAGCAACAAAAAACAAGCTTATGTACCCTTGGGCGGTACGGTCTTCCGCAATAAAAACGGTACCGCGCCCGGCATTGCCTGCGAAAAGGACGGCAAATGCGTTATACTGCTGCCCGGCCCCCCGCGCGAACTTAACCCGATGTTTTTGGATTCAGTCAAGCCGTTTCTGTCAAAGTATTCGGACAGCGTAATTATTTCACACACAGTGAGAACCTTCGGCATCGGTGAAAGCGCGATGGCGGAACTTGCAGAGGAGCTGTTGTGGGGAGAAAACCCGACTGTTGCCCCGTATGCCAAAGACGGCGAAGCGCTCTTAAGGGTAACCGCCCGCGCCGCGACAGCCCCCGAAGCGGAAACCTTGTGCGCGCCGGTAATTGAAAAACTGCTGGCAAGCCTTGCGCCCTATGTTTACGGCGTCGATGTGGACAGCCTGCAGCAAAAGGCAGTCGAACTGCTGACGGAAAAAGGTCTTCGCGTCGCCATTGCCGAATCCTGCACGGCAGGGTACACGGCGAAACGCCTGACGGAAATTCCCGGTGCTTCAAAGGTTTTTGAGTGCGGTATCATCTCCTATTCAAACGATATAAAAATAAAACTGCTGGGTGTTTTTCCGGATACATTAAAGATTTACGGCGCAGTCAGTGAGCAGACCGCTGCCGAAATGGCAAAAGGGGTAAGAAGGCTTGGCGGTGCAGACATTGGCGTGGGTATCACCGGCATTGCGGGACCCCATAGCGACAGCAGCCAAAAACCGGCAGGTTTAAGCTATATTGCGCTGGCGGATACCGATTCGGTTACCGTTGAAAAGATTGAAACGGGCAGACGCTATGACAGGGAGTATAACCGGTATTATACGGCATCAAGGGCTTTAAACATGATCAGAAAATATGCGGCCGAATATAAATAAGAGTTCGCCGCCGTGTTCCGGGGAGGATAAAGACTTGGCAGATAATAAAGATTCCGATAAAATCGAAGAAACCTCTTTTACCGTAAACGATATTGACGCTGTCATCGACAGCCTCGATTTGGAGGAACTCACTGAAAGGTACGCAGCCGATGTGCCCGTCGATGCCGCCGGGCAATCAGATGATGGCCTGCCCGAAGAAGACCGGGAACCCGCCGGTTCGGTTGAAGAGCGGCATAGGGTATCCGTCGCACCTGTTAGTACCGGCAAATCGAAACGATCGTTTTTACCTGCGGCCGGCATCCTTTTTTCACTTGTTATGGCCCTGTGCGCTTTTAGCATTGTTAAAGATTACCGGCTCGCTGCCTCAGCAGCGGCGGAAAGCACACTTGCCGCCCCGCAGCAGCCGCAGCTGACGCCTGTGCTGCCGGATTCCCTCGCGCCCCTCGATACCGATACGCAAGGCATTGTTTACCCGGAGGGAATACTGGAAAAATTCCGGCCATTGTACGCGTTGAATCCGGAAGTTGTCGGCTGGCTGAAAATACCCAACACCTCCATCGACACCCTCATCACACAGCGGAATAATAACGACTACTATCTGGAAAACGATTTTTACGGAAGACACACACTTTACGGCAATTCCTATCTCGATTTCCGCAACAACCCGAAGGAACTCAATCAAAACAATGTAATCTACGGCCATTCGACAATGACAAAATCACAGGCCTTTTATGATTTGTACAAATATATGGATTATTCTTTTTATGTCAATAATCCCATTATTGAGTACGGAACATTGTATGAGAATCACCTGTGGAAAGTTTTCGCGATTTATTCAATCAGCGTTAACAGAAAAGACGACAACGGTTACATGTTCTATCCGCTTCACGCCGAAATAGAAACGGAAAAATTTCCGGGGTATTTGGATCAAATAATGCAGCGCTCCCGTTTCTATACGGATATCGGTGTTGATGACAACGATAAGATTCTCACGCTTTGCACCTGTTTTTACGACAACAACTATCCCGGGCGTTATGTCGATTCCAGGATGATGCTTGCCGCCAGACTCGTGAGGGAAGGCGAAAGTATGGAAATTGACGCGTCAAAGGTAGTGGACAATCCGGATTATCGCCGTCCGCAAATTTGGTACAACCATTACAAAATAAAGAATCCATACGCCGATCGTGAAAATTGGGTTCAGTAGGGATATAACGGCTAATGACTTATGGGGGACAATAAGGTGAGCAACAATAAGCCCGGCGACGAAGAATTGAATATTGATTCGATTATTGATAAAGCGGAACTTGAAAGACTGCGCCAGAAATACGCGGCAGCCGATTCGGAGACCGCGGGCATCGAAGATTCCGAGTCCACAGCGGAAGAAGAAGCTGCTGACGAAAAACAGTCTGCGTCAGCAGATGCGCGCGCTGACGAACCGCAGGACAATACAAACATAAATCCGGGTGTTGAAACAAAGCCCGATGACGAACCAAACCAGTCTCATCAACCCCGGCCGCGGGAAACCCAAGCGTATTCGGATGACAATATGGAAAAGCTGACCTCCTCCTTCCGAATCATTTATGAAGATTCCTTGACCAAACTCGACGATTTTATTCCAACCGTTGCGGAAGACCCGCAACCGCCTGCACAAACAAGTGCCGCAGGAGCAGAAAGCGCTGCCCTGCCCGACGATAAAACCTTGTTACCGCTTTTGCCCGAATCTGTTGCGGATAACGGTGAAGAAAGCGTTTCACCCCCGAAAAGCACCTTTAAACGCCTGTTGAAAAAAATTTTCCCAAGCAAAGGTGACGGTGTCGGCGAGTCCATACGAAAGATCATTCTTTTCTCTGCCATCATCACGATGCTTGTCTGCGGGGGAATTTTGCTGAACCGTTACATCATCACCCCCTATTTCAGAGATCTTGAGGCGAAAAAAACTGCTGAAATGTGGAGTAAGAGCAATGACGGCAATGACGACTGGTCAATTATAAAAGCAAAATATCCGGATATTGTTTTTCCCGATGGCATGCTGCCCAAACATGCCGATCTTTATGCAACCAATTCCGATTTTGTCGGATGGCTGGAAATACCGGGCATTGACATCAGCTTACCCATCGTTCAGGGGGAAAACAACGATGTCTATCTGAACACTTCCTTTTACGGGGAAAAATCAATACACGGCTGTTGTTTTATGGACAGCAGCAACAACATCAAAAAACTTGACCGAAATACTATTATACACGGTCACAATATGAGCCATGACGATTTGATGTTCGGTCTGCTTGAAACCTACAAGAAAATCAACGGGTTCAAGAGCGCGCCCCTTATTAAATTCGACACTTTATTCAGAGACACAAAATGGAAAATTTATGCGGTTTTTCTAACAAACGGCGACGGCAGTGCCGATAACGGATACCTGTTCCCCTACTTGTTTCGCAATGTGAGCAGTGATCAGGTTTTTAAGACTTATATTGATCAAATCGATAAGCGGAAAATCTACACAACGGGCGTTGATATTTTACCAACCGATCAAATACTGACACTTTCCACTTGCACCTACGAGTTCAATAACGCGCGTTTGGTGGTTGTCGCCCGGCTGCTGCGGGACGGAGAAAGCGAAGATATCGATGTGTCGAAAGCGCAGGCCAGCGAAGACCCGCTCTATCCGCATTACTGGTATGTCGCCACCAAGCAAAAAAATCCATACAAAAACAAAGAGCTGTGGTATCCAAGCTGAGCAGACAACATTTTTTCTGAGAAAGGCGTAATAATGAGCGGAAATACAAGTTTGATTGCACTAATTAAGGAACAGTCGGTTTTTATTCAGCACGCGCAGCACAGAATAGCAGGCAGCGTTGACAGTATCTGCCCGCAAGCCGCCCGTTTTGAAACCTTTACAGACGCGAAAGAAATGCTGAAGGCCTTGTCCGCCTCATTTTCGCGTTCAAAAGTCGTCACGGTTTGCGCAGACCCCGCCCGCTTTTTGTATCTTAAAAAACTGCTTTTTCAAGCTTTGAGTCTTGAAAGCGAAGTGTCCGGCGCCGTCACCGCCGTTATGAAAAGTTTCGGCGATGATATTGCCGCCGAAACATCAGACGCGCACGCGCTTGTCCCGAAAGGCGCGTCGGTTTTCATATCCGACGACGGTCTCTTTTCCGGTTTCGCCGTCCAATCCGGCAAGCAGCATCTGATTGTTTTACCGCTTGACCTTGAGCGGCTCGATTCAATTATTGATAACGGATTCACCGCCTATTTGAAAACCACGCTTTCCGCGGCAGAAATGCCCGCGGCGCTTCCCGCTGATACGGACAAAACCGCAGCCATCGCGGCAAGACTAGTCGCGCAGGGGTTTTGCGCGGCGGTTGCCGCAACCAAAAGCGCCGAACTCATTAAAATTAAAATTATGCCGCTTTCCGGCTGGGAAAACGCTTTCAAGTTTGTCGATTGCGATGAAGATAAAAAAGAGATGACGCAAAAGGAATATATTGCCAATCTTGCACTGCAAGCCCGGGATGGGACCGGTTGTTCCGTCGGGGCTTCCATTTCGAATGTGTTTACCGATCAAAAAGAGGAAAATTCGCTCTTTGTGCTGGTTACCGTCGCGGACAGTTTACGCGCAAGGGTAGCGAAGGTGTACGCCCAACCGGGTGAAACACCGCGCCAGCTTGCTATGGCGGCGGTCGACACCCTTGTGGGCATGCTTGGTGAATACGCCGAGGCCGAAGGGTTCAACGGTTTCCCGATGAACACGGAAGAAACCGAAATGCCCCCGGAAGAACTCAAAGGCAAGCGCCGGATCGCGCTGAAACTGATTCTCTCCGGTATTGCCGCTGTTATTCTCTGCCTGATTATTATTTTCTTCGGCGGGCGTATGGTAAGCGCAGTCAAAGATTTTTCCGGCCGGTTGAGAAATGCGGACCAAATACAAACGGTAGCAGCGTTAACGGACACTACGACGGAGACTGAAAGCAGTAAGCTGTCCATCGATGAACTGTTAACCATGCTGGCTGATATGCCTTCCTACACTTCGGAGGAAAACGAGACAACCGAAGAGGATGGTTCAGCACAGAGCAACTCTGCGCAACAGCAAAGCTCGGTTGTTTCAACCGTTAAAACGACTGTCAAACCCTCTTCGGCAACAACGGCCAAACTAACGGTGACCTCCGCGAAAACAACCGCGGCATCCACAGCATCCTCATTGCCGCCAACTTCAATAACGCAGGCATCAACGGTTCCCCTTCAACTTTCCGGTACCTTTGCTTTTGCGGTCAAGGGATACGGGCACGGTGTGGGCATGAGTCAGACAGGCGCCATCGCCTACGCAAATCAAGGATGGAGCTATGACAAAATTCTGCTGCACTATTACCAGCCCGGCGTAACAATTGTTAATGATCCAAGTCCTCCTCCAACCATCAGCTATGATGGAAAAGCTTATTCGCCCCAGGAATACCTCGCCCGCGCAGTTGCGCAGGAGATTGGTACAGGTTCTCCGGCCGAGGCATTAAAAGCACAGGCTGTTGCAGCATATACCTACGCAAAAGTTTATAACTTTGCTTTAACAAAAACGCAAAGTGCATTTTCACTCTCGTTTAATATGGACCCGAACTCCAATGTTATAAAGGCGGTTAACGCCGTTATTGGCAAATATCTTTCGCATAGCGGCAATCCGATTACCGCCTTCTATTTTGCCTCCTGTGCAGGTCAAACGGTATCTTCGGCTTCTGTCTGGGGTGGCAGTATTGCCTACCTCGGCGGCGGGATTGCAAGTCCCGAAACGGTCAGTCCATCCAATAAGAGTTATACAACCAACGAGTTCAAGACGTTTGTTGACGATTATAATCAAAGATATCCCTCAAAGGCTATCACGCTGCAGGAAAACCCAGCGGATTGGATTAGAATCATCAGCACCGACAGCGCCGGATATGTCAACACAGTTAAGGTAGGCAACAGAGAGATGCGCGGTTATGCCTTCCGGCAGGATTTGTTAAAACTGAGCATCAAATCACACTGCTTCACTTTCACTTATAATGCTTAAACATAGCATGCAGAGCCGCCCGATTGAAATTCAAGCGATTCAATCGGGCGGCTTTATGTAAATTATTTTTTGCTAACCTTCAAACTTCACAACAGAATTTGTCGCGTCGGATTCAAAAATGGCTTCCATCAGTTTTGTCGAACGCCTGACCTGTTCATGTGTAATCAGAACCTCTGCCTCACCGTTGAGCGCCGCCACAACATTCTCATAATACGCACCCCAGTCTGCCCTGACTTTCGGCAGCCTGAATTTTTTAATGGTATCATCGGTCCTGGGCGCCATGGTTTTTGTTAAGCCCGCTCCCGCCAACACAGGCACCGCGTCGCGGTTTTCCCAGTCGGAAACCTTGATAATTTTACCCTTAAGTCCCCAGTCCTCAATCAATGCCGAACCGTTTTCCCCAAGAATATACCAGCGCGGCAGCTTAACAAAGTTGCTGGTGGTCACTTCCACATAGGCGGTTGTGTTATCGTCAAATTTGAGCATCGTTTTGAATCCGTCATCCACTTCGTCCGATGTGACAAAAGTCAGCTGCGCGTAAACCGACACTAATTTTTGCTTTTCTTTGAGCATCAGCACCTGATCGAGCAAATGAACGCCCCAGTCCAAGACCATTCCGCCGCCCTGCGCTTTTCTGTTGCGCCAGTCGCCCGGCACGCCCCTGTCCCCCTGGACCCTCGATTCAATGTTGTAGACCCTGCCAAGCAGGTTATCATCGATAATCTTTTTAGCAGTCAGATAATCCTCGTCCCAGCGTCTGTTTTGGTGAACGGTGAAAAGTTTGCCGGTCTTTTTTGCGACGGCAATCATTTCCTCCAGATCTGTGCTGTTTAATGCGACCGGTTTTTCACAGATCACATTTTTACCTGCCTCCAGCGCGGCAATAACAATTTCTTTATGGTAGTCGTTCGGTGTCGCCACCGTCACAAGCTCGACTCTTTCGTCTGCCAATAATTCTTCTCTCGAGCAAAAAGCGTGTATGCCGTTTTTCTCGGACAGTTTGCATCTGTCATCAAGAATGTCATAAACACCTATCAGTTGAATGCCTTTAATCTCTTTAATTTTTTTGGTATGCCAGCCACCCATTCCGCCGTAACCGATAACCGCCGCGCCGATGTTCCCGTTTTTCCCCATAAATATAACCCTTTCATAGTTTAAATGTTTATTTTTTAAACTACACCCACCAGGCATCTCCGACTTTTTCCGTAATCAGCACATCTTTCAGGAAAGAAACGGCTTTTGTCAGCCCTTCATTCTGGCTCATCAAACTGTCTTCATGTTCGATACTGATTGCGTAGTCGTAGCCGATCAGGCGAAGGTTTGATATGATATCTTTCCAATAGGACGCGTCATTACCGTAACCGATCGCCCGGAAAATCCAGGAGCGGTTGATTTCATCCGTGTAGGTCTTGGTGTCCAGTACACCGTTGACAGCGGTGTTATATTTGTCAATTTTTGTATCTTTTGCATGAAAATGGAAAATGGCTGGTCCCAGCTTGCGGATCACAGCAACCGGTTCCATCCCTTGCCAAATCAGATGGCTCGGGTCAAAATTGGCACCAATTTCATCGCCGACGGCCGCGCGCAGTCTGAGCAGCGTTTCGGTATTGTACACGCAAAAGCCCGGATGCATCTCAAGCCCTATTTTGTCCACACCGTGCGCTTTGGCAAACTTGACCAGGTCTTTCCAGTACGGTATGAGCACCTCATTCCACTGCCATTCCAGGATTTCGGAAAAATCGTTGGGCCACGGGCAGGTCACCCAGTTGGGCGCCTTCGCGCCTTCGCTGTCGCCCGGGCAGCCGGAAAATGTGTTGATGCGGCTGACACCCAGTTTTTCCGCGAGGAGGATCGTGTCGCGAATGGCTTTGTCAAAATCCGCGGCGGTTTTTTTATCCGGATGAACCGGGTTGGCGTGGCAGCTCAGCGCGCTGATTTCAAGGTTGTATTTTGCTGTCAGGGCTTTGAACTCCGCCAGTTTAGCGGCATCATTAAGTAAAACATCCGGGTCCGCGTGCGACTTGCCGGGATATCCGCCGCTGCCGATTTCGATCATTTCAATACCGAGGGAACTGAAGTACTTCAGCGCGTCTTCCAGGGGCAGGTTGCCAAGCAGGCAGGTAAATACGCCAAGTTTCATAA
>CAYUWQ010000050.1:8155-11476 GCA_964448455.1 uncultured Eubacteriales bacterium | reverse complement strand
ATCGAGCGAGTCTATTTCCAGCTCAATCAGGTCACATTCCGTATCGATTTCGCCGCTGTCAATCTCCCGCAAAAACCACCAGGAGCGTTTTTCAATCCACTCGCTTTCAAAGCAATAATCCGCCTTGACTGGATCTTTGATAATGCCCTGCTCAATCAGCGGCATATGCACATCGCACGGCAAATCCGTTTTCAGCCAGCCGGTGCCCGTACCGCCGCCGGTTTCAAGCATTGAACCCTTTTTACTGAGGATTTGCGGGGCTTCGCCAACGCCCCATATCAGCGGCGCATCCCGCAGGAGCCAGTTCTTATCGAGCGAAAGAATCATAAAACACCGTCCAATAAAATCAAATAGCAGCAAAATTCTTAATTTTGCAACTATTATAGCATACAAATATTTACAATCAAATAAAACAATATCATTTGGTTGTTGATACATATGCCCGGACTGTGGTACAGTAACTATAGCAGAAAACAGGAGGGGATTTGGTTATGATAGAATTCATCAGGCTTATTTTTTCCAAACGGCAGGCATCCACCGTCCAAATGCTCGGCAAACGGTTTATCCGCTTGCTGGAAAGCGGAACACTGAGCATCAAAACCTTCCTCGCCCTCGCGCTCGTCGTTGGGCAGATGTTCACCGTACTGGCTTTTGACCTTGGGATGAAGCCGCGCGGGCAAAAAGTGGATATGAGCCAATTTGAACTCGTCTGGTCGGATGAGTTCAGCGGCACCGAGGTAGATACCAACATCTGGGGCGGGCATTATGTCTGGGGTAATGCGGAAATCCGCAACGGCGGGTTTTGGCACAGCAGCATGGCGTCTGTGAACGGCGGCAACCTGACCATTAAGACCGAATACCTGCCGGAAGGTGCCGGCGGCAAAGGTCCCGGGTATTACTCCTACGGCATGGATACCAGAGGCCGGTATGAGCAGTGCTATGGCTATTTTGAAGTCCGCTGTAAAATGCCCGCCGCGCAGGGGCTGTGGGCGGCCTTTTGGATGCTCAATGACGATACCTTTATTGAGGACGGCACCGGGATGGACGGCACGGAAGTGGATGTATTCGAATCCACCTTTTATAAGGATAAATGGTACGGTCAGGGCAACAACATCGTTTCCGGTATCGTGTTTGACGGGTATAAGGAAGCGTCGCAGGGGATGACCATCGGTAAATACCGCGTTGGCGGCGGGGACATCTACGATGAATTCCATACCTACGGCGTGGAGTGGAACGAGAATATCTACATCTTTTATGTGGACGGGGTTGAAACCGGGCGCACCAGCTTCGGCGGTGTATCCAGAAACGCGGAGTGGCTGATTCTTTCCGTCGAGGTATCGGGCAGGGATGGTATCGCCAGCGGCGACAACCACGGCACCGGTGTCATTTCAAAGACCAAAACCTGGCCGGCGAACTTTGTCGTTGACTATGTCCGCGCTTACCAGTATAAAGACCTTCTGCCTGAATAAGCAGACGCAATAAGCAAATAGGCTGTGAACATCGGGTTTAACCCGCGGCTCACAGCCGTTTTTAATTGCCTACGGCTTTTCCGGCCCCGCCAGCCTTTCAGCGTTCAGGTGATAAATCTTTTCCAAAACAGTTTGCGGCAGGCCGAGGGATTGGAAGAGCTCCTGATGCATGTTTTCAAAACAGTCCCTTGCGTACAGTAAACGGTCCTGAAAACGCAGAACGAACTCTTTGGTGTACGCAAGGTCGCGGGTCAGCGCGTTATGGCAGGAACCTGCCGAGCAGTCGCAGTACAGGTTCGGGTACTTTGCGAGCAGTTCCTCAATTTTACCGCCGGGGATTACCGGCCCTTTCGGGTATGAGGTTGTAAGCCCCAAATCATCATTCGATATATGGCACCAAAAGCCAGGCGCGTGCCCCAAAAAGTTCGTTACCGGGCAGAGTTTCAACAGCCTTTCAAAGGTGTCAATCCCGCCGCCGAACCAGTAGTTCGGGCGGGGGTAATCCGCGCTTCTTCCGGTAGCCGTGTCATAGTCAAAATGGATGGTCACCGGCAGCCCTGCCTCGCCGCACCAGCGGTAAAACCGCACGGCGTCCGGGTTGTCAACCATCATGCGCAGCTTCACTTCCCCGCACACCTGCACACCATACAGGCTGACCGCCGCTTTTAGTTTGTCCAGCGCTTCCGGCCGGCGCGGGTCGGGTGCATAACCGAGTATAAAACGCTCAGGCGCCTTTTGCTTGTAGGCAAGACCGAGCGCAAAGGGGATCGGACCGTTCCCGCCCGCCGCCAACGGCAGTACCCGGTTCCCGCCCGGGTCATATTCGTCCGCAGGTGTTTCCCACGAAAGCAGCCAGGTTTTGGTAATCCCATACCGGTCCATGTTTGCGATAAACTTGTCAAAATCATGCCCGTGCCAGTCGCCGTGGTTGTGCGCGTCAATGATCATTGCTCAATCGCTCCTTTTCGCTGCGATGAATAAAAGCATGCGGGCGTCCTTTTCAGGTGAGTGTTTCAGCCTGCTGTATAACCTTTTTGAAAGCACCGATGTATTTGTCAATCTGCTCCGGCATGAATTTTTTAAACCACGGCACGGTAAATACCTGCACGCTTTCGCTTACAGGCAGCGCATGGTCAAGCGCCCGCACATCCCGGCCGGCAAAGGCGATTCTCGCCGGTTTTTCGGTGTGCATCAAGTTGAAATCCTCAAAGAACGGGTGTGTATGGAGCGGGAAATTGCCGTTCGGGCTGACGCCGACACCTTCGGCGCGCATCGCCTCGCAAAAACGCGCCAATGGCAGGCCGCCGAGTTCCTCGGGAAAATAGTGTCCGCTTGCCGCGTACCAGCCAGCCATGGTGGAACCCTGCGTTTCGTCAACCCGGTGCGGTTGGATGCCCCGGACGCCCTCAAGCCCACGCCAAAAATAATCCATCGCCCGGTCAATCTCCGCGCACCGTTCGTCATAATACTTCAGCTGAACGCGCCCCATGGCCGAACAGGTTTGGTTGAGACGGCCTTTCATCCCGCCCAGCGCGATCTTATCATATTTCAGCAGTTCCGGCGTGGTGATCTCGCCGTACCGGGTGTAGTGGGCGTAAGCGACTGCGCGGTCAAACATTTCGTTGTCATCCGTGACGAGCATACCCGCCTCGCCGATGGCGAAGCTCTTACCGCTCATCAGCGACATAGCGCTCACATGCCCGAAACTGCCGAGCTTTTTGCCTTTATACAAGCCGCCCTGCGCGTGGGATACATCCTCAATGACCATCAGCCCGTGCCGGTTGGCGATGGCCATGATGGCGTCCATATCCGCCGGGTGCGCCAAATAGTGTACCACCATAATGGCTTTGGT
>CAYUWQ010000050.1:0-8055 GCA_964448455.1 uncultured Eubacteriales bacterium | reverse complement strand
AAAGCGTCAACCGTCGCCGTGTTCGGTATCGGCGGGGTTGGCTCCTTTACCGCGGAAGCCCTTGCCAGGAGCGGCGTGGGCGCTATCGCCCTGTTTGATGACGATGAGGTCTGCCTGACCAACATCAACCGTCAGCTGATTGCCACACATACAAGCATCGGTCAAAAAAAGGCGGAAGTGATGAAAACCCGAATACTCGACATCAACCCCGCGTGCAGAGCACAAGCGTTTGCGTGTTTTTACGGCGCGCAGAACGCGGATGAAGTTGACCTATCACAATACGACTATATTGTGGACGCCATCGACACGGTATCGTCCAAACTGCTGCTCATTGAGCGAGCACAGGCTGCGGGTGTGCCGATTATCAGCTGCATGGGCGCGGGCAATAAGCTGGACCCGACACGATTTGAAGTGGCGGACATCTATAAAACCTCCGTCTGCCCGCTGGCTAAGGTGATGCGCAAAGAACTCAGGGCAAGGGGCATAAAGGCGCTTAAAGTTGTGTTCTCCAAAGAGGAAATAACCCCACCAAAAGAAACCGATGACACAGGCGTAGAATGCACGGTGAAGCGGCAGGTGCCGGGCAGTGTCGCGTTTGTGTCATCCGTCGCGGGGTTGATTCTGGCGGGCGAGGTCATCAAGGATTTAATTAAATAACCGTACTTCTCGACATATATATCAAAAACTGCGCGGCTGAACAATCAGCGGCGCAGTTTTTTTGCTGTTGTTACGACTGTCAGACGACATCGTAACCCTGGTCCTCAATCGCAGCCTTGAACTCGCCTATAGCAACTTTGCCGGCATCATATTCGACGGTGACAGTTTTGTCTGCGAGGCTCACCTCAACAGCGGCCACGCCGTCCAGTGCGCCGACCGCCGTTTTGACCGCATGCTCGCAATGGGAACAGGACATACCTTCCACATTCAGTGTTACTTTTTCCATTTTTAACAACTCCTATATTATTTTGAGGGTTTGAATCTTTTTAACCTGAGCGCGTTTGTTAAAACAGACACGGAACTCATGGACATCGCCGCGGCCGCGAACATCGGATTCAACAGCGGTCCGCCGAACACGAACAGCAGCCCTGCCGCAATGGGTATGCCCGCCACATTGTAACCAAAAGCCCAAAAGAGATTTTGCTTGATGTTGCGAATGGTACTTTTGCTCAGTTGAATGGCTGTCGCCACATCCATCAGGTCACTTTTCATCAAGACAATATCCGCGGATTCCATCGCGACATCCGTACCGGAGCCGATGGCGATACCGATATCCGCCTGTACAAGCGCGGGCGCGTCATTGATGCCGTCGCCTACCATTGCTACCTTTTTGCCCTCTGCCTGCAATTTTTTCACTTCACTCGCTTTATCCTGCGGCATGACCTCCGCGAGTATGCGGTCAATACCGACTTGTTTCGCGATGGCTTCGGCGGTCTTCCGGTTGTCGCCGGTGATCATGGCAACCTCAATGCCCATCCGGTGCAGTTTTTGAATGGCTGCCGCGCTGCTTGGCTTTACCACATCCGCCACGGCGATGACACCGGCCAATTTTTTGTCAACAACCATGAACATCGGGGTCTTACCTTCATCTGCGAGCGTGTCCGCGAATGACTGGAGTGACGAAAGGTCAATGCCTTTTTCCGCCATCAGCTTGCTGTTGCCCAGCAGAATGCGGGAACCGTCAATTTCAACAGCAATCCCTTGCCCGGGTATGGCCTCAAACTTGTCTGTCTTGAGTATTTCCAACATTTCGCTTTCGGCAAGCCTTACGATGGCCTCACCAAGCGGATGCTCAGAGCCTTTTTCGGCGGAGGCCGCGAGCCGGAGCAAATAGTCCCTTTTCACACCGGGGGCGGGGAGAATGTCCGTTACCTCCGGTTTGCCCTGGGTGATGGTGCCTGTTTTGTCCAGCACAACAGTGTTGATTTTATGCGCGGTTTCGAGTGCTTCACCGCCCTTGATGAGTATGCCGTTTTCCGCCCCCTTGCCGGTGCCGACCATAATGGCGGTCGGTGTGGCGAGACCGAGCGCGCACGGGCAGGCGATAACCAGCACCGAGATAAAGATTGTCATCGCGAACACGAACGGTTCTCCGCTGATAAACCATGCGGCAAAAGATAAAACGGCAATCATGAAAACAATCGGCACAAAATAACCGGACACAATATCCGCCATTTGCGCAATTGGGGCTTTTGAACCTTGCGCGTCTTCCACCAGTTTAATAATCTGCGCGAGCGCCGTGTCCCCGCCGACCTTAGTCGCACGGAATTGTATGACACCGTTTTTATTGATGCTCGCGGCATACACTTTGTCGCCTTCCGTTTTTTCCACGGGCATGCTTTCGCCTGTGAGCATGGATTCATCTATGGCGGTATGTCCTTCAGACACCACGCCGTCCACCGGGATTTTTTCGCCCGGTCTCACTAAAATAATATCGCCGATTTCCACCTCGTCTATCGGTGTTTCAATCTCGTTGCCGTTTACGAGTACGGTCGCTGTTTTTGGTGTGAGCCCCATGAGTTTCTTAATCGCTTCCGATGTTTTGCCTTTGGACACCGCCTCAAGGGATTTGCCAAGCAGTATCAGCGTGATAATGACCCCTGCCGTCTCAAAATAGAGACCGTCCATGGCGGCCATATCGCCGTTGATAAGCTGCCACGCGGAATAGAGGCTGTAGAGGATGGCCGCCGAGGTGCCCATGGCAACGAGCGAGTCCATATTCGGGCTTCGCCTGATAATAGCCATGAAGCCGACGGTATAAAACTTATACCCCGCGGCAATAATCGGCAGTGTCAGCAAAAGCTGTACAAGCGCAAACCGCACAGGATAATGCATGTGGTCTAAAAAAGCCGGGATGGGGAAATGCAGCCAGGGAATCATGGAACCCATGGCATAATACAAAAGCAGCGCGCCGAACACCGCCGACACAATAAATTTGGTCCAAAGCGTGCGCACAGCCTTTTCTTTGCGGATTTTATCTTCGTCAACCGCGCCTTTTTTTTCGATTTCAAGTGCCTTGTATCCGGCCTTTTCAATGCTTTGTTTGATGGCCGAAAGCTTCACTTTTTGCGCATCATAAAGCACCGTTGCTTTTTCAGTGGCGAGGTTGACGGAAACGCTTTCAACGCCGTCTATTCTGCCGACTACCTTTTCTATCCTTGCCGAGCAGGCGGCGCAGGTCATCCCGCCAATCGGGATCGTGACTTCTTTGTTCGCGGCGCTTTCGTCCACACCATAACCCGCTTTAAGAATGGATTCGTTGATTATTCCGTTATCAATTCTCTGTTCGTCATACTCAACGGTCAGCTTTTCTGTCGCGAAATTAACCGAAGCGGATGCGACCCCGGGGAGTCTGCCGACCGTTTTCTCAATTCGATTTGCGCACGCCGCGCAAGTCATTCCCGTTAACTTTATTGTCTCTTTCTTCATGTAATATCACGAATCCCTTCCGGACACTAGTCCTTATGAATCGCATTAAAGCATTTTGCCGATTGTGGTGAGAAGCTCGCCGATGATTTCATCGTCGCCCTCTTTGATTTTTTTGACCAGACAGCCGCGGATGTGGTTTTCCAGCACCAGCTTGCTCACAGAATCCAAGGCTGATTGAATTGCGGAAATCTGGTGGAGCACATCATCGCAGTAGGCATCCTTTTCAACCATGCGTTTAATGCCCCTCACCTGGCCTTCGGCGCGGTTGAGCCTGGCAAGCAGACCGGCCTTCAACTTTTCATCCCGCAGCGTTGTTTTTTCGCAGCAATCCTTGCCTTCATTTGGTTTCATCTTGGACGCACCCCGCAATAAATACTATACCCAGGTAGGGTATATATTAATTATACGCTTCGCGTTGCCGTTAGTCAACAGGAAAAAACACACAGATTATCATAACGAAAATCCGTGTGTTTAACGATTGTAAAGTTGCCGAACCTGCGCTTCGCGCGGCAAGCGGCTTTTTATGCTTGAACGATGTTCAAGCTGTGAAAAACATTCACTATGACATCCAATCCGTCGGTGTCAGCCAGAAGTTCGGCGCGTTTGAAATCGGCCCGCCCAAAGTCATGTAAGTAATCCCGGCGGCTAAAATGTCGTTGTAGAGCTTTTCGTTTTCTTTATAGTGCTTCATCGGATTCAGCGGCGAAAACTCGTCCATCATCAGGCAAGCCTTATAATGGCGGAATGAAAGGCGGGAACGCTGAATGTCCTTGAGCTGCTGTTCACTGCCTGCGTTGGCTTCCGCGGCGTCCCAAAGGGCGTCGATATGTTTGCGCTCTTTCGGGGTAAAATACAATCCTTCCACTTCCCACTGGAAAATATAAATGTGGTGATTTGTATTAAGTGTTTTGTTGGTGATGATATCGATGTATTCTTTGATGTATTTCGCGGACTCCCTGCCGTAATAACCCTGCAGGAAATCGTCCATCAAGGTTTCAACATCCGCGTACGGGTCCCACATCAATTTTGCAAGAATGTATGCCCTGACTTCAGCGAGTTCACCGCTGACAGACGCCGCGTTGCCTTCCTCAAAAACGCCCTTGACATTGTTTTCGGCAAAGAACTGCATGTTGGGCTGCAGCACCTGAAGATTGGCAAAAATGTTCAAGTACATCATAAAATTGGTGGTGTAATCCCACGCATACAGGTTTTTGCAGATGGCGGACCAACCTTTCATGTCATTCGCAAAAGCGGCATCCACATCCTTGGTGCGCGCCGCCGGGGAATCCAGCTCGATAAACGGGAATTTGTCCAGCCGGTGTTCGCTGCGGATGCGGTTGATGCCGCATTCCTCGAGCGGATGGGCGAAGCAGCATTCAATCGAGCAAAGGCGTACAATCACACTGTCCCGCGGGACGATGTTTTTGGGCGGTGTGCGGGTATATTGATAAGCAAAGGTATCAAACTGCGCGTTCGGGAACTCATCTTCGAGCGCTTCGGCCACTTTATTGACAAACCAGATGTTCGTGCCGGACGGCCCGCCGTACATTGCGTCTGACGCCTTGCAGTGTTCGCACTGGCAGTAGCCGCCGTTGTCGTTTTGCGTGATAGATACAATTTTGGCGCGCGGGCTTGCCTGAAGCGCTTCACGCACGCTTTGGGTGACAATTGCCAGCACATCCGGGTTGGTCAAACAGCGCTGATCCAAGGTTCTCGCATTTTTGTCCTCCCGGTAAGAGAAATATTCAGGGTACTCTGAAAAATAGCTGTCCGGCAGTAAAGAGCTCATGGAATGGCAGCCATTGGCGTAAAAGAGGGTGCCGCCATACTGAGGATAATCGGCGCCTTCGTTTATTTTTTGCTTGACCCGCCAGTTTTCATCGAGCGTACAATTCCAGTCCTGATACCGGTATTCGAACACGGGTTTCTGTGAATAATCGAGCGTCGCGTCAATTTGAACCGTTGTGCTATCCGGAATAACCGAAACGCTCGGTGTAAACCACCGGCAGCCGAGCTGCTGCTCTAAAAAGTTGTAAACACCGTACAGGGTTCCGCGCAGTTCTCCGCCGGCAATCACGAGTTTTTCGCCGACAGTTTTGACCGTAAAGCCCTCGTCTCCGAGTGACGCACGGTCAACAGTAAAAGATCTTTCGCCTTCGCGGTTCGTTTTGCCCACCAGGATTTCATGCGCCGCGGGCTGTGCGGCATCGGTTGTAAGGGGGAGCGTTTTGCCGCTGATTTGCGCGATATAGTTCTGCAATTCCGCGGCGGCCGTCGTTTCGGCAGGGGAGCATGCGGCGCCTTTGATAATCACATAGTCGCTTTCACCGTTTTCCACCAGGGTGAGCCATTGTGTAATAACCGGCACAACAGCCGGTGTGCCGCCGTAATCAATATCCTTGAGTTTTTGGTTAAAAACACTCAGTGAAAACGAGGTCAGTATTTGGGACAGGGCAACGATGACAGCGATGATTTTGTCAAGCATTTCAGCCACTCCTTTTATTTGTACGATTAAAACAAACCTGTGATAAGACCATCTTTGTCCAGGTCAATATTCACCGCGGACGGCACCTTGCCGAGGCTCGGCATCGTCATAATTGCCCCGCAGATAAACACAACGAACCCCGCGCCGGCGCTCAGGCGGACTTCCCGTACATGGACATGAAAGTTTTCCGGCGCGCCCAGCAGCAGCGCGTCATCGCTGAAGCTGTACTGCGTTTTGGCAATACATACGGGCAGCTCGCTGTAGCCCATCGCTTCAATCTCCGCCAGCTGCTTCGCGGCGGAAATTTCAAAAGTGACGGTACTCGCGCGGTATAACTTGGTGCACACGGCCACCACTTTTTCTTTAAGGGACTGTTTTGATTCATATGTCATCGTCAGTTCGGAGGGTGATTCGGCAAGGTCAATTACCTTTTGCGCCAAATCCAGCGCGCCTTCGCCGCCCTTGGCAAACACTTCGCTGAGCGCACAGGGAACGCCGTGCTCTTCGCAGATGCGGAATAAAAACTCATGTTCCGCCGCGCTGTCCCCGGGGAAGGCATTAACCGCCACGCAAACCGGCAGGCCGAATCCGCCGCGGATGTTTTCAATGTGCCGCAAAAGATTCCCGCAGCCCCTTGCCAAAGAGTCCGTGTCCGGTACATTCAGTTTATCTTTCGGGCAGCCGCCGTGGTGTTTGAGCGCGCGCACGGTAGCGACGAGCACCACCGCATCCGGCTTGATGCCGCCCTGGCGGCATTTAATGTCTAAAAACTTTTCCGCGCCGAGGTCCGCGCCAAAGCCGGCCTCCGTCACGGTATAGTCGGCGAGTTTGAGCCCCATGCGTGTGGCAATCAGGCTGTTGCACCCGTGCGCAATATTCGCGAAAGGCCCGCCGTGGATTATCGCAGGCGTATGCTCCATGGTTTGCACCAAGTTCGGGTCAAACGCGTCCTTTAACAGCGCTGCCATCGCGCCCGCCGCGCCGATTTCCCCGCAGGTAACCGGCTTGCCTTCATACGAATAACCGACAACAATCCTTGCCAAACGGGTCTTTAAGTCAACCAGGTCGTTGGCCAAACAGAAAATGGCCATCACTTCGCTCGCCGCCGTAATATCAAAACCGTCCTGCCGGGGGATACCGTTGGGGTCGCCGCCAAGGCCGTTGACCATAAACCGGAGCTGACGGTCGTTCATATCCATGCACCGCTTCCAGGTGACCCGGTTCGGGTGAATACCCAGCGGGTTGCCGTGGAAGATGCTGTTGTCAATCATCGCCGCGAGCAGGTTGTTCGCCGCAGCAACGGCGTGCAGGTCCCCGGTAAAGTGCAGGTTAATCTCTTCCATCGGGACCACCTGCGCGTAGCCGCCGCCCGCCGCGCCGCCTTTGATACCGAACACCGGGCCCAGGCTCGGCTCCCGTATCACCAGCAGCGCTTTTTTGCCGAGCCGGCTTAAAGCGTCCGCCAAGCCGACATTGGTGGTGGTTTTGCCCTCCCCCGCCGGGGTGGGGTTGACAGCGGTCACTAAAATCAGCTTTCCGTCCGGTTTATCCTTTAACACCTTAACAAGCCGGTGGTCAATTTTCGCCTTGTACTTGCCGTAAGGGTTCAGGCATTCGCAGCCGATGCCGAGCCCGTCGGCGATTTCGGTTATGGGTTTCAATACGGCTTCCTGCGCGATCTCTATGTCGGTTTTCATTTAAAACAATCAGTCCTAACCGAATTAAATTGAGCATACCTTGTGTGTATAAAATGCATCTCCCATCGATTGTATCATAAGCAACGATGGTGTCAAGCATTATTCAAAGATAAGTCTGCTTGCGTATAATAAAACCGCCCGGCTTAACACGATGTCAAATCGGGCGGTTCACTTACGGGTATTACTTTTTGCCTCTTTTTTTAAAGTCGTCGTCGATATCCTTTTTCCAGTCATCGGGGATGGCGCTGTTTTCCCGCATCTCGTATATCGCATCGTTCACGCTTGAAAAGTTAAGCCCTGTACCGATGGCATCGGAATTGTACCTGGCGGAGAACTTCGGGCAGATACCGATTTGAGCCGCGGAAGCGATGGCGTCGATGTTGGCGCCCAAAAAGATGAACTCCCAGCCGAATTCCGCTTTGCGGTGTTCAATCATTTCTTTGATTC
>CAYUWQ010000049.1:0-11688 GCA_964448455.1 uncultured Eubacteriales bacterium | reverse complement strand
CACTGTATATCAGACACCCATCGGGATATTCAACAGTATATGCGCATCTTGAAAGCTTTGTACCTGAAATTTCCAAATATGTGAAGGAGATGCAATATGAAAGAAAGAATTTTGCAATTACTCTTTTTCCGGATAAAGATAAGTTCCCGGTCGAACAGGGAGAAGTGGTTGCCTATTCCGGCAATTCAGGAAGCTCCGGAGGGCCTCATCTACACTATGAGATAAGGAATTCAGCAAATGAAAATCCTGTCAATCCCCTGCAATTTAATTTTGGAGTTGAAGATAATCTTAAACCCGTTTTCGAACAACTTATAATTTATCCTCTGAGCAGAAAAACAAATATCAATAACGGCAGGGAAAGATCTGCAATAAGGGTTACCGGAGGCAATGGCAGTTATACCCTGCCTGGAGGCAATAAAATAAAGATAAACGGAAAAGTGATTACAGCCGAATAAATTTTGGTTCAGCAAAAATCGGAGGCAGTTTCAAACGAAGCAGCCTCCGATTTGTGTTTAATCATCTACTGTATGAGTTCTCATTAATTGGCCATGTTTGTTTTTACCATTATCAAAAATAATTAAAATATTCGAGTTGATTCTATGACTGGTATAAGCTTAAAATAAAGGAACTATACTTGCTTTTTTTTGCACATATTCATCAGGGATCTCACCTATTTCCCAATTTTCACCTGTAGTTTCCACATAATAATAAGGCGTACCGTTGTACTCAAAATAGCTGCCAATACCACCGGTTTCACCTTTTATGCCAATGCCCATATGATCATCAAAAATAATCAACACTGTTCCATAACCAAATTCTCGAATTAGTGACGCTAACAATATGCAGGTATCTTCACAATCTCCCCCTTTGTCATACAATGTTTCGAGGGGGAATTTCGGATACTCATCATACCCGGTGGTGTCTATGTCTGTAGCATAGTCCAATGATTGAACAAAACTTATCATCAATTTTACAATATCATCATCCGTGTATCCGTATTTCTGTCCCTCTGTTTTAAATTTTTTTACAATTTCGCCTATCCACTCATCATCACTTTTATCTGTGACATAAATCGAATATCCATAGAATTCATTTCTGTCAATACTTTTATATGCTTTATACACATTTGTAGGAATGGATGTGTTATAGCTCCAGGTGCATAGTTCGTCAGACCATGTGAATTCAATATCCTTTGAACTGCTTTCAATGTGTGCTATTGTCGTTTGGTTGATTTCTTTCTCAGCGTTATTTGTCGAAGTTGTTTCGTTGTCATTGTTGGCCGTCGTTTCAACCGTTATAATGAATTTCTTCATAATATTATCTGTTAATTCAAAAAGGTCAGTCTCTTTGACAACTTGATAGCCAGCTATCACAACAATTGGCAGAATAAGCAATAGTGATGCTTTGAAGATTATTTTTTTATAGTTTAACGAGCTTCCGGACTTTTTGTTTACAAACTGCTTTCTAATGGATACAATATCATTCGGTTTCCAATCATCCACATTAGAATCATTTGATAGATATTCCCTGGTGACATCGAAATAATTGCATAGTATATTTATTGCTATCGGTTCCGGAATTGACTTTCCGGACTCCCAATCGGCAACGACTGTTTTTGGAACACCTGCTATATCCGCTAACTGGTCTTGTGAGAGATTATAAGCAACTCTCAACCTTTGAATTTTACTTGCTAAATCCAATTTTTCACATCCATACATGATTCAGTTGAAATAGAATGATCAAGATGTTTTACGAATAGGCGTTATGTTTTTTAAGAATGAATGTGTATTTATATGCTTTTCAAGTTTAAATGGATTTTTTAACACATAAATGCTTGAAACGCCTTATACGCCATCCAGACATCGAGTTTGGATACCACTTCAAACGGCGAATGCATCGAAAGCACCGCCACGCCTACATCCACCACATCCACATCCAAATTCGCGACATACTGGGCAACCGTGCCGCCGCCGCCCTCGTCCACCTTGCCGAGCTCGCCGACCTGCCAGATAACGCCGGCATCGTCAAAGGTTTTGCGGACCTTGCCCATAAATTCCGCGCTCGCGTCGGATGTGCCGCTCTTGCCTCTGGAGCCGGTATATTTGGTGACAACAATACCCCGGTTCAGGTAAGAGGCGTTCATTTTTTCATGCACGGAGGGGAAGGTCGGGTCAAACGCCGCGTTGACATCCGCGGACAGGCACTCCGAACGCCGTAACACATCGCGGGCATCCAGCCCCTGTTGCTTGGCCAGGTCGGCAATAAAGTGTTTGAGGTACGCCGAGTTCAAGCCCGTGTTGCCGTCGCTGCCTGTTTCCTCTTTGTCGGTTAAAACCGTCAGAACGGTATATTCCGGCGTTTTGCATTCGAGCGCAGCCATCAGGGAAGGATAGGCGCAAACCCGGTCATCCTGCCCGTAACCGCCGACCATACTGCGGTCCAGCCCGATATCCGCCGCCGCGGCTGCGGGCACCAGTTCCAGCTCGGCGCTTAAGAAGTCCTCTTCAATCAACCCGTACTTTTCATTGAGCAGCTTGAGCACATTCAGTTTGACCAGCTCGCTGCCCTTGTCGCTTCTGAATGGGCGACTGCCGACAAGAATATTCAGTTCTTCCCCCTTGATGCCCTCCGACAGCGTGCGCTTAGACTGTTCCGCGCCCAAATGCGGCAGCAGGTCTGTGATAACGAATTTGGGCTCGTTCTCTTTTTCGCCGATGCTGACCTGCAGAGATTGGCCGTTTTTGAGCATAACCACGCCATGCATGGCAAGCGGTACGGCGGTCCACTGGTATTTTTTGATGCCGCCGTAATAATGGGTTTTGAATAGGGCCAGCTCGCTGTCCTCATACAACGGATTCGGTTTCAAATCGATGCGCGGCGCGTCGATATGCGACGCAATGATTTTAACGCCTTCACCAAGGCTTTTCTTGCCGAATACGGCAAGAATAATCGCCTTGCCGCGGTTCATGTAATACACTTTATCGCCCGGTTTGTATTTGGAACCTGTTTTAAAGGGCTTAAATCCCGCCCTCTTCGCGGCGGCTTCGGCAAAGGTTGCCGCTTCCCGCTCGGTTTTGCACAGGGTAATGAACTTCTTGTATCCTTCGCAAAACGCATCGGCCTTGACAATTTCATCATCCTGTAGAATTTGCGCGGCATGTTTTGGGGCCATGCAAAGCTTTTCTTTCAACAACTCGGCCGCTGTTTTTTCTTCAGTCATTTTTAACGCTCCTTATATCTCATTATAATGTATTTGTTTTTTCATCAATCAACGCAATCAGCTTTTCAACCTCGCTGTTTGCTTTTTCCGGCGGAAAGGTTGTCAAAACAATATCCGCATGGCTGCGATACCAATCCTCGTCCAGCTGCGCGCCGACGCGCTTATGCGCTTCGGATTTGCTCAGCTTGTCCCGGCGCATAATTCTGCCGAGTCTTTCCTCTTCCGGCGCGGTAATTACAGCAATCAGTTTGCACAGGGGGGCAATCCCGCTTTCCAGCAGTGCCGCGGCGTCGATTACCGCCGCGCGTTCTCCCCTTTTTTCCGCCTGTTCAATTTTTTTCTTGACAAGGCGGGTAATTACCGGGTGCGTTATCCGGTTGAGTTTAAGGGTGTTCTCCCTGTTCGCGAAGGCGCGGGACGCGAGCAGCTTGCGGTTGAGCGAACCGTCTTGATTGAGGATGTCTTCACCGAATACCGCCGCAAGTGTTTGAAGCACCGAAGCCCCGGGTACCATAATCTCCCTTGCCGCGGCATCCCCGTCAATGACATATACCCCTTTTGCGGCAAGCTTTGCCGCAACCGTGCTTTTACCCGCGCCGGTTTGACCCGTAAGCCCGACAATCAGAATGCTCATAGCTCAATCACCTCAAAAGAAGCTGCCCTTAAAAGCCTGTTGTACACGGCCAACCCAAGACCTTCCGCCGCGGGGCAGCGGGCAAATACGGTGTCTACATTTGGCAACGCGTCAATTTGGCGCAGCGCATTGAAAAGCTGATGCGCCTGTTCGCCGGCGTTATCGCTATGACCGAAACTGACCGCCTTTACCGGCATGGTTTCCTGCTCACCTTCATAACAAAGCACAACGGTTCCCTTTGCCGCATTTTTTTGCACATATGCTATAAATTCCGGAAGGCTGCCTTTCAGAAGGACAAGCCTTGCCTTGGGGGCGTAGTGTTTATATTTCATCCCAGGTGACGCCGGAATTTCATTTTGAACAAGCGCGCCGAATACCGCGTCATCTATTTCGATTTTGCCCAGCACCGCCTCAAGCTGTTCCGGCGTAATCCCGCCCGGCCGCAAAAGACGCGGTGTTCCGCCAACAAGGGACAACACGGTGGACTCCACGCCTACTGCGCTTTTTCCGCCGTCAACCACCGCGTCAATCAGCCCGTTGAGGTCGTCAAGAACATGCCGGGCGGTTGTCGGACTCGGGCTGCCGGAAACATTCGCGGACGGCGCCGCCAACGGTACACCCGCCGCTTTTATAACGGCTCTCGCGATGGGGTGGGCGGGCATACGCAAAGCAACGGTGTCCAGACCGGCGCTGACTTCGGGCGGTATCAAACCGGTTTTCGGCAATACGATTGTCAACGGTCCCGGCCAGAAAGCATCCGCTAACCGGGCTGCCGATCGGGGAATTTTTTTCACCAGCGGATAGATTTCCGCAAAGCTGCCGATATGCACAATCAGCGGGTTGTCCTGCGGGCGCCCCTTGGCTTTGAAGATTTTTGATACCGCCGCGCCGTCGAGCGCGTTGGCGGCAAGCCCGTACACCGTTTCTGTCGGGATAGCGACAACCCCGCCGTTCCTGAGAATTTTGGCGGCCGCTTCTATCTTTTCCGTCTCTTCCGGCGAATCGATTTCAAATACTTCTGTGTGCATTTTTCACTGCCCTGCTTATCTGTTGCGGACACGGCATGCCATGTCACCGGTTATTCATTCTTGGGGACACGGCACGCCATGTCCCTACGGTATTATTATTAATCTGTTTTTAATTTCTCGGCCGTATCGGCGGTAATCAAAGCATCAATGATTTCATCCAAATCACCGTTTAATATCGCCTCAAGACGGTACAGGGTAAGGCCGATACGATGGTCGCTCACGCGGCCTTGCGCGTAATTGTAGGTGCGTATCCGCTCGCTGCGGTCGCCGGTACCGACTTGCGATTTTCGCTCGCCGGCAATCGCGTCTGTCTGCTTTTGCTGCTCCGCTTCCAGCACCCTGGAACGCAGGATTTTCATTGCCTTGTCTTTGTTTTTATACTGGCTGCGTTCATCCTGGCATTCCACCACCGTCCCGGTAGGCAAATGGGTAATGCGGATGGCGGAATCGGTTGTATTGACATGCTGCCCGCCCGCGCCGCTGGAGCGGTAGGTGTCAATCTGAAGATCACCGGGTTTGATATCAATGTCAACCTCCTGCGCTTCCGGCAAAACCGCGACCGTCACGGTGGATGTGTGTATACGGCCCTGGCTTTCGGTTTCCGGCACGCGCTGAACGCGGTGCACGCCGCTTTCAAACTTAAAGCGCGAATACGCGCCCTCGCCTTCAATCATAAAGCTGATCTCTTTAAACCCGCCCAACTCGGTTTCGTTTGAGCTGAGTATCTCCGGCTTCCAGCCTCTCGTCTCGGCATACATGGCATACATTCTGAATAGCGTGTTTGCGAATAGTGAGGCTTCATCGCCGCCGGCGCCGCCCCTGATTTCAACAATCACATTTTTATCGTCATTGGGGTCCACCGGCAGCAGGAGCACCTTGAGTTCTTCCTGCACGCTGTCAAGCACCGTTTTGGCGTTTTCATACTCTTCCTGCACCAATTCGCGGAAATCCTTGTCCAGTCCGCCTTCGTCCAGCAGTTTTTTTGCCTCTTCCATTGTGGCAAGAGCGGCTTTATAAGCACGGTATTTTTCAATCACAGGCGTTAGCCGCTTAGATTCCTGCATCAGCTTGCGGTAGTTTTCCATATCCGCTAAAATCGCGTTATCACACAGCTGCCTGTTGATTTCCTCAAATCTTTCCTCAACTGTTTTTAGTTTATCAAGCATACTACTCTCCAAAATTTATATTGATTGATATAACACAGGCAGCCTAACATTCCTTTTCCTCGCGCAGGATTTTTTTAATGCTTTTCTCCGCTCTCACACGGGGGACCATCACTTCCCTGCCGCAGGACTCGCAGCGGATACGGAAATCCATCCCGATGCGCAGCACATCAAAACGATTGCAGCCGCACGGATGCTGTTTTTTCATTAAAAGTTTGTCTCCTATCCGGACATCCATTCCTTATCCTGCCTTCTAACGGGAATTGTACAATGTATTTATATGAATTGTATTAATTACATATTATATCATATTATCCTGATATTGTGTACCCGTCAAATAAGTTTTGATGCTCATTCCGTTCGCAGCCCGGCTCTAAAATGTGTTGAATTCGTGAAGTTTATGAAAATATAGCTTGCAGATATTGACAAAAGGTGGTATGATTTACTTATATTGAGGGAAGTCTGCTTTTTTATACACTTTAGGAGGATTAACATTTTGGGCGGAGATTTGCATTGCCACACAAGGCTGTCTGACGGGTCGATGGGTATTGATGATCTTATCATACTCGCAAAAAATCAAGGGGTGGATAAAATCGCCATCACAGACCACGACTGCCTTGCGGGAACGGTACGAGGCCGTTTAATAGGAGAAAGACACGGTGTAACCGTTATCCCCGGCGTTGAACTTTCCGCTACGGACTCAAAACGCGGGCGCAAGGTGCATATCCTGTGTTATTTGAGCGACAGCCCCGACAGACTGGAAGGCTTGTGCCACAGGAACCTTGTCGCAAGAAAAAGAGCCGGTCAGCATATGATTGTCCGGGTGGCAAGGCGATACCCCACCACCACGGAACTGATTGTCAAATGCGCTTCCGGCTCAACAAACATTTACAAACAGCACATTATGCACGCGCTCATGGAATGCGGCATTACGGACCAGATATTCGGCAGCCTTTATGATGAATTGTTTACGCCCGAAAGCGATGTGAATATCATCGTGAACGCAAGATTCCCCGAGCCTTCGGAAATTCTGGACGCCATTCACGAGGCAGGCGGCGTTGCCGTGCTTGCCCACCCGGATTTGTTTGACAGCATGGACTTGATGGAGGAACTCATCCCCCTCGGCCTTGACGGGGTGGAGGTATGGCATCCCCTTTGCAGTGAGGAAAAAACCGATTATCTGAAATCGGTTGCCTCGAAATACAACCTGCTGATGACCGGCGGGAGCGACTTCCACGGCATGTACACAAACGCAAAAGTCAGCATCGGCGCGGTTACCACACCGGATGAGCATGTGCGTCAGCTGCTCAGCTACAAAGCCCGCAAGCGCAGGAATTCGTAATCCCATATCTTATCGGTAACGGATGAATGCCCGACGGCTGTACAAATGATCATTCGAGGTGAAACGGATGCCCCCGCAAGAAGACAGCGACATTAAAATTTTCGGTAAACCCACAGAACCGCCGGATGAAAATGATTTGCTTGAAACGGCGGCTTTTTTAAATCGTCAGCGCGCCAACGGGAACATCACCAAGGCCAAAGCCCTCGGTGAGGAACTCGCCCTGTTCAACCCGGAAAAAGACAACAGCATTCCGCTGAACCCGCAGCCCGGCAACGATGCGCTTTTAAGCCCCGTTGTGCTCAACCAAGTGCGCGCGCTCGTTGTGTTTATCGCGCAAACCGCGCTGCATAAAAGGCTGAAATTCCAGCTGCTGTCCTCCTGCGCGGTGAATGCTATGTATGACAAAATCATCGAAACCGCGCCGGACTTTTACAACGGCATCTGTGACGGCGCGGCCTTTACCTTTTACAGCTTATCTCTAAAAGACACGGATGTCGTTTCAAGCATCGGCGAACAATTCGCCATGTTATCCGGGATGGAAGGCGATACCGCCTGCATAGCTTTTGGTTCAACGGTTTATGAAGAAGCAACCAAAGCTGTCCATCAAGCCATCGACAAGTATCAATTCGCCGGTATCGGCTGAGAGCCGCTGACCACAACAAACGGGGCTGACTATTGTCTGCCCCGCTTTTTTTCGCTTTATTAAATGGAAAAAGGGCACACCAAACCAAGGTGTGCCCTTAAAAACGCTTTTACGGAAGAGTGATTATTTCTTCTTTGTGCAGACAAACGCTGCAGCTGCCGCGATGGAAAGTGTCGCGAAAATCGCGATGCCGCCGACTGCGGAACCTGTCTTGGGAACTTCCGTTGCTTTTACTGTGGTGGTTACAACCGGAGCTGCCGTTGTTGTGGGGATTGCCGGCATATAAAGTTTCGCAAACCAGTTGAAAATTTCAGATTCGCTGAGCTTGTCTTTGAGATCAGCAACACTAACGCCTGTTGCAGCTTCGATCTTCTCAAGAAGTTCGTCGACAAAAGGAGCTATTTTTTCTGTGTCTTTTGCAATTTCAGCAATTTTGTCTGTAGCGGCTTTTAAGTCAGCTTTGAACTTGTCGCTTTGAATCAAGGCAAGCAGTTCTTCAAGTGTGTCAACAGGATCCGGGCAGGTTGCGCAGGCTGTGGTGGTTTCCGGTGCTGCGGTGGTTTCTGCCGCTGTGGTGGTTTCTGCCGCTGTGGTGGTTTCTGCCGCTGTGGTGGTTTCGCCTTCAGCTGCGAAGGCCATTACGCTCAGGGAAAAGACAAGGGTAAGTGCGAGGAGTGCGCTCAAGAGTTTCTTCATGTTTGTTACCTTCCTTTTTTTTAATTATTTGCCTGCCGATAACACAGGGTATAATATTATCGTAGCAATCCTATCACAATACAAATCGGTTGTCAATACAGAATTAAATATTTTTTCATATTATTTCCGAATTTCTCGTTTTTTTCTGTTTGACAACCCTTTTCTCAGGGCAAATCATAGGATTCCGGGTCTGAACAGCCGTAAAATCGCTGCAATTGGGTGAATTATGTTGCCGCCTGTGTCGTTTCCGATGTCGTTGTTTCGGTTACAGGTACAGTGGTTGACGGTTTAACGGCAGCTTGGGCGATATTCTTCCAGTTGATATACACACTGTTGCCTTCCACGCTGTAAGTGTCCGGCGTGGAAAATCCGTTATAGCCTGCCGTGAATCCTTGGCTCTGCAACGCCGCCACAAACGCATCCTTCATCGCCGCGTCTTTGAGGGTGATCAGCCCGAGCATTGTCAGTTCCGAGCGGTCGGCAAATTTATCCAGCACACCCGGCACAAAGCCCGTAATCCACCAGTATTTATCATAGGCCCTTGTAAAGAGCCATTTATCCTTTTTGTAAAGCGACATCTGCATCATCAGCGAATCGTCGTTGGACGCGCATTCATAATGCTCGATAATCTGGTTTACCGGCTTGGTGTACAACCCGATTTCGGAGCCGACAAACGCGTACCCGTACTGGCCCTTCCACATCTGAATCATCCAGTCTTTGCCGCCGTAATTGAACTTGACCCTGACGGTATTGTAAAACATTTGCGTAATCGGCGCGCCCCAGTCATACAGCCGGTTGAACCCGAAGTTTCTTTGCCAGGGATCGTTTTCGATGTAGAAGAACCCTTCATCTTCATTGTACAGATAGGAAACCACCGCGCCTGTGGGCGCCGATGTCACCTTGACGGTGCAAACCGCGCTGAAACCGGTGCCGCCGTTCGCGGTCGCGGTGATTTTCGCGGTGCCGACGCTCTTCGCGACGACCATCCCGCTCGCGTTCACGGAAGCGACCTTGTCGTTGTCCGTCTTCCAAGTGACTGTTTTATCTTTCGCGTTCGCCGGTGTGACCGCGGCAGTCAATCCCTGGCTGCCGCCGACATTGAGGTTGAGCGTTGCCGGATTAATTGTAATACCTGTCACGGCTGCCCCGGCCGGCTTTGTGACGCCTGATGCGGCCTTTGTGGTGCTTGCGCCCGGCACCGTTGTTTCGCCGGAAGCTGTTGTTGTTTCGCCGCTGCTGTCAACATAGTAAACATTATCTTCTCTGAATTCAACGAGCTTGCCTGCGGAGTTGAAATAATCCATGATAGCCGTCTTTTGTTCATCCGTCAAGCTTGCGTAGTTGCCGTCCCATTCCGCAGCGCCGGAGTTGACAAGCGCGAGGCGGAGTATCTCCACCGACACGGGACCGGTGTCCTGCGGTGCGGTTGCCGGGACTGTTGTTGTTTGCGCGGCGGTTGTCGGCACACCTGTGGTCGTGTCTGTTTTGTCTTTGCCGCAGGCGGCAAAAGACAATACCAGCGAAGCCATAAATACCAACAGAATGCTTTTTACAAGTAAACGCTTCATTCGTTCGCCCCTTTTCATAATTAGGTACAATTATTATTATTTGCTGAATATGGAAGACCGAAACCTTCTAATTCTAATCACTGTAGATGATACTATATTTGTGTAAAAGTTGTCAAGCGGTTGCGCTAAATCTTAATATATAATTAAGAATTTTCGTTTTATCGTCCGGCATCAGCCGATTTCGCTTATTCCGAATGTATTCTCCGGTACTCCTCGAGGTCTACCGGGAACACTCTGCTTTCATCCACAAACTCCACCCATGAAAGGGGGTCTGCCCATTCAATGGGGCGAAGTGACCACACATAGGTGTTATAAGGCATCGTGATGGTCTCACCTTCCCTGAGTTTGTCAATGCCCAGCATGATCATGTCATTAAAAAGCTTTTTATTTTCCTGCAGCCGGTTGGGATTGAAGAGTGAAAATTCAGCGGTTACCATATTTGCCTTGTGAATTCGAAGGGAAAGTCCGGAGCGGCGCACATTGTCCAGTTGGAACTTGTTCGCGGCGTTTTCCTCCGCCTTGTCCCAAAGGGCATCGCATTTTTTGAAATCCGCTTGGGTGAAGAACAAATTCTGCTCGGGTCTGCTGAAAAGGAACAGGTGCATTGTGTTAATCGCTTTTTGTGATATGAAATCAAGATACTGCTTCACATAGGGGGCGGACGCTTCCCCGTAATAGGCATTGTTAAATTCATTGATCAGGTGTTCAACATTCAATTTTGGATTCCACAAAAGTTTTGCCAGCAAAAACGCGCGCAGCGCGTCGAACTCGCCGTTTCTGCCGCCGTCATAATTGCCCTGTTCAAACACACCATACACGCTGTTGTCAATGAAGAACTGAATATTATCGGCTAAAACATGCAAGTTGGGGTAAGGCATGGAATAGCACTTGAAATGGGTTGTATAATCCCAAACATAAAGTTTGGCGCCGGACTGCTTGCACAGCGCGGACCAGTCCGTAAAATCCTTTGCATAGGCGGACTCTTTCCTGGAATACTTCTCAATAACGCTCAACTCCCTGCCATGCCCGCATTCCGCTATGGGGTGGCAAAAGCAGGAACCGATGGTGCAAAGGCGGACGATTACATTATCGCGGGGCAAAATATTGGTAGGCGCGTGGGTGGTGTAATCATACGCGAAGGTGTCAATTTGGATATTCCTGTCCGGGAACTCCGCCTTCACGGCATCCGCCACCTGATTGACAAACCAAATGTTGGTACCCGACGGTCCCCCGTAAAGCGCGTCCATCGCCAGGCAATCGGGGCATTCGCAAACATCGTTGTTGTCGTTTTGCGTCACGGACATGATGTTGAAATCCGGTGCTGAATTGCGGATTTTATCAAATACATATGCCACGGAAATACTCAGAACTGCGGGATTTGTCAGGCAGCGCTG
>CAYUWQ010000048.1:0-11788 GCA_964448455.1 uncultured Eubacteriales bacterium | reverse complement strand
TTTTACTTCCGACTTTGGCGCTGTTTCACTTCCGACTTTGGCTCTGTTTCACTTCCGACTTTGGCATTTTCATTCCCGGGCTCATCATTTTTTCGCGTCTATATCGACTTTACTGTATAAAGCGACACAGCCCGGCTCAATCGAACCGGGCTGCAAAAATGCGCTGTATTGCTGTACTATGTGACCGCTTATTCCACCGTGACGGACTTGGCCAGGTTCCTGGGTTTATCCACATCGCAGCCTTTGGCGATAGAGGTATAATAGGCATAGGTTTGGAGCGGGACGACGGTCAGAATGGGCATAAAGAGCTCCTCGGTCGCCGGAATTTCAATGAGCTGGTCGTAGAAAACATCACGGCCGGCCGCGCCTTTTTTGCAGACAAAGATGACGAACGCGCCCCTCGCCTTGACTTCTTTGATGTTGCTGATGGTTTTTTCCATCAGCGCGCCCTCGGTAGCGACCGCCACAACCGGCACACCGGTTTCTATCAGGGAGATGGTACCGTGTTTGAGTTCGCCCGCCGCATAAGCTTCGGAGTGCATGTAGGAGATTTCTTTGAGTTTTAAGGAACCTTCGCAGCACAGGGCATAATCCTGCCCCCTGCCGATAAAAAAGAGGTCATGTATATTCTGGTTGAAGGATGCCAGATGCTGATATTCCTCCACATTGCCGAGTATCTCCGCGACTTTGTCCGGCAGCCCCGCCAGCGCGGCGGCTAATGTTTCCGCTTCGGCAGCCGTGACGGTCTTTCTGTCCATCGCAAGGCGGAGCGCCAGAACATAAAGCACCGCGACCTGGGCGGTGTACGCTTTTGTGGTGGCAACGGCGATTTCCGGACCGGCCCAGGTAAAGATGGCCTTGTCCGCTTCCCGCGCGATGGAGGAACCCACAACATTGACAACAGCGTAGACCGGCACGCCCCGCTGTTTGGCAAGGCGCAAGGCCGCCAAAGAATCCGCGGTTTCACCCGACTGGGAGATAATCAAAACCAAATCGCCTTCCCCCAGGATGGGGTTGCAGTAGCGGAATTCCGAGGCGATGGTTACATCCACGGGCACTCTTGCCAGCTTTTCAATCGCGTATTTGCCCAAAAGACCCGCGTGCATGGCGGAGCCGCAGGCGACCACGATTATCCGCTTAATAAAGGAAGTGTCGGGTATTTCGGCTTTCAGGATATTGCCGATGCCGCCGGAAATACGGGGCATGATGGTGTCGCGCAGGGAACGGGGCTGCTCGTGGATTTCCTTGATCATAAAGTGGGGATAGCCGCCCTTTTCCGCCGCTTCGATGTCCCAGGTGGCGGTCACGATTTCTTTATGAATCTGCCTGCCGTCAAAGCCGAAAATTTTAACATCGTTTTTGGTCAGCACCGCCAGCTCCTGCTCTTCGATGAGATAGTATTCCCTTGTACGGCTCAAAATCGCGGGGATGTCGGAGGCAATAAAGTTTTCACCCTTGCCGATACCGATGACCAGGGGACTGTCCTTTCTGACGGCATAGATTTTATCGGGAATGTCCTCAAACAGAATCGCCAGCGCATACGAGCCCTTGATACGCCCCATCGCGTCAAAAATTGCTTCAAAAGGGTCACCTTTGTAATAATAGTCAATTAACCGGGCGGCAGCCTCCGTATCGGTTTCGGAAACAAAAGTCCGGCCATCCTCCTGGAGTGTTTGCTTTAAATTCATGTAGTTTTCAATAATGCCGTTGTGCACCAGTGTCACCTTGCCGCCGGTGTGGGGGTGGGAGTTTCTGTCGGACGGTTCGCCGTGCGTTGCCCAGCGTGTGTGCCCGATACCGATGGAACCTTTGGGTGTGCCGGTTTCCGAGAGTTTTTTTTCAAGGTCGGCGAGTCTTCCCTTTGTTTTCTCCACCGCGACCGACCCCGCGTCCGACACAGCAATACCGGCCGAATCGTACCCCCGGTACTCCAGCTTCTTGAGACCCTCGATTAAAATTTCCGCGGCTTCTTTTTCGCCGATATAGCCAATAATTCCGCACATAAGCAATACCTCTTTCGTAATGATTGATTTTTGTGTACAGCGAACTAAGCGTGAATTCTCTTCGCGCCTCATGGTTCGCTGTACTGTTCAAAAAGCAATACCGGTTTTTGCTTTGTCCCACAGATTGCTCTGTGGTTTTAACAAAAACCTTACGACAGTATTCCTTGTGCCGGAGGGTATCCGCCGAATTTTCGATAACCCTCTCCTCGTCAACCGGTCAGTTTTCCGGTTCCGGCGCTAACTCGTGTTTTGCCTGAGTTTGTTTTGCGTTCGCTCCTTTCCCTCCTTCACCACGCATCTTCATTGTATACGGGTACGGCGCGTTTGTCAACGCGGGCGCGGCGTTCGCGCGAACACTTGCCGAATTTCCGGGACTCGTTTATAATAGGTGCATCAGACTTTGCGAATGTGAGGCGCCCTTATGAGCACGGTAAAAAAAGACTATATCTGCCACAGCTACATCCCCGGGGGAAACTTGAGCGCAGAAGCCGTCGCAAAAATCAACTTCAGCCAAATCACGCACACCAACATCGCCTTTGCCCTGGTGGCAAAGGACCCGAACGGCTTTTTTGTGCCGGATATCAGCGAAAATGTGCTGGCCGGCATCAAACTTGTACAGGCTGAAATCAAGCGGCAGGTCGCGAAGAGCAAAATGCTCATTTCCATCGGCGGCTGGGGTGCGGGGAACTTTTGCGAAGCCGCCGCAACGGATCAAAGCAGAACAGCCTTTGCCGAAAAATGTCTGGATTACCTGAAAAGCACCGGCATACAGGGCATCGATATCGACTGGGAATACCCCGGCCGGTGTGAGGATGTGATTTCCGCGTGCAAAAACTGCAAAACGGATTATATCAAGCTGTGCAAGACCATCCGCGATGTCATCGGCGGTGCATACCTGCTGACCGCGGCGGTGGGCTCGCACCTGTCGCGGGATTTGGACTGGGCACAGCTCAATGATGTGTTTGATTATGTGAATGTGATGACCTACGATATGAGCAAATCCGCACACTCGAGTTTTGTGAAAACGACCATGTCCATGCGCCTGTGGAGCGGTTCCGGCTTTGATAAAAGCAAGCTTGTTTTGGGCATTCCCTTTTATGCCCGCTGCAAAAACGAAAAATACAACGCCAAGGGCTATGCCGAACTCATGGCACTCGTCCGGGCAGGCAAAGCCACCCTGCAATCGTCCAAAAATCAGGATTATGTTGTGATTGACGGGAACCGCTGCGGTATTGACACGCCGGCGTCCATCGCGCGCAAAGGAATCTGGGTGAAAAAGAACGGCTATGCCGGGATGTTCAACTGGCAGGAAATGACGGATGACAACGGCGAGCTTCGAGCCGCCATGCGGGACAGCTTGGACTAATCAATCAATATAAAACACAAAACCCTGCCGAAAAGCTGATTGCTGCGGCAGGGTTTTTGCTGTTGTTTAGATATCCGTTGCTAATTCTTCGATGTCCCGCGACTGAAGAAAGCCGGTCTTCGGGTATTTCAACCTGTTCCCCCGCACGGTCAGTCTCCGCGCCCCTTTCGCGCTGATGCCCCCGCCTACGGGGCTGTTGAAGTCATTATCCTCCACCAAAAATTCGCCGTGAACAATGCTGCCCGTCGTGCCGTTTTCCGGCAGAATCTCCACATAATACCCGCCGCAATAATCAAAGCGGTTGTTGCTGACGGTTGCGTCGAGCACCCGCCCGCTTTCGTACCAACTTTTAGCGTCGTTCGAGAAGAGCACGCCGTCCATTTCCGTATTCATGAAATGATTGTTTTCCACCAAAACTTTGCCCCTTGTGGTTATCAGCAGCCCCCGTGTAATAATCCGGTTGAGCGTGTTGCCGGCAAAAGTCAGGTTCGGGCACATCGTTATGTCCTCTATCACATCGCCGGTTGAGGCGCCGGCGGTGCTGTCCACATCCAGTTCAATATCGACTTCATTGATAAGCTTGGCAGCTGTAATATTCGCTTCGCCTTTTGTCAAAAGCGTTTTCGGGTCAATGTATTCGATGATATCCCCCGCGTGCAGCGGATTGAAGCCGTGCGACTGCGGGTGCATAAAACGGACGGTAAGTTTTTGGCCGGTGATTTTGACGACTGAAAAATGTATGCCATGTACATTCAAGCAGTCATCCCCCGCGCCTTCAAAGGTGCTGTTTGTGATGCTGACATCACCCTTGCACATGCACACCTGCATAAAATCGGCACAGGAGGCAATGAATCGGCCGCTGCCCGGCTCGGGGGCGAAGAACACGCCGTCAACGGTCAGGTTCTCGGTATCCTGGCATACCAGCGCGAGCCCGTAATTAAAATACTGTTTCACGTCTTTGAGCACAATATTCTTTGACCGGTCAATAAAAATGCCGTTGTATTGCCGTATCGCGTCGTAAATACCGTAGGTTTCGCCGACAGTAAAACGGCTTGTGTTCGGGTACCGGACCCTGAACAGATTTTTACCGGTTTCTCTGACAGAAAGTGCGGCAAAAAACGGATGTTTGACACGGACGACATGGTTTGTGTCATCCGCGAAGATTTTGTGCAAATATCCCCAGTGATTACGGTTCGCAAAGAAGTCAAGTCTGTAATCCGAACCTGTAAAGCTGTACCCCTTTACTCCTTCATTTTCTTCATACAGGCTGTCGCCGCGCAGCTCAAAGTCCACCGTGAAGGCTGTTTTTCGAACCACTTTCATCTCATGGAAATCCGGGTTGAGCGTTTTGAACGCAAGACCGGCAATTACAATGTTTTCACAGCATTGAACGGCCATATTTGTCACTTTTCCGCCGATGACAAAGGTCGCGCCGCTGCCCTGTATCGTCAAATTCTTACTATTTTTCAGGTTGAACGCAACGGCGGCTTTGTGCGGCGTACCGCCGGCCTTAAACTCGTCATCCCCGACGGTGTTGGTAATAAAGAGCATTTCCGTGTCACATTTTTCGCTTGAAATGAAGTATTCGCCCGGTTCAAAAATCAGTTCTTTCGGCTCGTCTGTTTTTGCAAGCTCTTTGAAAAGAGCAGTCAGTTCAGCGGTGATGTTTTTGCCCGGCGTAATGCCTTTTTCTGTCGCGAAAATCTTCATCACTAACTTCCCCTTTATCCCTTGTTGACATACGCCTTGCAAGCATCAATAAAGGCGACAATGTTTTCCACCGGCACCTCCGGTTCCAGCACATGAGTCGGGCAGATCAGCAGGCCGCCTTTTGGACCGACAAAGTCAAGTCTGTTCTTAATCTCATTTTTAATGTCCTCCGGCGTGCCGAACGGCATGAGCGTTTGCGTGCCGAGTGTGCCGCTGAACGACAGCCGCTTGCCGTATTCGTTGAACAGCGCTTCAAAATTCATGCACTCCGGCTGAACGGGATTGAGTACATCGATACCCGCTTCTATCAGGTCCTCGATAAACGGAATCACATAACCGCAGCTGTGGTAAAAAATGATGATATCCGGCTTAACCGCCCTTGCCGAATCGATGATTTTTTTCAGCCGCGGCTTAAGATATCTGCGGTATAAATCCTCGCTCATCATAATGGTCTTCTGCATGCCGATATCATCCCCGAGCATGATTCCATCCGCGCCCGCTTTGGCGAAATTGACGGCGGAAGTCACCGTATTTCGGGTTACTGTATCCAGCACAAAACAGGCGAGTTCCTCATCGGCGAGCATATCCATCATCAGCATTTCCATGCCGCGCGCGTACCAGGCGGTTTCCCAAATTGAGCATTCCGCTCCGCCGAGCGCGAATTTGCCCCTGATATGCGCCTGTTTCACAGCCAGCTTCTGCGCGGCGGATGCTATGGCGCTCAACCGCGGGAAGGGATAATCTTTCAACTCATCAAGCGTTGTCATCTTTTCAAGCGGGTGGTGCATCCTGGTCATGTGCATACATTCGGCGCTGCCGGGTTCCCGGGCAACCCCGTAATTGTCAAAGCGGGTGCCGGGCGCAAAGTCCTGCGTATAATAACACTTCCAACTCTCCTGCGGCATTGGATTGAGCAGCTTGCTGCCGGGGATGTTAGCAAACGGGGAGGAGGGAACCCGATAGCCGTTTTTTTCAACATACGCGTGGAAGCGTTTTTCAATGTCCGGTGTCATACTAAAGTGAACCGGCATCCGTTCATATCCTGTTCTGCGTAACAGACTGAGCATATTTTCCCTGTCGTTCATATTGTTCACTCTTTCAAATGACCCTTGTTTGCTTGTTATACTGATTCACGATTAAAAAACCTCTATAAAATCAAGCAAAAGCTTGGATTTATGTGGTTTTGTGCGGATTTCTTAGTTAGGTTTTTATGAGTGTTTAGTATTAATATCATTCCTCCGGTTGGTCATAAAGAATGATATGACCGTTATTGCTATCCCGGGAAGAATCTGATACGATATTAGAAACATTTTGTTTGATTATACCTTGCAATACCCAAGCATGTCAATCAGCCGTCATCCAACAAATTACCCGAACAAATCATCATGCTGCGATGATAAAATTAAGTTGATTAAGATTTGGAGGGGTCGCCTGTGAACATCCGGGAATACTTAGCCAAAGTTGACAGTGTTATCGAAAAAGGGCACTACAAAGATACCGTCGAAAGCCTGGAAGCATATCCGTACCCGCAGTGGTTTGAGGACGCCAAATTCGGGCTCTTTATGCACTGGGGTGTGTACTCGGTGCCCGCTTTTATGAACGAGTGGTACCCGCGGCTGATGTATTACAGGGGCAACCCCGTTTATTGGCAGCACCGGCTCAAGTACGGCAAAAACTTCAATTACAAAGATTTTATCCCGCAGTTCAAGGCGGAAAAATTCGATGCGGACGAATGGCTTCGTTTTTTCAAAGCCAACAAAGTACAGTTTATTATGCCCGTCGGCGAGCATCACGACGGCTTTAAAATGTACGGCAGCGAACTGAATAAATGGAACAGCGTCAATATGGGCCCGAAGCGTGATATCTTGGGTGAGCTGAAAACCGCAAGCGAAAAGGCAGGCATTGAGTTCTGCACCTCGTCCCACCGCGCCGAGCATTACTGGTTCTTAAACGGCGGTAAAACCGTCGGTTACGACAATGACACTTTGCACCCGGAGTTGGCGGACTTTTACGGTCCCTGTTTCAATCCGTACACAAAAAACAATCTCAAGTATATGTCCAAGCAGGAGAAAGAAGGCATGCGCCCCACCCGGGAGTGGCTGGAGGACTGGCTCGCGTCATCGTGCGAACTGATTGACAAGTATCAGCCAAGCGCCCTGTTTTTTGACTGGTGGGTTTCGTCCCATGAGGATTTTGTGCCCTACACGCTCAAGTTCGCCGCTTATTACTGCAACCGTTCAGTCGAGTGGGGCAAAAATATCTGCATCTTCTATAAGTCCGACAAACTCAAAAGCAACTGTTTTATGCTCGACAGGGAGCGCACGCAGTTGGATGATGTTTACCCGAAATCCTGGCAGAGCGAAACATCAACTGCCTTTAATTCCTGGTGCTACGCCCGGACAAACATCTTTAAGCGCCCGGAAGAAATCGCGGGCACCTTTCTTGACACCATCTCCAAACGGGGCACCTTCTGCCTGAATCTCGGCCCGAAAGCGGACGGCACCTTCTGCAAAAAAGAGACGGATATCCTTAGCCGTCTCGGCGTCTGGCTGACGGTCAATGAAGAGGCCGTTTGGGAAACGCGGCCTTATCAGATTTACGGGGAGGGCAAGAAGCGCAAAAGCAGCATGAGCTGGGAAAAACGCTTTTACAACAGCAGGGATATCCGCCTGACCTGCGCGGACAATGCCGTATATTGCTTTGTCTTGAACCAAAGCAAAGACAATGTTTACCGCGTCAAATGCCTCGGCAAAGATGCCGGTCATCTGACCGGAAAAATCAAATGGGTGAGTGTGCTGGGTTACAAAGTATCCGTATCCTACTGTCACAAGGGTGATTACCTCGCCATAAAGACAGATAAAAAAATTGATACCACTATGCCGGTTTGCTTTAAAATTGAGTTGGAATAACAGAAAGGTTGAGCGATTTGCTGCCGAAAGAAACATGCAATCTGTCTTTTAAAAAAACAATAACACGGTGGGACGAAGCCCTGCCCCTGGGCAACGGTGATATCGGCTGCCTGATTTGGGGCAAAGCGGACGCAATGCGCCTGAGTATCGACAAATGCGATTTGTGGGACTGCAGCGGCGCGCCGAAAGCCGAAGGTGATTTCACCTACGAATCCCTGAAAAAGTTTGTTGCTGAAAAAGACCAAAAGAAAATAGTCAAAACCTTTGACGACCCGTATAACAGGCCTACACCGACCAAACTGCCGGCCGGTAAAATCATCATCAATCTGCATGAGAAGTCCAATGTTGAATCCTCTCTGGATTTATCATCGGCGCAGGCAACGGTAACGGCCGGAAAAATTATACTGCAAAGCTTTGTCCATGCGGCCGGCAAAACAGGCTTTATAAAAATCAATTCCGCTGGCTGTGATTTTTCCATCGAAAACCCGCAGTACGGCAAACCGTTAAAAACGAACCGTTCGGCGAAGAGCAAACCCGGTTTGACGCAGTCGCTCAAAAATTTACATTATGAATCAGCTAAAAAGACCGAAACCGTCCGCGGCGGAATCAGCGTAAAATACTTCGCACAAAAAGTCAGCGAAAAACTGACCTACGGCATCTTTCTCGGCATCCGCAAAACCGCCGATTCGACAGTTGTCGCTTATACCGTCGGCACCGGGACAGACGAAGACAAGATAGCCGAAGACAGTATCCGTCTGATTTGCGAAGCACTTGAACAGGGATATGAAAAAAATCTGGAACAGCACAAGGCCTGGTGGCAAAGCTTTTGGGACAAGAGCTTTGTTGAACTGGAGGATAAGTTCTTTGAAAAAAACTGGTATCTCGGCAACTATCTGCTCGGCTCCTGCTCGCGCAAGGGCAGTTACCCGATGCCGCTGCAAGGTGTCTGGACAGCCGACGACGGCCAGCTGCCGCCCTGGAAGGGCGACTACCACCACGACCTGAACACCGAGCTTTGCTACTACAGCTACCTGAAAGCGAATCATATTGACGAAGGCGCGAGCTTTGTGGAATATCTGCTGAACTTAACGGATAAAGCGAAAGCATTCGCGCAGGATTTCTTCGGCGCTCAGGGTCTGTGTCTGCCGTCCGTGATGGATATTGAAGGCAACGCGCTGGGCGGCTGGGTGATGTACTCCCTTTCCCCGACCAACCAGCTGTGGCTTTGCCGCGCTGTTGAAAAACATGTTGACTATACCGGCGACAGGGACTTTTTGCAAAACCGGGCATACCCGTATATCAAAGCCGGCGGGGATTCCATCCTTTCCCTGCTTCAAGAAAATGAAGACGGCAAACTTGTTCTGCCGCTATCCTCCTCGCCGGAGATTCACGACAACTCCCTGCAGGCATGGCTGACGCCGAACACCAACTATGACCTCGCGCTCATGCGGGCACACTTTAAAAGCCTTATCCGGCTGAGCAAGCTTTTGGAGTTGACCGAAGACACCGGCAAGTGGAAAAGTGTTTTGGACAAGCTCGACGATTTGCATCTTGACAAGGACAATGTGCTGCTGCTCAGCCGCGACGAGCGGCTGAAAGAATCCCACCGGCACATCGCCCACCTCATGGCCATCCATCCGCTGCGGCTCATCGAATATGACAGTGCGGAGAATCAAACAATCATTGACGCTTCCTTGAAAGACCTGGAAGCACTCGGCACCGATTATTTTTGCGGTTATTCGTTCGCCTGGCTCGCGGAGCTGTACTGTGTGCAAAAGAACGGTGAAAAGGCGCGAAGAACGCTCGAAATCTTCTGGAAATATTTTTGCTCACCCAACGGTTTCCACCTCAACGGCGATTATCTGGACAAGGGTTACAGTAAATTCAAATACCGCCCGTTCACGCTGGAAGGCAATTTCTGCGCCGTTGACACCCTGCAGGAAATGCTGCTCTACAGCGAAAACGGCAAAATCATCCTCTGCCCCGCCATCCCCGCAACCTGGCAAAACCTGTCCTTCAGCCTCCGCGCGGAAAACGGCGTGCTCGTCACCGCGGACATGAAGAACGGCAGGGTTGAGCGTCTGAAACTGTTTGCGGAGTGCGAAACAAGTTTTATGTTGGAAGGCATGAACGACAAGCCGCTTGAACTGCATCTGAACAAAGGCGAATCGGTTGAGTTGAACCGCTGATATTAACCAAAATCCCAAAAAAAGCCGCGCTCGCCAAAAAGCGAACGCGGCTCTATTGTATTAGTAAGCTATTATTGGACAGGTTCTGACGCTACCGGGTCTTGCTTGTTAACATCCCGGGCATACTCTTTCCGGCGCACGGACAGCTCCTCATACATCCGGTCGCGCTTTTTGCCGGTAAGCGGATATAAAAACTTCGGGATAACCGCGAGGGAACCGGTGATGACCGGGATACCCGTGCTCATGGCAAACAGCCACCACTTGGTGCTTTCCGCCTGGGTGCCGATTTTCAATCCCTGCGTATAGCCGATTTTGGCTAAAATCAGGTTGCGTACAGAGCCCATAAAGATTCCCTGGATTTTTAAAATCAAATTCCGTGCCACATTGGTGGTAGCTTCCATCCGATAGCCGTTTTTCCATTCGCAGTAATCCATCGCCTCATTAAACAGCTCCGCGCCCACGACCTTGCGAATCCCGAACATCCATTTGTCAAACCACGCCTGCGAACCGATGACAATACTCATTAACAGCCGTTTTTTGTAATTGTTTTTATAAATCCCGATCAAAAAGACCAGTATCTGCCAAAAGCGGGTATACAAATCCTCCGTCACCCAAAGCGCCTTGGTGGAAAAACGCGCCCGCAGCGGCTTGACAAACGCGTAGCTGATGCTGCCGTTAAAGCCGGAGGGCATGTTGATTAGTGTCAGCAGGGACGCCGAGCCCAGCACATCAATAAAATAGTCCTGTATCCCCGACCCGACGCTGAACCCGCCCAAAAAGTTGGACAGCGTAATCAGCAAAATCGGATAGTTATTGAAAACGGCTTTTAACCCCTGTATAACACTCGGCCGCTCGATATTCTGCATCACGCGCTCCCTGGACACCAAAAAGAAATACAGCGTGAAAACGGAGGATATAATCCCCGTCCCCATCCCCATGACCAGAAACAGATTGCGCAGCTTCCATTTGACGATGTTGTTATTGACCAGGTCGATAAATACACCCATAATCATGTTGGGCACATCCTCGCCCATATAGCCCGTCAACAGTTCCGCCATGGCAATCAGCCGGGCGCGGTCGTTCGGGTGTGGGGTGATGGTGGTCATATACCCCGCTTTGGCGATACCGGTGAAGGTGCCGGCGGTTTCGGTGATGGCGCCGAAGGCAAAGTAGAAAATAAGTTTGGGTAAAAATGTCGGGCTTGTATCGGGGAAGAAAAACGGCATCAACCAGTAAATCGAGCCGATGAGCGTCATCGGTATCTGAAAGGCGACCAGATACGGGCGGAACTTGCCCCAGCGCGTGCGGGTTTTGTCCACCATAAAGCCGATAATCGGGTCGTTGATCACATCCCACAACCCGGTAAAAATCCCGACAAACGCGGAAATCCGGAAGTCGATTTTAACGACATCCCAGATAAAGCGGTTGTTAAACCCGCCGATGTTAAAGCTGTTTGAAAAATCATTGAGCAGGTACGCAACCGTTTCCTTGTTGCCCACATAACGGCGGTCCTGGTGCGCATAACTTGGGTTTGCGTTGTCCGCTTCGCCTGCCGGATTTCCATCCAGACCGTCAAGCTTTCTGTCTGACGCCATGCGCACCCTCCTCTCA
>CAYUWQ010000047.1:5483-12063 GCA_964448455.1 uncultured Eubacteriales bacterium | reverse complement strand
CATGAAGCGAAGTTTGCCTCATGTTCACCAGAACACTTCACGCCGCAAGGCACTTCATGTTGCGCATCAATACTTCATTTGCCGAAGGCAAACTTCATTGAAAAAAGCACTTCTTTCGAAGTGCTTTTTTCATGGCTGGGGTGGCTGGATTTGAACCAACGAGTGACGGAGTCAAAGTCCGTTGCCTTACCGCTTGGCGACACCCCAACATGTATTCTATTAAAACACGCAAAGCTTTCGCCTTGCGCACTAACAGGAAAATGGGGTGGGTAATGGGATTCGAACCCACGACATCCAGAACCACAATCTGGCGCTCTAACCGCTGAACTATACCCACCATATTTTGCGAACTGCCCGCCGTAATCTGTTCGCGGAAAGCTTTGGCGCGCTTGAAGGGACTCGAACCCCTGACCCACTGCTTAGAAGGCAGTTGCTCTATCCGCCTGAGCTACAAGCGCGTGTGGAAACAAATGGAGCGGGTGATGGGAATCGAACCCACGTAACCAGCTTGGAAGGCTGGAATTCTACCATTGAACTACACCCGCGCACTCGCGACGGATGCTATTTTAGCACAGCGCCCGTGTAAATGTCAACCATAATTAACGATAATTTACGGTTGATTCAGTGCCGTACCGGTAGCATTTATATGTATAATTCAGTAACCCGCTCAGCGTTCTCTTTGACTTCGGCCGCAAGGCTTTTAGGTGTTTTGACTTTTATACTGTCACCGTACTGCAGCACCCAGAAAACAAACCCCTTGCTGACGGCTGTATTGATTTTAATAATGAAGTGATGCTCTCCGTCCGCCCGCAGCGGTACATCGCAGCCGAAACGGTCAAGAATTTCATCGATAATCGCATTTGAACATCGCAGTTCAATCGTTGTGAGTTCACCGGAAAACATATTGAAGTGCTTTGCCGTATAATCCGCCGCGTCAAATGTTCCCTTGTATTCAGAAACCTCAGAAAAACTGCGTGCTTTTTCATCTAAAACCAGCACCTTACACATTCTGTCGAGCCTTGTGTGCATCAGGTTGTCATATTTGTCATTGTTTGATACAAGATAATACCGATCATTGAGCCAGATGAGCGCGTAAGGGCTTACAAGAAAGGTCTTCTCTTCCGTAATCGTTGTCATTCTTTTTGTCAGTTTGCGTTTTACATAGGTGAACTCAATCTTTTTGCCTTCTTTGATTGCGCGGTTTACTGTATCAATGGTGTAATACAGCTCTTCGTTTGTACACTTGAATTTACTTTCGGCAATAATCTGTTTTTCAATCGCCTCCGCCTGCGGGCGGCTGATAAGGCTGTATAATTTCTCTTTAAGCTCTTTGGCTTTCTTGTTGGAGATAAAATTTGCCGCCTGCACAGCATCAACAAGCAGACGAATCTCAGCAACCTGAAATCGCCTGCTTGCCAAAAAGAACCCTCTTTTCGGTGACTTTGTATTGATAATGTCCAACCCGAATTTGCACAGGTTGTCTATATCCGCGTAGATTGATTTTCTTTCCGCGACAATGTCAAACTCCTCAAGTTTCTCACAAATTTCATTAGCGGTCAGCACATGATCATCATCCGAATAATTCCACAGAATATCCATTACCGCCAGCAGTTTTATTTTTGAGCCCTGTTTGCCCGCCATAAACATCCTCCCGTTTCAACTGTTATTAAAAATCACAGCGTCAATTTGCCGTTGAGTTGCCTTACCGTCTCTTCGTCAAGTTTTATAATTTCGCGGTCATAAGTCAAAATACCGTTCACTTCGTTTTCGACATCAGTCACTTGTGTATACACCGTTGCGCAAAGGCCTTTTTCTACCAAAGGAATAATTTGTTGTTCCATTAGTTTTTTATAGGCGGCGGTCAGCGCGTTTTTGTCCTTAAACATCCGGTAGCCAAAGCTTTTCTTTTTATTCCAGACATGGTCTTCAATTATACGGCTGTATCCGCCAAACTCGCTCAGAACAAACGGGCGCTGTTCCGGTTTAGGCAGTTTTACCCGCAAGATGTACCGGTGAACACTCTTCAGTTCAGGCCCGCCCTGATCATGCCAACCGCTGGCATGGTCGACTACCCTGGTGTAATCGTACGCTTTTACTTGTTCGCCGATCTGTTTGGCGTCAAATTGCCCCCAGCCTTCATTAAAAGGTACCCAGCAGCCAATAGAAACGCAGTTGTAAAGAGAATCGATTACTTCGAACATCTCCTTGCGGAATTGTTCCCTCGCCTCCGGCTTGCCGCGTTTGAAACGCGTATAAGCGTTATCCCGAACATTCACCCCTAAAAAAGGTATAACGCCGGCAAGCATGCTCCCGATATAAGCGCCCCCGCTTACCATATCCTGCCAGACAATCATCCCTAACCGGTCGCAGTGCCAATACCAGCGCAGCGGTTCAACCTTGATATGTTTGCGCAGCATGTTGAAACCGAGGTTTTTCATTGTCTGTATGTCATACACCATTGCCTCATCCGCAGGCGGAGTTAAACCCCCGTCGCACCAGTAACCCTGGTCAAGCAGTCCTGCCTGAAAATACGGTTTATTGTTGAGCATCAGGCGCGGCAGCCCTTTTGTGTCAGTCCCGATACCGAATTTTCGCATGCCAAAATAGCTTTTAACCGTGTCAAAAAGTCTTCCGTGAAAAAACAGTTCAAGTTTCAGGTCGTAAAGGAACGGAGTTTCTGGACTCCAATGCAGCGGTTCCGGTACATCAATTTTCGCGTCGGAATTGATGTCGCCCTGAAACACCATGGTTCCGCCTGCCGAAACGGTTGCTTTAACGGTAAAATCATCTGCGCCGATGACCGTCGTTTTGATGATGAGCATCGAGTTGTCAATGTCCGGTGTCAGCTTGATGCACTCAATATGAACCGCTTCAACCGGTTCAAGCCAGACGGTTTGCCAGATACCCGAGGTTGCGGTATACCAAAACCCTTTGGTTTCCAGAACCTGCTTGCCTCTTTGCTGCCACCCTTTATCGGTTGGGTCATATACTCTTACTGTCAGTTCGTTTTCATCCGGTTTGAGGTTTTCCGTTATATCCAGCGAAAACGGACAGTATCCGCCCTGATGACCGCCTGCGAGTACACCGTTAACATATACCTTGCACAACCAGTCCACCGCGCCAAAATGAAGAATAACCTGTTTCCCTTTAAACCTGTCATCAAGCGTAAAAAAGCGGCGGTACCAAAGCCGCTGCCCCGGCATCAGCGGTTTTTCAACACCGGAAAGGACGCTTTCAATTGCAAACGGAACCAGGATTTTCCCGTCATACAGTTCCGGCATTTCCGCATTCGCATCCGTAACCGCATAGTCATACAACCCGTTCAGACACAGCCAGTCTTTCCGGACAAACTGAGGTCTCGGGTATTCCGGAAGCGGACAATCCCGGTCTATCGTATCGGTCCATTTTGTTTTCAGACTTCCCATACTATCTGTCCTCTCTTGCAGAAACATCATAATAATTCCGTGATATCATCATGGCACAAATGCAAAGAAGGTACGCTGTAATTATCAAAAAGCGGCAGTACCGCCCGATCATTAACAGGATACCATCTTATTGGATTAATGCAATACAACATGCAGTTTTGGCAGTTTCATGTGCAGTTTTGGTCAGGCAATTTCGTTCCTGACATATACTTTAAGTGTAAACAATCCGTCCGACTGTGAAACGCTGATACTGCCGGCGTATTTGTCCGTTATCTCTTCGATGTTTTGAAGACCGAATCCGTGCAGTAAAGTATCTTTCTTGGCGGTTACAGCCTTACCGTCGACAACCGTTATGGCTTCATCGGATGAATTTATAACCTCGATGGTCAGCAAGTTATCGGCTTGTATCATTTTTAAGATAATCTCTTTCGGTTTATCGATCTTGATTTTTGAACAAGCTTCAATTGAGTTATCCAATGCGTTTCCGATAATGATGCATAAATCCAAATCTTCAATTTGGTTAGCGGTATTGATGAAGACACTTGGTTTAAAGCTTATATTCATGGCTTGCATAAGCTGTGCTTTTGCATTTATCAAGGCGTCAAGCGCCTCGTTGCCGCTTTTAACCAAATTGACCGTGCCAAGCGCTTTGTTGCACAGCTCATCGATTTTGCTTTTCGCTTTTTCAATTTCATTTTTTTCAAGCAAAATAGAAATGGCAAAAAGTAGATTTTTCGTATCGTGTATCGTTTTGTTTGACAGTTTGTACTTGTCCGCAATTTCTTTATAATACTTGGTTTGATATTGCAGCTGTTGTTTGGCCAGCGTTGATATCCGGGTTGCTTCATCCTGCTGCAACTGCTTGTCGAACAGGAAGAACACTAAAATATTCGAGATAATCAACAAAACAGACGCGACTGAAACAACGATAACAGATTCGTTGTTTGCAAGTGAATAAGCATACTCAGACATTACAAAGATTATAAACAAGGTGGTAAGCGGCAGCGCAAGCAAAGGCAGAATGAGCGTCTTCGAAACACGTAAACCTGAAGGTCTCTTTTTGTATTGAACCGCTTTAGCAAATATCAGCAGGAGTGCTTTTGAGAATAAAACGCCTTCAACATAGTAAACGAGATTGGTTGAAAGAATTTCCACACTTTTTCCGGTAGCAATTGCGATTGAAACGCCCGCCAATATTTCTGTGAGCACTGCCATGATTGCTACTATTACGCAAGCAAATATTCTGGTGAAACTCCTACTTCTATATAGGAATGAAATTGAAATTACCAATACAAAATTTGACAAAAACAAAAGAAGCCGGTTATCAAAAACCAAAAGCACGAAGGCAGTCAAAAAAAAGTAAAGCGTATAAAAGATGACCATTTTCTTTTCACTTACTATTTTTCTACCGAGCATCGCGCCAAAGAAAATATAGAGAACAACAGCATCTATAACGGTGCTGAAAATATCAATTAAATCTCTTAGTATGATCATACACTGCAACCTAATAAATAATTATTAAACGATACCTTCACCGTGTCTTTATAAGCTTTGCTGACAGGTATCTGCTTACCGTTTGTCAATAAAACCTTTGTATTGTCTATTTGTTTAACATGACAGAGGTTAATCATATAGCTTCTGTGGCATTTGACTATATTGTAACCGACCAGTTTCTTTTCTTCTTGAACAATTCTGCCGACACACTCAACGCTTGATTTCGCAGTGTGAACAGTCAAGTGCCGGTTGGCGGCTTCGATATAGTAGATGTCTTTGATTTCTATAACAGAGGTCGTGTCCTTCCATCTGACCAAATACTTAAAATGGCTGATTTTATAGAAATCAACGGCTCGTTCAAAATCTCTTTTAAACTCACTTTTAGACACGGGTTTGAGCAAGAACTGAAACGCGCCGACACGAAATGTCTCCGGAACAAAATCAACATAACCCGTTACAAATATTATTAAAACATCACGATCAATGCTTCTAATTTTTTTTGCCGCTTCAATTCCGTCGATGTCCTTCATCTTGATGTCCAAAAACAAAATGTCAAAGCGTTGGCCTGCAGAATATGCCCCGACCAATTCTTCCCCGCTTGAGAATTCCTTCTGTTTGATTTCAGGGTAAATGAATTGATAAGGGCGTACATAGTCGGAAATCTGCTGCCGAAACTCACAGCTATCATCACAGATAGCGATTCTCATAGTCTCTCCTTTTATGACACGCACCGCATGCCAATAATTCGTTCATAATATTCTTATGCCATTCTACATTTTTCGAATGTATTTTGTCAACCGTACAGGAGACTGTTTACGGCAAAAAGGGGGCAAATGAAGGCAAATGTCGGTTTGCAGTGACATAAATGGGACAATCTAAGCTTACATTTTGCACTTGCATATATTTAAACTGTTTGTTATAATTGCTCTTGCGCGCAATCGCTGAATAATGTATGCGGGTATGGTGAAATTGGCAGACACGTTGGATTTAGGATCCAATGGCCGTGAGGCTATGCAGGTTCAAGTCCTGTTACCCGCACCAAAAGTGCCCTTCCGGGCAATGAATAATGAATGATGAATATTGAATAATGAATAATAGGAAGACTGTCAAATACCGAGGGCACTTTTGTATTCTTCATTATTCATCAGTGAAACGATTTCATCATTCATTATTCGTTATATTCGTTTGAGGAGCATACTAATGAAAGAAAACATACTGTTGGACAAATCTCTCTATTTTGCTGCAAAAGTCATGATGTTAAGTACATGGTTAATTAAACATAAGCGTGAACACATGATATCAAAGCAAATAATGAGAAGCGCAACAAGTATCGGTGCCAACATTAATGAAGCAAATTATGGAATTAGCAAAGCTGACTTCATTTCTAAAATGCACATTTCACTCAAAGAAACTGCAGAGACCGAATATTGGATTAGATTGTTGTTCTTATCCGAACTGATTGAGAAGGAAAGATTTGACGATTTATTGGCTGATTGTTTAGAAATTAAAAGAATACTCGTTGCAACATTGAACACCGCAAAAAGTAATAAGTGAATGCTCGCTCACTAATTTAATCTTGATGGGAGGCAACCCCATGTCCAGCCATAACTTCTACATCGGCTATGAAAATTCCGGTGAAAAATGCGATCACAAAACCGAAT
>CAYUWQ010000047.1:0-5383 GCA_964448455.1 uncultured Eubacteriales bacterium | reverse complement strand
AACTTCTACATCGGCTATGAAAATTCCGGTGAAAAATGCGATCACAAAACCGAATTTTTTAACGCTGCCGTTGCCAGAGAACTTGCGATCGATTTTATTGTCCATCATGTCCGTCAAGACGGGTCTGTTGCCGAGGAAACGGAAATCGCAAAAAGAATGGCTGCACGGTTCGATGAGTACGGGATTGAATTCATCCCGAACTGTGAAACTGCCAACTGGCGCGAAAGCTATATTGGTCCGGACGGTTTTGACTGGGCAGGCAGACCGGAAGGCTGCCATCGTTTTCGATTCCCGAAAGAAATAATGGAAACCTATGCGTCTTCCCCCATGTTTGCCGGTGTGTTGTATGATGAAGCGGAACACTGCATTATCAATAGAAATCTTTCATTGACTCATAAAAACAATAATGTTGATTTGCCCTTTTTCCCGGACAGGCAGAAATACGACATCAAGCAAACCGGTGAATATCTTTATCAATGCTCAAAAGAACTTTTCGAGGAATGCGTGAATAACGGCGCCCCGAGGGTTTTGGGCGAGCATGTTTTTCCGGTGCTTTTTCACTCCTTCGCGAAAGCCGGTATCACACCCAACTACAAACAGCAAAAAGAAAACTGGTCCAATATCATGGCCGCATGCGCGATGGGTGCCGCTATGCAGTACGGCACAGAATTATGGACCTGCGTGGACCTGTGGTGTGGGCTTATTTACCCGGGGCACTCACCGCAGGAGATGGAATACAACCTCCGTTTTGCGTACCTGCTCGGCGTTGACAGGGCATATGTGGAAGGGTGCAGCGGCTTTTACACCATTGAAGATAATGGCAAATTCAAGTTAACGGATTACGGTGAAGCATTTAAGCGCTTTTCAGCCGGATATTTAAAAGATAATAAAAGGGGTTATACATTCAGAGATTTTGAGCCAAGCATCGGCATTATCCGTTTTGATGACGGTGATTGGGGACAGACCGATGACTGGGTTTGGAAATCCATGCTCTTGGGCAATAAAAACCTGAAACCCGATGATGTAACACACGAGTGGCTGCGGGCTTGGCATACCATATCGCACGGCCAATCCAAGGTTGAATCCATCTCCTGGAGCCGCTTGGAGGCATACTTTGAAACGCCCCATCGTTCATTCGCACCGGTTAACGGGCCGATTGTATTCGACGAAACTGTCCGGAAAGAAATGCTGCAGACCCTTGAACTTTGTTTTCTTTGCGGTATTACAATTAGTCCGGATACGCGCGCGGATATTGAGACGCTGGTCAGGGAAAACGGATTAACCGTCGTTACGAGCAAGCGATTCATCCCACGAACTTTTCTTGATGACTGTACCGGAGATTTTGCGGAAATCAGCGATGGAAAAGGCCGCTGGATCGTTACCGATGACATGGCGAGTGACAAAGTAAAGGCTGCTGTTGCTCCCCTGCTCGGTCAACCTGACAGGATGACATACCGGTTTAAAGGCGGAAAAAAAATATGCCTGAAAATTTCAGAAGACGGAGACAGCTTTGAAGAAATACAATAGTCACTCATGTCTCCCTTATTTTGCTTGAAAGATAATCGTCCAAATGATATAATTTTCGCAGATTGTTTTTCTGTAGAAAAGGAGTTTTAATTTGAACATCTCGTTTGCTAAGCGTCAGCTGAATGCCTTTGGAAAAATGCGCGCCCTGATTTTATCTTTACCGAAACTGTTAAGCACAGGGGGCATTGTGAAACTGATGGCGGCATGTTTTGCTTTTGTTCAGCTTGCGGGTGCGGTTTTGCTTGATACGCCAACCTGTCCAAGCGGTGAAAAACTTGACATGAGCAAATTTGAACCGACATGGTCAGACGAGTTCGATGCCGGCATATTTGATAAAACATACTGGTCCGGCAGCTGGTGTTGGGGCGACAACGGTATTTCGGAAAATGAAGGCGGATATTGGCATAGAAGCCAGGTCAGTTACCGTGACGGCAACATGATTATAAACTGCTCCTACCGCGAAGACGGGCCTGCCGGACCGGGATATTACGGTTACGGTATGGATACAAGACCCGGGTCGGACGGACCGGACAAAATCGGATTTGAACAGCTTTACGGATATTTTGAAATTCGTTGTATTTTGCCGAAAGGCAACGGTTTGAACCCTGCTTTTTGGTTTATTTGCGAAGGTATGTTTAACACCGACCCGGACGGCGGACTAACCGACGGCGGCATCACCGGCGCGGAAATTGATGTGTTTGAAACCAAGTACAACAGCGGAGACCGAACCCTGCATAAAAACTCCGTCTATCACACGATTCATGTGGATGACTATCAAGAGTATCACCGGTCTGAAAACCAGGGCAGCTTTTATGCCAAAAATCCGTATGAAGAATACAACACTTATGGATTCGAGTGGAACCGGGATGAGTATATTTTTTACATCAACGGTGTTGAAACGGCAAGAACCGATTTCGGCGGCGTTTGCCAGGTACCGCTTTACCCGATTATCTCGTTGGGCATGGCGAAAAACCTTACTGAAAACAAGGATTTGCCTGCTGAGTTTGTTGTTGATTACTTTAGGGCTTACCAATATAGACAATAGACATCAGATATTAGATATCAGACATCAGATTTCAGATTTCAGATAAGACCGGTGATTCTATTTTACATGATTAATTGGGAGGAAGATGACTGTAATGAAAGGTTTATTTAGCAAACGGCAGTTGGATGCACTAAAAAGATTGGGCGGTTTGATTTTCAATTTTCCGAAACTCCTTTCATCGGGCAGTATTGTCAAACTTATTACATCGATTGTTATTTTCACCCAGGTTTGCGGTGCGCTGCTTTTTGATACCCCCACACAACCGGGCGGACCGCAACTCGATATGAGCAAGTTTGTCTTAACTTGGTCGGACGAGTTTAATGAAGGCACTTTTAACAAAACCTATTGGTCCGGTCACTATTGCTGGGGCGATGACGGTACATGGCCGCGCGACACCGCTTATTGGAACAGAGGCCAGGTCAGCTTCCGCGACGGCAACCTGATAATGAAAGCGTCTTATCTTGAAAACGGACCTGTCGGACCGGAAGGTCCCGATGGCCCGGCTTACTATTCCTACGGCATGGATACCAACCCGTGGACGGACGGACAAACCAAACCCGGTTTTGAGCAGCTTTACGGCTATTTTGAAATGCGCTGCATCTTGCCGAAAGGCGTCGGGCTTAATCCGGCGTTCTGGCTGTTAAGCGACGGCATGTTCAATACCGACCCGGATGTCGGGCTGACAGACGGCGGAGTGACCGGCGCTGAAATTGATGTTTTTGAAACAAGATACAACCCGGGCAAACTTGGGTTTCATAAGAATTCGGTTTATCACACCATCCATGTTGACAGTTATGATGAATACCACCGTTCTGAAATGCAGGGGCACTTCTATGCCAAAAACCCGCATGAGGAATACAACACTTACGGTTTTGAATGGAATGAGAACGAGTATATCTTTTACATCAACGGTGTTGAGACCGCGAGAACGGACTTTGGCGGGGTTTGTCAGGTGCCGCTTTATTTGATCATCTCACTTGGCGTGGGTGAAAACATCGGCGACAACAAAGAACTTCCGGCTGAGTTCATCGTTGATTATGTGCGTGCTTATCAGTATAATGACCGGATAGCGGACGCCGGCTGAACAAATACAAAATATTCAAGGGAGCGGCAATTGCCGCCCCCTTATTTTTCTGCTTTTTTCTATTTTTCAGCAAATGTATAGTTCAGCCTGCCGTAAGGCGCGCTGTCACCCGATGTGTAGAATGAATAGACATTCTCCATATCGCAGTTATCTGTCCACTTGAATTGAATGTCTGCTTTTGTTGCCCCCAGACCCAATAAAGATCTCTCTATCCGGAGCATCAGCCGGTTATCTTCCGTCACTATATCGGCATAACCTGCAACTTCGAATGCTGAGCCGTTATACCGTTCCACCGTTGCCCGGTTGTTTGAAACGATTCGGTTAATTAAGTAATCGTAGCCATTCATAGCCGGAGTCGGCAGCCCAAGGCCGATGAGTAAATTCATCGCATTATCTTCTTGAATGGATTGTATTGTGTCAACTGTGTCCACATAAAAATACAAGTATTGGCTGTTTGCCGCAGCTTTTACGGACCGAATATCATTTCTGCCTGATGAATCAATGTAGCGCAAATCACCGAATCCGGCGCAGTTCCGGTCAACAATATCGTTCGTATAATCTTCATAAGAAGCGATTTTCGGGTTGCCCCACTGTTCAAAACCCCCGGTTATATCAATAGTCACATCTTCCTGAACCTGCTTTTTAACCGCTGTACCCTTGAATTTTGCAATATAATCCACAAGCTGCATATAATAATTGTCGCCGAGCAAACCGTTCATCGGCTCAACATCGCGGCTGTTTGCTGTATCGGCGCAATCGACAAAAACAATCGGCTGCGTGTCACCGGGCTGTCTTTGCGCAACCCATTCATTGAAACCGGTAACAAATATCGTTTGAGGGTCAAACCGTATAGCAAAATCCCATTGTTCCGCGAAGTTATAACCATGCAATACCGCGTCCGAGGATTGGTCGTTGGCTCCATTGTGCCAGTTTCTGCTTCTATCGTTGGCACCGTACCATGCTGTGGCGCTGAAACGGCAGGTGTCGGAATGCTGCGCAGCGGAAACACTCATAATCTCCCGCTTTAATCCTTCGCCATAAATCGCCTTGTAGGTTAAGGATCGGTCAAACTCCATCCAGGGAAACCCATCCGTTCTTCTTTCTTCGGTCGGCCATTGACTTGCTTTGATTCTGAAGTATTCTTTCACATCGTCACGAAGCGTCGGATCGTCGGCTTTGCCGATAATCATCGGTTTACCGTCCCATTGAAACCACAATTCATCAATTCTTGTGTATTTAGCCTTCAACTGAGCGTTGTTGTACAATTCATCATAAACTCTGTTCATTGTGTCGCCCGATACGGTGTTGGTATAACAGGCAATTTGAGGCACATCCCAACCTTTGAGCAAATACTCATGCCAGATATCAATAAGATCGATTACCCTGTCGGAATAAGTAACGGCGTTTGTGGTATCCAGCACAATAAAGTCAACGCCTGCGTCCGTGAGCATCTGCAGGTGTTTTCGCATTACCCAGGTATCCCGTGAAGTGTAATAGCCAAATAGCGGTTCGCCCCAAAAATGATGCTCCCCGACACCGCCGCCGCCCGATGCGAGCCAGTTTTCTTCGGATAAATTTGCGCCGGGGTTGTTTGCGACAATTTTTGTATTGTCATAAGGGCCGCCGGTGCCGTGGACACCCTGCCAAAGAAAATAGAAAATACCCACTTGCTTTTCGTTTGAGCCGCCCGATGATATTATTTCTCTGCCAAGCGCGTCGACACAACC
>CAYUWQ010000046.1:0-12164 GCA_964448455.1 uncultured Eubacteriales bacterium | reverse complement strand
TCACATTTTTTGCAGTTTATGCATGTGCCGGTGTTTCTTGTGATTTTAAATATCCTGATTTTATTGAACAAGCCGAGCAAAGCGCCGTAAGGGCAAAAATATCGGCACCAAGGGCGGGCAACAAACAAAGATGAAATAAGCGTAATAGCGAGGATGATCAGCGCCGGCAGCGCCGCTTCTTCTGTCCAGAATTTGAACAAGGCTTGGTACGGATCTATAGTGGAGAACATTAAGGTGCCGGATTTTGCGGTGACAAAAACGACCCAGGCCAGCACGAAAAGTCTGAAGTACCGTAAAACCTTGTCTGCTTTTACAGGGATGAACCGGTTGAACTTTTTTGGGAAGAATTTTTTGCCGATTTTTCCGATCCACTCCTGAACCGAGCCAAAAGGACAGACCCATCCGCAAAATACCGGACCGAAGAGGACTGACAGCAGAAATACAAGACTCATAAGGATGAGCGATGACATTTGAATTTTGTGCACCAGTGTGCCCTGCGACAGCAGGCTGTAAAGAGTAACCACACCGCCGAATGGACACACGGCATGCAGCGAAGCAATCTCCGCAACGGAAATAACCGCGATCAATGCAAAAAAGAATATTTGAATAATTGTTCTGACAGAAAACTTTCTTTTCAATGTAAAATCTCCGATCGCTAATTTTATTGTATAAGGTTTCCATTTATGGCTGCTGCTTGTTTATCACAAATCAGCTCAACTTATCAACCTGTTTTTGAAAAGCTGAAAGATGGCTTTTGGAGCCTTTCTCTAAACTGTTAAAAACATCGCGGATGTCTTCGGGCAATTCATAGGTTAAAAATAGATTATACATTGCGATATTATCTATTTCCGCTTGGACACCTGTTTTTGCAGCTTCAAGCAGGTCTTTTGGTACAACAATATGGTCACCCGATGTGTCTTCCGGTAAAAGCATATCGTACGCTGTGTATATCTCTTTGAGAGAAGTGATGTGCTTCTCCTCAGCAAGAATGATGTTGTCATATGGATTGTTGCTGCCAAATTTTGCTATAATGGCGGCATATTCGCCGCGTGCCAAATATTCGTCTTGAACGGCGTATGTGAGCATATCCGCGATGCTCAAGTTATTGTCAGCCAAAGCACCTTTTGCGCCGTACCCTTCAAGGGATAAAGATGAGCTTGCCGGCGGTATCTGCGATTGCCCTGTCATGGAAGTGTCTTGTGTAATTTGTGTTGCATCGCCGGGTTCTGTATTTTGCATCTGGGTTGCCTGCGTTGTTGAATCATCTTTTTCAACTGTTTTGCTGCAGGATGGCAAGATAAACAGGACGCCTGCAGCGAGGATGATGAGTATTAGCGAAGGGACAACTCGTTGGTGCAGCTTGACCGGTAGATTGTTTGTTACCATTTTATATCTCTCCTTCAATCGTTCTGTCATCATTTTAGCGCGTGTTTGTGTCAAAACGATGTCATTTTTATGCTGAATTCGAGTTATATTGGGCAACCGATAGTCCATACGATAATTCAGGTTCAACGGATAATTTGATTGCAGAGTTGAGATTATAGATGAATGAACGGAATTTTGAGATCGTAAATCGTCAAAACTCCGTTCATTTTAAAAAGAAAATTTCATAAATTGTAAAATAGAGGACTCAAAGCCAAATTACTTTTTCTCTCTTTTAAAGCACATGAACCAGTCCAAGCAGTACTGGTCGTCTGCTTTTGATTCCATTCTCTCTTTTGCCGTGCCGCAGGAACCTGCTGTCGGTACGATGGTATCGTCGCCCGGTCTCCAGTTGGCGGGGGTTGCAACCTTGTCTTTATCCGCTTTTTGCAGCGCAAGGATGATCCGCTTGATTTCGTCAAAATTTCTGCCCATGGAAAGGGGATAGTAGAGGATAGTTCTGATCTTTCCTTCGGGGTCAATGACGAAAACTGCCCTGACGGCTTGCGTGTTGGATTGCCCCGGCTGAATCATGCCGTATTTTTTCGCGACATCCATGCGGATGTCCTCAATCAGCGGGAACTTGACCTCAACATTTTTCATACCGTTCCATTCAAGCTCCTGAATTTTGCGAAGCCATGCGATGTGCGCATACAAGGAGTCGACGGAAAGGCCGACAAGCTCGGTGTTGAGCGCTTTGAATTCATCTGTCATGGATGCGAAAGTCATGAATTCGGTGGTGCATACGGGCGTGAAATCCGCAGGATGGGAGAAAAGGATAACCCATTTGCCTGCGTAGTCTTCCGGGAAGTTAATATTCCCTTGTGTGGTTACCGCTGTAAAAGCGGGTGCCGGTTCGCCTATCAAAGGCATTCTGTTCGCGGTATTTTCTTCCATTTTTCTTTACCTCCTTCAATTTTATCAACAACGCTTCAAAAAAGCGCCGTGTCGAATGTAAATAAGTATAAAGGTTGGCGGTCCCATTAACCGTGACATTGTCACCGAGAGTGAGATTAAAGCTGTCAGCCCGAACAGGTGTCATGATGCTGATGCTCATGGCAAACAGACCCCGTGGACTTCAGTTTGCCGTCCAGGTATGCCTGCGCAGCTCCTTGGGCTTCTCCGCCGGCACCGGTTATAATCTCGATGCCTTTTTCGTTGAATATTTCCACCGCACCGCCTCCCATGCCGCCGGATATGATAACATTGACACCCAACTCATTCAAAAAGTTCGGCAGAAAGCCGGGCCTGTGGCCGGGATTGGGGATGATTTTTGTTGATGTGATTTTTCCGTCTTCCGCCTCGAAAATATTAAAATTTTCGCAATGCCCGAAATGCCCCGTGACCATTTTACCTTCGCTTGCTACTGCTATTTTCATTGTATTTCCTCCGTTTTTTTATTTTCGATCAATTCGTCCAACATTTTTCCGGCGTTCTCAATGAGCTGCGCGCACCGCCGGTGCTGATAATAGTCCGCCGTGCGTTTGTCCGGCACCGGGCCTTGCTCCACTTCGCCTAGTTCCAGCAGGTCCCGGCAGATAATTGAGCCGTTTTCTTCTTTGAACTGTTTGGCGAGGGATTGAATCAGTTCATAGTGTTTTGCTTTGGTTTCATCATCGTTCGGGCTTGTGTAGCCGTATTTCAGCCCGGCAATCATAAACATGCCGGTAACAGCGCCGCAGACTTCGCGCAACCTGCCCATGCCGCCGCCAAAAGATGCGGTGAGCTTAATCGCTTGCTCAAAGTCTATGCCGGCTTCATCACAGTAAGCGCCAAGCATGGATTGCGCGCAATTGTAGCCTTCCAAAAAAAGGTCTTTCGCTTTTTGGGCGTGAGGTTCCATTTATTCTGCCTCCGTTACAGCATTTTTTCCAATTCTTCGCCCACGGGATCCAGCCAACTGACATCAAACAGCTCAATCATGCCGTTGTCGCAGGCGGCGGCCAGCTTCGGTTCGATGGGCATTTTAGCGAGCACTTTGATGCCGTGCTTCGCCGCGGTTTCGTCTAAGTGACTCTCACCGAAGATTTTATACTCTTTACCGGTGTCCGGGGCTTTGAAATATGACATGTTTTCAATAATTCCTACAACCGGTATGTTCATCATCTCCGCCATTTTAACAGCTTTTGAAACAATCATGGACACGAGCTCCTGCGGGGAGGTGATAATGATAATGCCGTCGACCGGGACAGACTGGAAAACAGTCAGCGCTACATCACCGGTACCAGGGGGCATGTCGATAAACATAAAATCTACTTCGCCCCATATCACATCTGTCCAGAATTGCTTGACAGTGTTGCCGATTATCGGCCCGCGCCAGACAACAGGGTCTGTATCGTTTTCCAACAGGAGGTTGACGGACATAATTTCAATACCGGTTTTGCTCTTTACGGGGAACAGCCCGATTTCGCTGCCCTGCGCCTTTTCTTTTAACCCGAACGATTTCGGGATGGACGGGCCGGTTACATCCGCGTCCAATATGGCGGTGTTATATGCCATTCTCTTCATGGTGACAGCAAGCAGAGAGGTGACCATGGATTTACCCACACCGCCTTTGCCGCTGACAACGCCGATGACCTTCTTGATTTTGCTCAGTTCGTGCGGCTGTGCGGAAAAATCATTTATAGCTTCTTCCCTGTCCGCGCACTCGGTTGAACAATTGCCGCAGTTGTGGTCACAATTTTCGCTCATTCTTATAACTCCTCTATTTGATATATATTTGATTACCGGTAGACAGATAATCGATTTTATCCGTCATAACGGTTTTCAGGCTTAGATAGGCTGCCATCCCTGTGCAATGGCAAGTATAATATTGGGAGCCGGTTAGCATCAGGTATCTGCCGATGGCATTAACGGTATCCTCTTCCTCGCTGCCGCCGGAAGCTTTGTTGTACAGATGGAACCCGCCGATCACATAATCGGGGTAATGCCCTTTTAGGTCATGAAAGCTTTCAACGATGTTAATAATCCCTTTGTGGGCACAGCCGGCAATCAAAACGGTTTTACCGTTTTCGGTTATGATCAGGTTTTGTTCATGGGCAAAACTATCCGAAATAAAAGAATCGCCGATTTTCTCAAACAAATCACCGTTGCCGGTAGGCTGAAGGGTTTGACCGGTAACGGTAGAAAAAATCTCCAACCCGTCTTCGACCGCTAAATATCCACCGGTGAATACAAAGCGGTCATTGGGCAGGAGCGTTTTATCCAAACCGATATAGGCTTTTGGCGCATCTGTTCGGTTTGCGTAATAATCGCCAAACGCTTTTTGGCTGACGATAACAGGTGATATACTGTTTAAGCTCAAAAAAGACTTCAGTCCGCCGCCATGATCGTAGTGACCGTGTGAAATAATGCACAGGTCAACCTGCGAAAGGTTAATACTTAATTTTACCGCATTTTTCGCAAAAAGAGAACCCTGCCCGGTATCAAAAAGCAACTGATGTTTTTCTGTTTCGATATACAGGCTCAAACCGTGTTCGCTGCCGAGATTGTCAAAATGGGATTCATTTTCAGCCAGCGCTGTTATTCGCATTTTTCGCACCTCTTCTTCGATTCAAAAAGCAACTCAACGGTTCTTTCATAAACATCTCTTACCGCGCCCCCCGATGAGCAGTCAACATCGGTTATGTTCATTCCGCTGTTGACAGCTTTGACCGCCTGCGGGTCGAACGGGATTTTGCCAACAAAATCAATTCCGGCATTGCTGCAATAAGCTTCAATCTTTTGAGTATTTATCATATTTATGTCGTACTTATTGATACAAACGGCAAGCCGAACACCGAAGCTTTTGGCTGTTTTAATAATTCTTTCCATGTCGCTGATGCCCGAAACCGAGGGCTCCGCAACAATCAATACCATATCCGCACCGCTGATAGAAGCGATAACCGGACAGCCGATTCCGGGAGAACCGTCAATAACGGCAAATTCTGCGCTTGCGGCAGACGAAAGCATCTGTTTTTTCACCTCGGAAACCAGCTTGCCGGAATTGCCGCTGCCCATTTTGAGCTGAGCCGTTGAAAACACCGAATTGTTCGTATACAGAATCAGTTCGCCGGCAACAGCCGGGTTCATTGTTATCGCGCCGACCGGGCAGACATATTCACATACACCGCAGCCTTCGCAAGCGAAGGGGTTCACCGTATAATCATTTTCATTATCAATTGCGCCAAAACGGCAGCTTTGTATGCAGAAATCACACCGGACACATAAACCGGTGTCAATAGCGGCTTTGGGCAACCCGCGAAAATCAGAGTTGACGGCCTGTGTATGCTGCGCCATAATCAAATGAAGGTTTGGCGCGTCCACATCACAGTCCGCATATGCCTTTGCGGTGGACAGTTTTATAAAAGCGCCGGCGACCGTTGTTTTGCCTGTGCCCCCCTTACCGCTTAGGATTAACAGTTGTACCATGCCTTGCCTCCCTTATCACATTTTGAAGCAGAGACGAGAACATCGCTTTATATTTTTCGCTCGCTCTTACTGCAATTTCGGCATTTGAATTTATGGTGCCGAGCTCGTTGTCGTAGTTTATGCGTCCTATTATTTCAATTCCCTGCTCTGTGCAAAACTGTTCTGAAGGGTTTTCTCCATCCTGACATTTATTGAGCAATACCCCGTACGGTTTGTCAAAAAGCTTGACAAGCTCATATACCATTTTTAGATTCTGGGCGCCAAAAAGTGTGGGTTCCGCTACCAAAATACAGTAATCGGCATCCTTGATGCTTTCCATAACAATACAGGCGCTGCCGGGCGGACAGTCGATGAATGTCAAGCTTGCTCTTTTTTGATTGTTTTCAGCAATCATTTTTTTAATGATTGGCATACCGGATGGTTCACCGGTATTCAGGAATCCGGAATAGACGGATACATTGCCGGAATCACCTTTTTGTGTCGTGCCGACCGTTCTCTCTTTTTCGGTCAGCGTGTTTTCCGGGCAAACCAACACACAACCCCCGCAGGAGTGGCAGATATTTTCAAAGACTTTTAGTTTGCCGCCCGCGTAAGCAAGAGCATTGAACCTGCAGAAGTCAACACACTTGCGGCAGCCGGTGCACAGCTCAGTGTCTGCAAACGGAATTTTAACTGTAACCTGTTCTTCTTTTATATTTGTGGGCTTAAAAAACAAATGACCGTTCGGCTCTTCAACATCGCAGTCAATATAGATGGATGATTTTGCCGCGCAGGCTAAATTAACACTTACCAGCGTTTTACCGGTACCGCCTTTGCCGCTTAGCACAGCGATTTTCATAGGTAGTTTTGTCCTCCCGGCGTTATTGATGATAATACTACGGATTATCAGCCCCCGTGGTTATGAAAGCCCGCATGAATTTCATCCAACTCTGACAGTTTACCGTCGAGGAACGCGTTGATGTTGTCCATTGCCGAGCCGCTCACGGTTTTAAAGATTTTTATGTTGGCTGCCTTGATGACCTCTGCCGCATTTTCACCGCAGCGGGGTGTCAGTAAAACTTCCGCCTTTTTATCTGCAATCATTTGTGCGGCTTTTATGCCGGCACCGCCCTGGCTTGCCGCCGCGCTGTTGTCAATAAATTCAGCTTGTTTTGTTTCAGTGTCATATACAAGGAAATAGGGGGTACGCCCAAAAGACATACAGACACTTGTTTCCATAGTTTTTTCATCAACCGGACATGCGATTTTCATTATTTTTCCTCCGTTTACATTCAGATGCTAATTTGATATCAGCCTGCTCAAGCCCTTTTTTGCGCCGTCTAAGTCACCGGAAAGAGCCTGACCTTTAAGCGTATACATCTGTTGTTTTGTTAATTTGCCAACCTGGCTTTTCAGTGCTTTGATAAAAACGCTGACTTCACGATATTCATTGTTCATACGGTTCACCTGCAAAAATTTCAATCTGTCAGAATTTCCCGCAACTTATTTTTGCTTCAGCGGCAGGGTTTCCGCTGCGGTGCCTATAACAACCACCGCAAGCACAGTTGACTTCAAGCCCGTCACAAAGCTGGTAGTCGCCGCCCTCAATCCGCAGCACCTTGCCGTTTACTAAGGATTCAGCCAGCTTGCGGCGGGCATCGTTATAAATGCCTTGTACTGTAGTGCGCGCAATATGCATCTGCACGGCACACTCTTCCTGCGTAAACCCTTCCAAGTCGATGAGCCTGATGGTTTCATACTCGTCGATGCTCATGGTTACAAAATTTTCTTCGTTATCCGGTGCATCAAGCGGTCCGTAACGCGCACTGCCCGGCAGGCAACAGACCTTTCTCCATTTTCTGGGTCTTGACATCAAATCACCTCCATGTATTTCTGACATATGTCAATATCAATACTTATTATACGCTGTTTTGGGTATATGTCAATAACTGTTTTTGAAATGTTAAACTTTTGCACGCAGACCATTTTTTAAGCGGGTACGAAATATTCAGTTGAAAAAAATCCAACCGGATACTATAATAGTGTCGGAAAGGCGGACCGTTATATGAAAAAAGTGTGGATTATTCTAATCGTAGTTGTCATTGTGTCTTTGGCGGTTCTTGCGGCAGGGTCGCTGTTTATGCTCTATTCGGATGATGATGGGCTGCACATCTCTAATAGAAACGCGGCGCAAATTTTCACCGATAAAAGCGCCAAAAAGTTTGATGAAATCGAAATCAGAACCACAAGCTCAAATATTGAGTTTATTACCGCAGACCGGTTCGGTTATGAGTATATGGCAAATGCCGCGCTGAAAACTGTCTGCACCAACGAAAACAGCAAGCTGACTATCTCACAGGACAACAAGCAGTTGCTGTTCAATTTCAGTTTTTGGCGTAGAAACAATGATTATGTAAAAATATATTTGCCTGAAACGGCTCAGATGAAAAATGTTACAATAAAAAATATCAGCGGTAATATCACCATTGCCAAACTGACGGCGGATAAATTGGATATCCACGCCACCTCCGGCAATGCTGATATCGAGAACATACAAGCAACCGGTTTCATCATTGACAAAACGAGCGGTAATTTCACTATAGACGGCTGCAAGGCGGACAATCTGAATGTCAACCTGACATCAGGGCAGTTCAAGGCCAAAAGTCTGGATTTAGGCGGCATGACCCTCAAGGTGACAAGCGGCAACGCGGAGCTGGACGGAAAGCTACTGGGCGCAAACGATGTTACAAGCATATCCGGCAATGTTACGCTGAATGTTCAGGGTGAAAAGAAGGATTACAACAGCAATATCTCCGTTGTCAGCGGCAATGTCACGGTAGATGGCAACAGCACAAAGACCTATGAATACGAGAACGCCGATGCGGCAAACTCACTCAAAATTATCGCCACCAGCGGCAATGTAACGGTGAACTTTAAAGGGCAGTAAAACATGGTAAACGAATGCGCTGATTAGTAAAAAAGGACAGCTCCGTGATTTTTTCAGGGCGCTGTCCTTTATGTTACCGGTTAGTGTAAAAAGTTAAAAATCCTGACTATTATAACATTCAATATTAAATCAGCCGGGATTGGTAAATCAGACGATGATAAAGCCGGACCATCAAAAAATATTTTGGCGTGAGGGCAAATCTGATTAAAGGGGTATTTGCAATGGAATTTAACGGCATAAAACCGGAACCGGTATACTCGGATTATGCGCAGGGCTTGGAATCAACGGCAAATATAAACAGTAAAGCGGAAGACCTTTACACACGCCGCGGTGTAGGATACCGGCTGGAAAAAGGACTTTTCGGGGACGAAACGGTGTTTTCGGTTATGGTTGCTTACCGGGACAACTGCGTCAGTCAGGGCGGGCTGACTTTTCATGCGGCGGGGGAAATCGGGGCAAACCTCGGGTCCAATCCGGTTTATACCGGCGCGGAGATCACAGCCGGTTACACCCTGTGCAACACCGGCAGAATCCGACACACGGTGTTTATCATGGAAAACCCGTCCTTGAAGCACGGGCAGGCGATGGATACGGATTTTACCGTTACCGGCATCCCCGAAATTATCAGCGTGGAGCTCGTGCCCGGCCGTTGTGAAGCGGCCATTGAGCTGGCGAAAAGCGAGCGGCCGGACCCTACGGAATGCAAACCCGGTTTTGAACTTGAAAACTTTTTGCAGCTTGTTTGCTCTGCGGATATTTCTCCCATCAGTTATGAGGCGTTGGATGCTACCATTGAGCGGATGAAGGATACCTGCCCCTATATCCGGGCGCTCGGTTTCAACGGCGTGGAAAGCTATGTCCGCTGGAACACCATCGAATATAACAAGGGTACCTATGACTGGAGCTATTATGACGACATCATCGAATTCGCCGCGCAGTACGGCTTAAAATGGTTCCCGCTGGTCATCGGCGGCTCCGCGTACGCGCTGCCGGAATGGTATCACGATATGGAAGGTTTTACCGGCTTCAAATGCCTGGAACATGGCATCGCCAACAATGTCCCGACTATCTTCAACGACCATCAGACACCGTACATCATCGACTATCTCCACGAATTCGGCAGACACTATAACAATCATCCCGATGTGTTCGGCTGCCGCCTGGGTCCATCCGGCAACTACGGCGAATCGCAGTACCCGGCGAGCGGCAACTGCGGCTACAAGGGGCAAACAGAGCACATGCATTTGGGCTGGTGGGCAGGGGATAAAGACGCGGCGTCCCGTTTCCGGACATGGCTGCAGAATAAGTACGGCCTGATTGATGCATTGAATAAAGCCTGGCATGAAGAATACGGTGGCTTTGATGAAATAGAAACCTTTCACCCGGTTACCTGTCAAGTCAAACGCCGGCGCAAGGATTTTGTGGATTGGTATATGTTTGAAATGAGTGACTGGTGCGAAAAATGGGCAGTTTGGATGCGAGAGGAGATGCCTGATAAAGATATCTACCAGTCCTCCGGCGGCTGGGGTTTTGGGGAGTGCGGCACGGACTTTACGGAGCAAACCCGCAGTATGATAAAAGTAAACGGCGGCATCCGTGCAACCAACGAAGACGAAAGTTACGAGCTCAATTTTGCCATTACCCGCATGCTCTCCTCCGCCGCGCGGTTTTACAAGGTGCCTTTCGGTTCCGAACCGGCGGGGTTCAGCACGGCAAGGGGCATCATGGCGCGGCTGTACAATATAATCATCAACAACGGGCAGCATCTGTTCTATTACAGGGGTAATCTGCAGTGCTGCGATATCAGCGCTGAAAGATGGCTGAAATATGCTCCGCTGCTGGAAAAACGCGCCAAACCGGTGATCGATGTCGCGGTGCTGTACCCGGACACCCTGGTAAATACCGATGACAGCGTGATCAGGTATCTGGACGGTTCGGCGTTTTTCTCACAAGTGTATTCCCTTCGACGGCACTTGGATTATGATTTCTGCAGTGAGCGCATGGTGCTCGATGGCGCATTGGAACAATTCAAGGCGTTAGTCTTCCTCTCCCGCAATCATAACGGCGACTATACCGAACAGGCGGTTTTAGAGAAGCTGGATACCTGGGTGCGCGGTGGCGGTACAATTATCTGTCCCGTCATCAAAAGCAACGCCAAAGCGGGTATTGCGAGCGTGGAAGGGGACTACAGCATTTTCAACAAATGGCGCGCGGGTGGCACCGGTAAAGGCAGCGTTATTTTCATTAACACCCTGCGGGAACCGCTGGACGGCTGGATCAGGGATTTGGCAGCCGAACTGATAAAGCTCGGAAACCTGAATCCACTGACAAAAAAGATGCTGACGATAAAAAGCCCCGCCGGCGTATATGTGAGCGTGCTCGAAAACGGCTTAACCGCGCTCTATAATGATTCGGATTGCCCCGCGGATGTTGCAATTGAAGGGAAAGAACCCCTGACAATGGAGCCAATTTCGATTGAACTGGTCTAAGAGAGTGCGGCGAAGTTGTGATTTTGGTATTGAGAAATGAGTTGACTAGTGTTATAATTCTGAAAGTTCGGCAACAGCGGAATGCTGATAAAATAGTTCGGAGGTCAACATGGAGTTCTTGGAAATAGTAAAAGCAATGATACTGGGCATTGTTGAGGGCGTCACCGAGTGGCTGCCCATCAGCAGCACGGGGCATATGATTTTGGTGGATGAGTTTTTAAAGCTGAATGTCTCGGATGCTTTTATGGAGATGTTCCTTGTGGTGATTCAACTCGGCGCAATCCTGGCGGTTGTAGCACTATATTTTAATAAGCTCAACCCCTTCGCGCTGAAAAAAACCTCCTTAGAAAAAAAACAAACCTGGACACTGTGGTTCAAGGTGGCGGTTGCGTCCATCCCTGCGGGCATCATCGGCGTTTTGTTTGACGATAAAATCGATGAATTGTTCTATAACCCCTGGACAGTCGCTGTAACGCTGATTCTTTACGGTATTTTATTCATCGTGATTGAACACCGCAACAAGAACCGCGAACCGAAAACAAAAACACTGCTGGACTTGACCTATCAAACTGCGCTGATTATCGGCGTGTTTCAGATGCTCGCGCTCATTCCCGGCACATCCCGTTCCGGCGCAACCATCGTCGGCGCCATCCTGATTGGCACATCACGTTCGGTAGCGGCGGAGTTCACTTTTTTTCTCGCCATCCCCGCTATGGCAGCTGCGAGTTTGATGAAAATGGTGATGTTCGGCTTTGATTTTACCGGCTCAGAGATAGTTATTCTCATCACCGGTATGCTGGTTGCCTTCGTTGTTTCAATCCTCGCAATCAAATTCCTGATGGGTTATATCAAGAAGCATGACTTCAAAGTGTTCGGCTGGTACCGGATAGTGCTTGGCGCGGTTGTGATTATTTATT